>CAMCXE010000006.1 GCA_945882995.1 Thalassocella blandensis | reverse complement strand
CGCGGACATGGGGGCTTCTTGATTAGTGAGATTTTCGGGGCCAGCCCTCATGTTCGCACTCTTCGCGATATTATCCTAAAGATTTTTTTCCATGTCATTGAATTTATTGTATATTTTGTGGGGATACCTCAGAGTCTGACCCCATTGATCCATAGCCCCATTTCTCCAAAATCCTTGGTTTTACTGGGCTTAAGTGGTGGGTGGCTTGTTTGTTCGTGTTGTTTCGCGAATCCGCCTTACGGGTTCACGGTTTAATAGGAGCATGAACCATGCGCTCTCCTTCCTCTTCAAACTCAATCCAAGCCATCTGGACGCCATTCACATGTTCGACGATAGGAACATCTAAAGGCCATCCTAGCGCAATTACAGCAAACGAAACGAAAGCTCTTTGAAACCCGCCCGCCAGATAACTTGGCAGTGTCCCCTCGCCATATTCATAATCAAACAGGCCTCCAATTAATTCTGTCCGCTCTCGGAAGGGGGTGGCAATTTCGCCCCTAATGGCGCTGTCTATTATAGGCATTAACCTAGACTTAATTTTATATGGATCATTTTCACCAACCTCAAAACTAATTTGAGCAAGCAACTCTTTAGCGGTCCGTCGTAAAGCTACTTGATCAATTTCCAGGTACTGCCTTCCGTCATAAGGAACAAGTTTCTTTGTCATGGCTTCTGTTTAAACTCCTGCTCTATTAATTCTGGGCTTGAAAATTTTGTCATTTGTCTATCAGTTAAGAGCGTTTGTTCCGCTCCGCCAGCTTGCTTCCAAACCGTGCCGTCAGCGCCCAATTCACTAGTCGGAGCTACTCGAGATGTGAAGGACGTTCCCGGGTCTATTGCCTTGACTTTGTACAATGAAAAAGAAGCGGCCTGCTGCTGCGCCAAAGGCACTCCCAAGCGATCGGCAATAGAATCAACACCACTAAAATATCTTAGTTTGCTGACTTCAGCTTCGGTTATCCAAAATACGCTTTTTGGCCCTACGGTTGCACCATTTGGCACCAGCTTATAGAACACATCCCCGACATTAATTGGATTCGCTATTGGTAGAGTAGAGCCTGTTTCCATCAATTTCCTAGTTTTATATATAGCAGCATCATGATCAATCCCACCATTTTCAAATTCGATTACCATTCTGCGCCCCTCGGGACTAGAGAGCGGATCATCAAATATCCCGAACGTTTTATAGTTATCCCAATCGCCGCTAAATTTAGGCTTTTTGTTAATAAATTTTTCCGGCCCCGCCTGCGGCACATACCGCTCAAACGAAATCGAAGAAACGGCCTTCCCCACTCCCCAACCAAATACCGTAGCCCCAACAGCCACAATACCGTCTGCTGCCAAATGGTCTCTTTCTTCAACCGTTGTGTTATCACCGACATACGTCTTAGCGCCATCGTAAGAACGATCTGATAAATAGGCTAACGAACCAGCACCTAAACTGTTTTTAACAGTGTTTGTGAGCTCAATAGCGCCATTAATGCCTTCCACCTGAGTGACGGCCTGCACCGTTTTATTCATAACATTGGCAAGGTTGTCTTTAATCGGCGCGCCCAAAACACTGTCAAATAGGTAACTAACCGCGCCGCCAACAGCACCATTAACGTCTTTATTTAAACGCTCTAGACCAGCGAAACAATCCAAGGTGGCGTCTCGCATGCCGGTATAACGCAAGCCAGTAACTATAACCTCTTCAATTTCGCCTGGCTGGGTGGCCGCCCTAACCAGTGGGTCATCCTGCTCCCTAAACGCCATGTCCTCCAATACCTGGCCGCCGGCATAGTAGTGATAATTATAGGTTGCGATGCTCGTAAATATGTTTTGGCTTTTCCACGCCGCCACCTGCGTAGTAATTTGAGCGTCGGTAAATTTCCCAGACGCCTTCATACGCTGCCTAACACCAAGCTCCTGCTGCGTTGCACTGCATTCAATAAACGTCCGAGTGCAGCCAAGCATTCCTTGCTGAATCATTAACGTGCCCAAGGCTGCGGCTTTGGCGATTGTCGCTCGGTTACTGGCATATGCCATACCGGCACCGGCTGCCGCTGCATTCACATCACCACCCACCGCCAGTGCGGACAAGCCAGCAACCATACGGGAGACATCTGCCCCATGGGCGGCAAGAAACCTAAAAAAATCCGCGCTGTCTCGAGCAGACGCATCGCCTGACGGTTCCAATAATGCTTTCGTGTAGGTCTTCGTTTTTGCATCAACAATGTCAGCGACACCTTGGGCCAGTAACGCGCCACCGGCGCCGGACAAACAGGCGTCTCCCGCATCCGTGCTGGACAATTTGGCCGTCAGGCCTTGTGTCATACAGCCTAGGGCGGCTTGGGAAATGTACCGAGTGGCTTCATCAATGGATTTAGCGGCGCCGATTTTATTGGCCATACCCTTGCCCAGCTGATTAACCGCATCTGCCGCCAAGGAGTGTACGAACGAATCCCGCACCGACGCAAAATCCCCACCTTTTATCGCCCAAGTTACCGTAGAACTCACCGCCGCATGCGTAACCGCCTGCCCCGCCTGCTGCACATAGGAAAGATCCTTCACGACTTCTTGGCCATTAACCACCGCTGTTCCACTAAAAAACGTCATATCGACTTTTTTCAGCGCGCCAGCGGTAACCATAGAAATAGCCAAGGACTTTAAGGAATCGTCTGAGGTGAGTTGTTTTAATGCAGGGCCAAAATTGCCGCCGTTCACCACACCGTTACACATGGCAATAACGAGCTGAGTTTCCAGCGCGCTAACACCTGCCGCCACAGCAGCTTGCATTGCGGTTTGCAAGGTGGCGGTGGCACCCAAACTTGCGCCACCACTGGCCGCAGCCATAGCAATAGAAATCAACGCCATAGCCGCCGGTGACAAACTAGTCTGTGTTTTATCCCAATTCTTATACTCCGCACTAATGGACTTCCAGGTGGTGCTGGTTTTGTCCACATTGTTCATCCATTCCATGCCGGGGGCTTGGCTTAAGACGGCCACTTGGTCTTCTAGGCTGAGTGTGGGGTCGCCTTTGTATTCAACCGTTAAACCGCCTTGGGCCTGTATCTGTAAGCCGCCCACCACAGAGGTGGCCACTGTATTTTCATACAAGTGCCCGCGGTTAATATTGGTGACGGTAAGCAGGGAATTTTTGACGGCGGAATATTGGTATTGGTCTGTCTCCTTACTCACCAACATTTGCACGCCGCCAGCACTGGCTTTTACGCTGGTGCCGGTTTGGCTGGTAATGGCGGCGGCTTTAAGGACTATGTCGCCCATTTCGGAATTAATAACAACGTTTTTGCCGGCCTCCAATAGCGAGCGAATGGCGACGGTTTTATAGGCCTCTTCGTGGGGATTACCTTTTATGTACTTGTTGGAACGTTGCGTTTGGGTTTGGTTGAGGTGGTCTTCTACCCTTATGCCCATGCCGGCCAATAGTTCTAATTGGCCTTTGTCACTACTGATTGAGGAACCTTCAATGCTGATGGTGCCGTTGGCAATCATCTGCAAGGCGTATTGGCTACTGATGGTGGAGGAAAAATATTCAGTGGTGGTGGTGCGGGTGTCCCAACCGTCTTGTTTACCTTCAAATACATTGGGGAGGGATAGGCCTTTTACTGAAATGTTGCCGTTGGCACCAAGAACCAAGGTGTCGTTGGAGCGAATGTTTGCGCCAAGCACAGTAATGTCGCCCGACGAACGCAGCGTCATGGTGCCGTCAGATTCCACTTTGGCAATGGAACCTAGGTTGGAGGTTTGCCCGAATTCGTTTTTAACCACCTGCACGATGGATTTAATGGTGATATCGCCAGCGCTGATAAACATATTGCCGCGGCCAGTCTGGCTTTGCTTGGCCAGGAGGGTACCGCCATCCACCATTAAGGAGCCTTGCACAAGCACTTTGGCATCGTCCTGGATATTTAGCTGGCCTTTTACTTCTAGGTCGTTGGCGACATTCAAAAAGGTGTTGCGCAGGGTTAGCTCGCTGCCTGCGCCTATGTTGATGCCGCCTAATTTGACTGTGCCGCCATTCAAGGAGGTTTCTAAGCCTTTAACACTGTAGAGGTTTAGGGTATTGGTCGATAAATACACTATGGGTACGTATACCCACTCACCTTTAATTTGGCGCAACTCGGGCCAAATCATGTCGCGGTCAATTTGGGTTAAGGGCGTGCCGAATGGTGTGCCGGTTTCTATGGCGTAATTAAGGGCGTTATTGTAGAGGGTGGCAAATTCGCTCACTTCATCCCCAAACACCAACGGGGCAATAACTTCTCGGCCTAACAGCCGCTTAATTTGCGAACGCACAAACAGGGTTTGTACGAAGTTATCACCAATAACCTTACGCAGATCATAGTTAGGAATAAATAGAGTTATGCCACCATTGAAAATGGGAACCCATTTTGGCGGTGGCAATAGGCTTGTGCCCTTGCTGCGCAGGCTGCTATATAACCCGGCAATATCGGGGTGGGCGGTTTGCGGCGTGCTGGCCAAAAAGTCTGGCTTAACAAACAGTACTGTGGCTTGCCCGGGCACATAGGCATATTTATCGTTAAATGAAAACTCCGCTTCCAATTCGAAAGGAGAGTAAGTGGCGGAAGCCGTGGAATAAGCGCTTAGGGTGGCGCCAACCAACAGCACTAACAGCTGGATTAATGTGAATAGTCTGCACATGGGATTTGCCTTAATTGGGTTTAAGTGGCTCTGTGTTTTCATGGTGGAATTCCTTTAATTAAACCAATTAATCACAATATCCCACGCGTTCCGCGTGGCGGTTTCAAACTCGGCAATGAATTTGGCCATTACCTCAAAAAGCCCTTGGGAGTTAAGCGTGTTGTCTGTGCAGCTGCCGTAATAACATTCTTTGCGGTAAATCTGATTGCTGCTTACATCTTTCACAATTGAGGTAAAGCTGCCTTGCCTCGTAGTTGAAGTACCGTTGAAATGAAATGTCGTCACTGTACTTCCGGACAAGGTATTCAACGCTGCCTGCTGCACGCCATCAATTACCGAGATCGCTAAAGTGGAAAGGGTGGTGGGTGCCGCGTTCACTCCGCCATTAAATGCCATGAGTGTAGCCTCGGTACCGTATTCGAGAGACTTGACATGCAGTTTTTCACCAGCCAGCCACGTTTTAGTGCGGGACCCAAGGGTTAAGCCGATGTTTTTTACGCTGGGGGCGTCAAGGGTTGCTAAACCCTGCACCTCCATAAATGCCGTTTTATTTAAAAAACTTGTGGCCTTCAGTTTAAAGGTCCCCATGGAAAATAATTGCCCCGGGGGGGAAGCCACAATGGCCGCGGTTTTCAGTTCATTGGCTTGTGCACCCTCCAAGGTAAAATCCATGCGGTAGCGCTCATTGAGTAGCCTATCGGCTTCTATGTCTAAGGTTCCACCGGCAGTTAACACGCCCAGCAGTGCCGACGCGTTGGTTACTGGGCCGTCGCCGTGAATTTTTAGGCTCTTGGTGGCCACCAATTCCACCTGCGACAACAATTGCGGCTGATAAGACACGCCCTGCGCCCAGCTCTCGCCGGGCTTACGCACGCGGTAGTAGGGGTTAATGTTTTCCACCTGATTGCCGGAAATTTCTACTTGGCTGCCAATAATTTTTGCGCCGATGGAGCTGGGCTTATGGTACCTACCTTCAGCGGTATTTAGCTGAAAATAGAAGCCCTGCTTGTAGCTTTGGTTTTGCAGGCCCGCATCAGTAAATGGGTTAGCGATTTCCACACCCATATCAATTAGCTCATAGGGTTTTATAGAGCCATTACGTACCACACCAGCCACCGACTTCAGGCGGATTGCATCCCCTTTAATTTCACCGCCAAATTGATTGAGTATGTGCTTATCCGTGGTGATGGAAATATCGGGAGCTTTTAGGTTGGCGCGATTATCCAGCGTATCGGCAGCTATTTTTAAGGTGTTTTTGGCGTTATAAAAGGCGGTGTTGGTATTGGTAACCAAGCCGCCGGCGAGGACTAACAGCTTAGGTGCAGCCAGTGTGCGCTCTACCGTAACCGCACCCTTGGAGTTCAGCGATATTTGATTATCGGAGGCTAAATCGCCGCGCACGCTAAGCAGCGAATTTACACCAAAAGTTTGGGCTTTTATGCCTTCCACCGGCGTAACCCGCCGGCCTTGATACTCAGTGGAAACTAGGGCCACGCTTTGGGTAGTTTGTGGCTGGGTTATTTTTATCCAATGGAAGGCATTTAAATTGATGGAAGCTGATTGAATGCGGCCGTTTAATGTTAGGCCGGAATAACTTTCCCCGCCGACAGTGCGTGAGGCCTGCGTAATTTGTTGTTTCTCATAATCGAAAACCATACTACCCGCATATAAATTAACGCCCCCGCTGCCCAACCGCAGCCTGCCGTTTGGATCAGTAATAATGTTTCCATTTAGGTTGCTCCCACTGACATTTGTATTGATAACGCCAGTAACAATTAGCGAATTACCTAATACTTCAAATGAGGTTACGCCTACCGCATAAATATCATGCAGTGAAACGTTATTGACAGCGGCAGGGTAAGTGGTTAACTCGCCAATGGTGGCTACATCTTTATCTAACCGATAATTAGCGCGACCGGCCACCAAGGTAACCCGGCCAACATTTCTGAAACTACAATATGTGCAAACAATGGCGCCTGAATTTTGCGGATTGATAATCAGCAGGTCTGCTGGTGCACCCTGAATGGCAATTGAGCTATAACCCAATCCGAATGAGTCGGTCTCGATTACGAAAAGTTTTGCGGCTCTTTTTGCCGGCGTTACAACGCCATTTTGTGCAACTTTCGATGGCCCCGCGAAATTGTTAATCACCAGTGAGGTGTAGCCGTAACTAAATTCCGGTAGGCGGTTATAGGAAATACCGGCGGCATTCGCGTTTTCTAGTTCGAGCACCTGCTGGCCAGCAATTTTATTGCTTTTATATTGCGTATAGCTGGCTGCTGGCGCACTAGGCACATCAGCCGCGGCGGAGGAGCCACCCGAGGCGGAGGAGCCACCCGAGGCGGATGGAGCTGGAACGCTGGCGTCCGGGGGTGCGGCTGGCGGCGTTACACAAGCCGGTATGTGAAACCACTTCGAGGTTGAAGCCGCCCCCACATCCGACCATTCGGACCATTGGCCATTCAGGCCATATTGCGCCCGAATACGGTATTGATAATTCCAGTCGGCTAACCGCCCCTTGGGCAAGGTGTAGCTATTGGTACCCCAACGGGTCTCTAGGGTGCGCCAACTGGTGTCCCACGGGCGCCCGTCCGCCGTTGCAGCTTCGTCAATCTGGTACACCACTTGTGTATCACCAGGGGCTTTTGGGGCGGCGGGCGACCAAGAAAGTGTGTAGTTGGTGTCGCAATAATCGCCTACGCTCCAGCCTATAGAGCTGACTGCGTCCAGTGTGGGGAGGACTGTGTGGGTGTACTCCTTAACCGGCACATCAAGGTTTGGCGTTTTATCACCCCTAGAACCTAGGCCATAGTAGGTCTGCTTCAATGTGGTATAGCGAAAATAGGTGACTCCGGGGTCAAGTTGCGGCACCGGGATTATATGTGTGCCCACAAAGTCGTCGGGGTTCTCAAGCCCTTCATACACTCCTTCAAACTGAAACCCCAAAGTTTCCCAGCGAGCTCCGTCCCTGCTATACGAGAGCTCGCCGCCATCGTGTGAATGAATGGTTACAGTTACTGTTCCTATGTCCCCATCACTCGACCATTCTGCAATGTCCACCACATCCGAAGAATAAGGGGGTTCGTTTCGCGCAAAAACTTCGCCCGATAGGATAAGTAGTGCCATGGTAAAAACTATTGCCAGACTTTTTTTCATTGTTTGACCCACTCAAAAACCATTATTGAATAAATATCCCAAAATCACTCAAGCAGCACCACAATCGCCACTTGCAAAACCACCTTTTGCATCACTTACACATTCATTGCGTGCGCGTTCCAAATTTGGCAGCGCTTGATAATGACTTTTTCGACACAACTTAACTTTGCAAGCCTTTTACCCGTGCCGCACTATCGTCACGCGCTTAAATCTCAACTCACCACCTGCAACGAATAAATATAAAACCGCGCCTTAGTCGGCGCCGCGCCCGGCTGCATTTTGCTAATCACCCCCTTTAATTAAGGAGTAATGCATAGGTACTGCAACTCATCCACAGCCATTAACTATTACAAATGTTCATTTTTGTCGTAGGTTGGGTAGAGCGCAGCGAAACCCAACACTGCGCTCACCCCAAAAAAACTCCGCACCACGAAAAATAATTTTCAACTCAACACAAATTTCATTTCTTCAACTCTCAAATGTTGGGTTTCGCTATGCTCTACCCAACCTACCCGCTACTGGCTACTTTATAAGCCACACCCCAATCCAATCATCCGTAGAAACGCCATTAAGATTGTCAGGGCTTAAGCTTTCACAGTTTGTACCTTTACTGTACCTTATCTTAACTAGCTTATCTGCTGCAATGCTTGCAATAACCGTTGACAACATACCGTTAAACGCTGCACTTTTTGACTCCACAGCTGCAGCACCACCACCCTCAAAAGCGACGTATAATTGAGCAACTGATCCGTTCACCTCAGATGTTCCAACGATATAGGTATTAATTTTTTTCACACATTCGACAATCGCAAAAGCCGACGGCCCATACACTAGCGCTGCAATGGCAAATAATAACTTAGTCTTCATACTCAATCTCGATAATTAATTAGATGAAATTTTTATAGGTAGTATCAATGGGGCAGACTCCATCAATATGGGTGTAGCACAAAACCAAAAATACAATTCAGCCGCGTCGCGGAATTGTTTATTTTCCGTAAGGCGGATTACTTCGCGAATCCGCCTTACAGGCTACGGGTTCTAGATCAGTACGTTGGCACCTGGTCTCCGCCAGTAATATAGATCGCTCTGCACCAGGCGTTTTCGACGTTCAGTTTTGTGTCATCAAAATATATGGCGACTTCTTTGCCAGCCATTTGATAAGCCAAAACCATAGAAAACGCCATTTGGCTATCCATTACGAAAAGTGGATTGCCCGCCCATTTTTGACAGTTCCCTGCAGTCGTAACGCCCTCTAATGTAATCCAAAAAATAGGAGGGGCCCAAGTGTTTGGGTACTCTTTTGCATCATGCACTCTAACATTTTTTATTTTACCTTTTACAAATCCTGATGCTGCGTGTGCATTTACAGCAGCAGCTAAAAACAATGTAAGGCCAAAAGCTAGTTTTTTAATCATAAGGGCTGCCTATATATAAATTGAAATCAGGGGAACAGGGGAATAACAACAGGGTCAGGTCTTGCCTTTTGCCGTTTTCACTTATGCAATAGCACCACTGACTCTTGGTTGATCGTAGGGCGGATTCGGAGCGCAGCGACAATCCGCCATTTGGGTGTAGCGCAAAACCAAAAATACAAATCCGCCGCATCGCGAAATTGTATTTTTTCCAGATGGCGGATTGCTTCGCGAATCCGCCTTACGGGTTGGGTTTCGCTGCGCTGTACTCAACCTACTTGCTACTTGCTACATTACTTCGACGTGAACCGCCGCACATATGCTGTTATCACCCCAAGGGGCTTTCATAGCTGGTTCGTACCCCAACAGCACATTTGCGGTTTGTGCTTTGGCCATCCGCAAAATGCTAAATGCCTCTTTATCCGCCGCAGGAATGAAAAGCGACGAGCAACCGTCAGCTAGCAGTCTGTCCAGCCTGTCAATTGTAAATATTGTGAAATTTCGTGCCGCTGGCAACCCTTGAAGACTCGTGTAGGCTCGAACCCTTTGAATTTTTGCTGGTGCTATTTCTCCAGCCCATGCAGCGCCCGCTGCTAGCAGCAATATTACGGCAAATATCTTTGTCATTTGTTTCTCCAGTACACTTTATGAATTATTTGTTGGGGCATTAAAATCCCATGGTCGGCAAAGCAATGTTCATCCCTGTGGAAATTACCATTATCAATCATCAAGTGTTGGGTTTCGCTGCGCTCTACCCATCCTACTTGCTACTTGTTACTTGCTATTCGCCACTCGCTGAATATATATTGAATGCGAGCTATGAGATCAATGGGGTCAGACTCCATTGATTCACATTGATCCCTCATTGATTAACACCACTTGACCCCAGTATAACCGAGGATTTTGCAGATCAATGGAGTCTGACCCCATTGATCTCGAATCCACCTTACTCTCCGCACAAGATCAATGGCAAATCAATGGAGTCTGACCCCATTGATTTCTATGGAGTCTGACCCCATTGATTTTTGTTATTACATCACCGAGAAAACACCTGCCAACAACAATTTCGACACTACATTCATAGAAATCCTCGCAAGAATGAATAAAATTTTAAAAATGCGCTTACCACCCCAATTAATTGGGATAAACACCAAAAAAATTTAGCTTCGCAGTATTGCCATGAATAGGACAGCCCGCAATATTGGAATTGGCCGTCACAGACTTCCCAGATGCATAGGCATAAAGCACCATAGATTTAATATAGTCATAACCCGGATCCGCCGTATTGAACGCCATACGCGCCGGGATGGCGCAGCTACAGGTTGTAGCCTTGTCAAAATTGACGAAAATGGAGCCATCATAATATTGATATACAAAGGTAATTTTAGCGCTATCAACGCCGCAATCTGCATACGCTGCCGCACCGCACACGCTCAAAAGTCCTGCCAAAAAATATTTAAACACACATAAATCTCCTAAAAAAATAGCCGCAATGATAAAACCAACAATCGAAAAAATCTCAACATTTTATTATTTTTGGTTATTCAAAAATATCGTACCAATCATAAATGTATAAATTGGCCGATGTTGTTAGCAGCTTGGGATACACATCATCCGGTAATGCAACGTACCAATAAAATCCATCATCCATAGAAGACAAACATATTTCCGCATCTTCGTTCTCAATGCAAAAACCCAATATACCCCGAGCGCACAGTTGGATCATTGTTAATATATCTAGGAACCCAAGATTCTCAAATATTGTTTTACCAGAGATATCTTGTGTTATCTCAAGCGGAAAAACTAACCCCTCATACACCTCAGGATGCAGCGCAGAATCTATGTCTTTGATGCTTTTCCCATTATAAATGTTTATAAATTTAAATTTAAATTTTTCCGAATTAAATGCCAATAAAAAGTTTATTGCAAACTCAACAAAATCCTTCTCTATAGTTAAGTAGCTGTTTGGCAAACAAACAAAATGCCCCCCATTTTTTATTGAGGATATTAATTCCTGAGTTGATGTCCAATGATTTATATATTCGCTATCACTATAGTCATATATGCAAACCTTGTAATGTTTCATTTAATCACCAATCCTATTAAGATCTTTGTCATAGGTTCCATTTCTAAATTCTTTTCCGGTTCTCGCGATTTCCGCTTCGGCTTGAGTATTGAAGCCCTTGAATGCCTCCCCTGATGCGTGCGAAGTGTTAGATCTTACAATATATTTCGGATTTCCCTTAGGATTGTAAGAATCAATGGAGTCTGACCCCATTGATCCGCTAAAAGTCAACACTATGGATTGGGTATCTGCCAATTGAACAGAATCGGCCTGTTGCGGCGCTCGAATCTGTTGCTGATTGCGGCACTCACACAGTGGCTGCTGTGGCTAACTGGCAGCCTGTTGCACGAGGGTGTTATGGAGAAGCAATTTCGGGTAAATTCCAGCAGTAAACGTAAACCCTATTCGAGTGTATTTTTAGCTCGGCAACTTCTTAAACTTGGTTTACTACTACCCGATTTCCTGTCACCAGCGCGGTTTATTGATGCAATGGAGAAGATACACGCCTATCAAAACAAGGTGTTTTCGGGATGACTTTGTGGGGATACCTCAGGGTCTGACCCCATTGATCGTCAAGGCCATTTCTTGTACCAGTTTGCCGCTGGCGTCCGTAATGGCGGTAAGGAATCAATGGAGTCCGACCCCATTGATCCCGGGTTGATCTTTTGTTCGTTTGTTTGCCTCACCAAACGAAATCCTCACAAAAGCCAGCTATTTTTTTTCCATTTATATAAGGCATAAATGATTGCCCAGGTGGAATCCAAATTATTAGCCGGGCACCATTCAAGTGCATTTCATAATCTAAATTACCCTCAAATTTTGGAGACAGCTCCAGCACATCACCAGAATCTAAAACAAATGCGTCTGTTGAAGGTTCGATATTAACCTCCAACGGTGAGCTGTTAATATTCTTAAAAATTAGTTTCATCACCACTTTTCCAAAATTTTCTGCATTAGAATTGCCCTTGAAGTTGGAGTGCCAACATTTGGATTTCCTTTATCGGCTGCAATTTTCGCTAAGGCTTGGTATCTAGAAAGCCACGACTGAATATTGTCTTTTGTAACGCCAGCATTCTTCAACATTTGTATTTCAGCATCAGTGTATCCAGCGGCAACTTTTGCTGCAGCATCTTCTGGGCCTACACCCCATCCAGTTAATTTTCCAAACTCTGGTTGACTCATGCCAGCAGGTAATGTTGGGGGCTCTCCTTTAGCCGCACTCGTCAGGCTTTTTCCCGCATCAGCCTCATACTTCTTCCCAGAATCAACCGCCTCCTCAACTCGGTCAAGCTCTTCGACCACATTTTCGCTAACTTTCCCCTCCCTTCTTAAAATTGTGAAAAGAGCTTTGGCGCCCCTTATAGCACCAACTCCCGCAACAGTAAGAGCTATGTCAACACCCATGCTTTTTGCATAGGCAATAACCAGTTTCTGTTTTTCGTCTTCCGAAATGCTTGGGTCAGATAACTTCTCTCCGAATTCTATCGTGTCTTGAACCATCAAATAGAGAGAAACCGCACTAAGCGCTAACATTCCACCGTATATTACTAACGGCAACGCATTATTCTCCGCCGCAATTTTCCCCGCACTGGCAGCAATATTGACATCGCCATTTGCTACAAAAGCAGCAAGACCCGCACCCAACTTAGCTAAATCGACCCCTTGAGCTTGTAAGTTTCTTAACTCAGCTTGCGATATGAAATTAGCCGGCATGGTCTGTTTCATTAATTTTAATTGGTCGGGTGTTAACCCCTGAGTATTGGCGTCTATACCATTCAGTGCTAGCCAATCTTCAGTCGCTTTTTGTCGCGCGGCGATTTCATGATGGTCTTTAAATTGGTCTGCAACTAATTCGCCGATAACGGCTCCACCTGCGCCAGAAAAACACGAGTATTTTTCATTATTATTTGACTGAGTGGCTGCCGCCGATGCAATTCCATAAACGCAGCCCGCACCCGCATGGGCGATATAGCGCAGGGAGTTAGAAATGCCTTCGGGGCTGCCATTTTGATAGGCGTCACCAATTCTTTTCGCCATCTTTTCACCAAGCTTGTCGGCGGCGGATGTCAACAAACCCTGCTTAAACGAGTTCAAAAAATCTTGCGAATCGCCGCCGTTAATAGCAACCGAAATCCCCGCACTAACCGCAGAATTGTAAACCGCCTGCCCAGCCTGTTTCCCAAGCGACAAGCCCATTGAATCGGCTTTAACTGCATCAAACATTTTTAAATCTGTATTTTGCAAAGCCCCCGCCGTAACCATCGAAACAGCAAGCGATTTAAGGCTATCCGAACTCCCCATGGCTTTAAGCGTTGCGCTAGGACTGTTGGTCGCCGCAAGGCTTTGTGTGGCTTGTGTTGCAAGCGTCAATGCACCAGCGTTAAGCGCAGCGCCTAATGTTCCTCCGCCTACAGCACCACCGATTGCGCCACCACCGCTGGCACCAATCCATCCCGCCCCCGCTGGCCCCATAGCCACACAAACCGCAATCGCAATAAGCGCCATAGCCGCCGGACTTAAACTTTTGTTAGTCTTTTTAAGCTCCTTATGAATCTCCTCCAATTCCGACCACTTTAAATCCGGCCCAGCTTGAGTGAGAGCTTGATCATAAAGATCCGCCATCCATTTCATTTCCGGCATCTGGCGGAATTCTTCGATTTGCTCCTGAAGTGTAGCGCCCGGCTTGCCGGTATATTCCACATCAATGCCTTTGGTGGCCTGTACCTGAAAGCCGCCCACAATGGCATTTTGAATGTTGGTTTCATTCACCACATCTTCGGTGCGGGTTTTAATTGTCCATGTGCCTTTCTTCACCGATTGCAAATGGAATTCTTCTAATTCCTTGGTCATTAGCATGCGCACTTTGCCGTCGCGGGCGTATACCTGGGTGCCGTCCGTACTAGACACTTTGGCTGCCTTTAACACCACATCGCCATGCGCTGAATCCAGCAGGATTCCTTTGCCCGCTTGTAAAACCGAACGTACGGCTTCGGTTCTAAATTCGGAGGATTGCCCCGTGGTCTTGCCTTTTCGGTCCACCTTTTGAATCTGCTCTTGGTTTACTTCATCCAGAACATAAATACCCTGGGTGGCTAACAGCTCTATACCCCCTTGCGTGCTCACCAAATCCGAAGCTGATATTTGTATTACGCCACCGGCAATAAGTTTAATAGTGTCCTGCGCACCAATACGCGACTGAAACACATCCAAATTGCTTTGATTTATGCGCATGTCCCCAGCGGAATATTCGTTGTAGGTGTAGCCCGTGTTAACACCGGCAATGATAATATTGCCTGCGGCATTCATACTAATGCCGCCACCCTTAGCGTTAATGGTCGCCCCAGCGATGGTGATATTGTTTGCAGGGTTGACGCTGCTACCCAACACAATATTGCCGTTGGTGGAATTGACGGATGCAATTGCACCTAAACGTGTGCCGGAGCCGTTTTTGTCGATAAAGGGAATAACTTGGGTTTTGATGAAAATTTCTTTTGCCAAAATAGTGACGTTTTTACCGGAGCTTACATAGCCCGATAAATTGCTGAAGGTATTGCCTGCGACAATATCTAAGTTGTCGAGGGAGGTGAGTGAGCCGCCGCTATTAACCTCAATATTTTGTGTAGCAGTAATAAACGCATCGCGGCGCGCCACAAGGCTGGCATTGTTAATAGTAATGTTGCCGAAAGTTACGTTACGATTAAACTCATTTACGCTGCCTTGCACCTTTTGCTGCTCAATGGTGGCGTCGGTTAGGTAGAGCACGGGCACCAATACGGTTTGATTTTCTATAACGCGGTATTCCGGCCATATCATGTCGGCGGTAATGGTTTGGCTGGCCGGCAGGGGGGTGCCAAATTTAATGAGGTTGCGGTTAACTAGAGCAAAGTTGTGGGCGTTTTCGTAGAGCTCGTTGGTTTGCAATATTTCCTGCAGGCGATTGTCGCCAGTATATTTTGCGGGGTTAATAATATGCCGGCCCAGCAGGCTGTGCACTTGGTCGCGCAACATGCGGTTTTGCACAAAGTCATCACCCACTAATTTACCTATGGGGTATGTGGGCACAAACACGGTAATAGCGCCGGCAATAGGCACCCATTGCGGCTGCGGCAACGCGAGTTTTTCGCTCAGCAAGCGAGCGTAAAAACTTTGCAGGTTAACAGCACCAATAGGCGCTGGGGCCCCTAAATAATCGGCTTGTTGGTACAGCTGATTACTGGTGGCGGCACGCTGGTATTCCGGGTTTAGCTGCAGCCGGGTAGCCAGTTCTGTATTACTGGGAATGTAAACGGCGGCATAGGCGGCTTGGGACAAGGTTTGCGCCAACACCAAAAAAGCTAAGCCGGCAGATACCAAACGGCGCGTTAGGCCGCGGGATTTACGAAGTGGTGCGAAGGTGATTGTGGATTGCATGATTAAAACCCCTAGATAGCGGAGAAACTGTTAAACGAGTGCTTCCCTGCACTCACGTTTTTTAAGCGTCGGACTAGGCTTAGTTAAGCCTGGTGGATAGCTTTATCGTTTATTGATTGTGTAGTAATCGCAATTTCCACTGGTTGAGTATCCAGTTGTTTGCGAACTCAGGCTGCAACTTCCGCCTATACCTGTAAACGTTTTCTTAACGTATACATCATGGGCCCCGCACCTAAAGCCATAAACGCTGTACCATTTCCCGTTCGAATCAGTGCCACCGTAGGAGCTTACGGACCATGCCGAATCCGTGGCTACGCTATTAACAGGAAACGAACAGACTGGCGCCTGCGGCTGTGCTGGCGGTGGGGTTTGGCTTGGTGGCGGCGGTGGCGGTGGGGGTGGGGGTGGCGGCGTTACTTTATTTAGCGCGTCGAAAATAGCCGCATCAAACGTCGGTGTTGAGGTGTTTACATTGGTGTTCCCGCAACCGGTACAGCTGGTTAACCAAGCTTTAAAAGCCGCAATTTCGTTGATGACTGCGTTATATAGTTTATCTATGGCGTCTTTTAGGATTGTGGCAAGAGAAAGCTTAGAGATAACAGGTCCCTCGGGTAATGTTTGCTTACTCTTATCGGCCTCGCAGGTGTTTATTGTCGCACCAGCGCACGAAGCCTTTAATTCCGGGCTCCAAGCATAAGTCGTGGTCAAAATTAATTCTGCGCCATTGTCGCTAATTTCTCCCGAATACCTTGCGCGCACATTACCACCATCGCTCAACGCTTGGCGCTCAAAACTTGATATGGCATCCGATATTGCCGCGTACTCAACATCTCCTAAAAAATCACGATTTTCGAAAGTAACGCTGATGTTGGGCGCATACACGTCTTTTACCGAGAATAAACTTTGCTGCAATGCCTGAGCGGGCAACAGGTTGCCGGCTACAAATTCAGTTGCATTTGAGGTACCGCAGACTTTCTCACTGATGGCGTTTTGTACTAAACACAGGCTTTGCACCTGTACCTTGCCAATGGTTTTATCCAGGAATTCACGCGACATAGCCAAACCGGTACTACGCACAAAAGACCAAGTGGATTTAGCCGCCGGATTTACCGCCTGATTATTGGTTTCAAATTTGGCCATATCGAAGGCCTCGAAATAGGAGGCGTTATTCACAAAACCGCCAATGCCCACAGATGAAAACAACCAATTCAGAGGCGCAAAGGAATAAATTACACCCGGCGGCGAATAAAGTTTGAGCTGGGATTGCAGCCCAGTTCTTGTGCTATCAGTAAACGTGCCTACCATAGCACGGGCGATATAACGTTCATTCATCACTAAAGGTGCCGCCAATTTAAAGCCGAAATTATTGGCAGCGTTTGCGGCTATGAAGCTGGATGGCGAGGTTACGGCCATTACCGCTGAGGAATTTAATACCCGGCCCGCAGAGGTGGTACGCAGTGTGCCATCCGCATTGGGTTGAGAAGCGGCAATAGATAGGTTGTCCTTAGCCAATACAGCCACACGCTCTGATTTACCTTGGTCGAACACGAAGGACGTTTCCCAGCGGGAATCATCGAGCAATTCAATATAGGGGTTAATGTTTTCGAAACTGGAAGCGGCGTCAATTTTAACCGTGCCGCCAATAATTTTTGCAGAAAGGTCCGGTGTAATAATGTGCAAATCCGGATTAAACGTAAACGCATCTAAGGTGCCAAGCTGCAGGTTCTTTTGGTAGTCCGGCAGCGTTAAATAGTCTTTATAAATGAGCGCTGTTTCAGTTTTCGGCAGATACGGGTATTGCGAACCATTGCGGATTAAACCCTTCTCGGACCGCAAACTAATTACATCCCCCAGAATGCGACCACCAAAGCGGTTTTGCATGTCTTGGTCGGTATTCAGCGTAAGAGCATCGCCCTTGAACAGCCCGTTATTTTCCAGTTTTAACGCGGCCATATTCACCGTAGCGGCGTTTATGCTGGCCGCTGCTTTATTGAATACGCTGCCGATGGCAATGATGTCGATGGTGCCCTTTGTGCCGGCCGCTAATTTCCCACCGTTTTCTAAATTGCCACTAGGCATTAGCGTTAGGGTGCTGTCCGTTTGTAAATTACCCTTAATAGTCAGGTTGCCTTGAGTGCCGGCTAGGGTGGAAATGCGTATGCCTTCGGGTATGGCTTTTAGGCGTTGTCGATAGTTAGATTGCGCCAACACATCGGAGCGGGTGTCTAGCGTCCCGGTGACAATGATGGGGCTAGGTGAGGCCACGGTAATAGCGGCGGACTTAATTGTGCCTCCAATATAATGAGGCGAGTCAATGGGCCGCACTTGGGTGACTGCCAAGGTTTCATAGTTCCAATTAATGTTGCGGGGGAAGATATTCACCATACCGGCGCCCACAACCAACGGCCCGGTTTTATCGAGAGTGTAGCCGCCAGCCGCTAATGCCGTGGCGCGTTGCTGGGTATTGATAACGCCGGCGGTAGTAACTTGGTAACCGACAAATTCAACAGAGGTTGTACCTGGCGCCTTTAAATTTGTAATGGACACCGCGCCTAAATTATCGCTACGCAGCTCGCCTATAGTAGCGTTTGGTGAGGCGGTATTTAGGGGGGTTACTGGCTCGGCATTGGCGAAAGTCACACGCCCCACATTGGTGAATTCACAACTGGTACAGGACATTTTAGAGCCGCTACCATTGGGCAAAAACAGGATATCCGCCGTTTGGCCAATAATTTCGATACGGCTATTTATGTAAATGTTGTTTGAACGAATAACAATCACTTTTGCGGCGACGGTATTAAATTGGCCGTAGCTAGTGGGCGTATTGGTGATAAGCAGCGGGCGGTCCACCACGAAATTGTTGTAGGTGGATACGCTGATACCGTATGGGTTGGGCGTGGCCGATTTTAAATAATCGGTGCCCGTTGTGCTGGCTCCAGAGACTAAGTCCACCCGAGAATCTAGCACACCCAAATCGGAGGCCAATGCGCCCTCCGCTAACAAGCTGCAGGCCAACAAAACGCCTTTGCAGAATTGCGTTACATTCAACTTCATACCCCTTCTCCTATGTGCCAAAAATTATTTGGCGATTTTTCTTTAAAGTTTGCTCTGTGCAAGTTCAAATATATTTTGCAGTTCGCTGAATTTTAATATGGCAGTGCGGTAACCACTACCCAGTTTTTTGCCTGCCCAGGTTGCGTAGACGAGGCGCGTTTATACCGCACTGAATCACGACCACCGATATTGAGCCCAAAATTTCGATTGCTGGGGCTTGCATTAATCAACTCACCACCTGCAACGAATAAATATAAAACCGCGCCATAGTCGGCACCGCGCCCGGCTGCATTTTGCTAATTTACCCCTTTAGTTAAGGAGTAATACATAGACACTGCACACTATCCATCGCCATTACCTATTACAAATTTTCATTCTTGGCGTAGGTTGGGTAGAGCGCAGCGAAACCCAACACTGCACTCCCCCCCAAAAAAACTCCGCGCCACGAAAAATAATTTTCAACTCCACAAAAAGTTTATCTATTTAACTCTCAAATGTTGGGTTTCGCTACGCTCTACCCATCCTACCCGCTACTTTCTAAAATAATTAATCGAATGTCTCGAATTGTGCGATGCTTAGTACGTACGTCTTAGCCAACAGCATAACCCGCCATTTTTTCTTCAATAACACCACCAAAGAAAAATAGAATGCCGATGTTCTACGAACCTATTATTGCCTTCGCCGAATATCGCCAGCGCGGGTCTCGACCCGCCCTACCAGCTGCACTCACCCCAAAAAAACTCCGCGCCACGAAAAGCAATTTTTAACTCAACAAAAAATTCATTTCTTTAACTCTCGAATGTTGGGTTTCGTTGCGCTTTACCCAACCTCCTTGCTACCAGCTTGTTACTCGCTGACAAATTTTCACATTATCGATCAAGAAATGTTGGGTTTCGCGGCGCTCTACCCAACCTTGCTACTTGCTGGCGGATATGTGGTTTATGGCAACAGATCAAAATAGGAAACTTCGCATGAGTTATCACGTATCGGCAAAGTATTATCGATATTGACAGCCACTTTTTTACCTGCGCTGTATGCAATATAAGCGGCTGAGACCATATGTGTTTTTTTGGCATCTATGTACAACCGAAATGAACTAGTACATCCCGAGCTCGCAGGAATGGTCGGCGGCGCCGTAAACCAAATTTCGATGGTGTCATCATAGGTTGTTCCCTGTTGATAGTTGCCAACCGTCCTTATCTTGTTGATAGTCAGACCTTCAAAATGAAAATCTGCGGCGGAAACAGCTTGCGATGCCAGCACTAGTACTGCGAAAACGCTAGAAACAATTCTCATAAAAACTCCTAATTAGCTAAAAATAAATCGAGTAAACGTCAAAACCTGAGAAGGTTATACCCACTAACTCTAAAAAATGAATATTCCAGTACTGGCGGCCTAGCCAACAGCATAACCCACCACTTTTGCATCAATAACACACCCAAGAAAAATAGAATGCCAATGTTCTACGAACCTATTGTTGCCTTCACCGAATATCGCTAGCGCGGGTCTCGACCCGCCTTACCAGCTAAATGGTCAGCCAAAATGCGGGGCTTTGCTGGCTTATGGTGGGTTACGCTGCCCTCTACACAACGTCCCTAATTGACGCCGAAATATACGCACCGAAAAATACTACAAGCCCCCACATGATCACAAGACTTAGAAAACGACCAGATTTCCCACATCGATGCCTTTAAGTCCACCACTCACACCCACCCACAAATACCGCTATAAAATAGTGGTTTTTAGATTTATGACTAGAAACCAAAAGACCCATCCCATACTAAAGCATTAAATAGACTGCCGAATTTACACCCCTATTTTGCGCAGTAACCCATACTAAAGCATGAGCAATTTCTATAAATACACCAAAAATAGCATTAGTAGTGATCTCAAACGCACCCTCCAACTCCGCTATAAATTTTGCCGTCGGTCGAATATTTTTGTTCAGGCTGTGGTTTAGCAGGCCGATCCAGCCGCCCCAGTTAAGGCCAACGCCAGCCCTGCACCGCGACAAAACACTACCAACCCTATTCCCCCCGCACCCACCCGCGTAGAATGCCCCTTTTAAAACCTGGTGCGCCGCTATGATCCCCCTACTTACCCCCACGCCCATCGCCGAGCTGTACCGCAAATTTTTGGATGCCCTGACTGGTATGGGTTTTAGTGGCGAGGTGGCGCGGGATTTGGGGAGCCGCACGGTGTTGGCTACGGATAATTCCATCTATCAGGTTTTACCCCAAGCGGTGGTTTACCCTAAAAATTCGCAGGATTTGGTGTATTTAGCGGAGCTGGCGGGCACGGCAACGTTTAAGGCGATTGTGTTGAGCCCGCGCGGGGGTGGCACGGGGACCAACGGGCAGTCGCTCACTGACGGGGTGCTGGTGGACCTGTCGCGCCATATGAATCAGATTCTCGAAATTGACGCACAGAACCGCCGCGTAAGGGTGCAGGCGGGGGTGGTGAAGGATCAATTAAATGCCGCGTTAAAGCCGCACGGGCTATTTTTTGCGCCGGAGCTTTCCACCAGTAACCGGGCCACCATTGGCGGCATGATTAATACCGATGCCTCTGGGCAGGGCTCTTGCCTGTATGGCAAAACCCGCGACCATGTGCTGGAGCTAACCACCGTGTTGTTGGATGGCAGCCTGTTAGTTAGCCAGGCGCTGGCGCCGGAGGAGTTTGCGGTGCAGGCTAAACGCCAGGATCGCACGGGTGCAATTCACCGTTTGGTTGACACCATCGACCGCGAATTTTATGCGCAGATTCAAGCCAAATTTCCCAAACTTAACCGCTGTTTGACCGGTTACGATTTGGCGCATATTCGCGATGGGCAGGACCGTTTTAACCTGAATAATATTTTATGCGGTTCGGAAGGCACGCTGGGTTTTATTACTGAAGCGGTTTTAAATGTGCTGCCAATCCCTAAATTTTCCGCCTTGCTGGTGGTGAAATATGCGGATTTTAATGGCGCCTTGCGCCATGCCACGGCCTTAATGCAAAACGGGCCGGCCAGTATTGAAACCATCGACTCCAAAGTGCTGAATTTGGCCATGCAGGATATTGTGTGGCATGAGGTGGCGGAATTTTTTCCCGCGTCGGCTACGCCGGTACAGGGCATTAATTTAGTGGAATTTATTGGCGATGACGAAGCCGCACTGCGCGCCAGTATCGACAATTTTAGCGGTTATTTGCAGCATGCCGCCGAGGCCCAACAGTGTTTGGGCCACAGTTTGGCTTGGGGCGCCGCAGCGGTAAATAAACTCTGGGGTATGCGCAAAAAGGCGGTGGGGTTGCTGGGCAATGCAGCGGGCGAGGCTCGGCCGGTGCCTTTTGTGGAAGATACGGCGGTGCCACCGGAAAATCTGGCGGATTTTATTGTGGAATTCCGCGCGCTGCTGGATAGCTACGGCCTGCAATATGGCATGTTTGGCCATGTGGATGCGGGTGTGTTACATGTGCGCCCCGCGTTGGATTTAAAAGACCCCGAACAGGTTAAACGGGTGCGGGATATTTCTGACCGCGTGGCGGAGCTTACGCACAAATATAACGGACTATTATGGGGTGAACACGGCAAGGGTGTACGCAGTGAATATGCGCCCAAATTTTTTGGCGAACTCTACCCGCAATTGCAGCGTATTAAAGCGGTGTTTGACCCGCACAACCAATTAAATCCGGGCAAAATTGCTACGCCCTCGGCGGAAATTGAATTGCTAAAAATTGATGGCGTAACTTTGCGCGGTGATTTGGATAGGCAAATTCCCGCCGGTGTGTGGGAGGCCTATAGCGAAGCCGTGTACTGCAACGGCAACGGCGCTTGCTACAACTGGGCAGCCAATGACCCCATGTGCCCCAGCTGGAAGGCCACGCGGGACCGCACGCAATCGCCGAAAGGGCGTGCCTCGCTGGTGCGCGAGTGGCTGCGACAATTGGCGGAGCAAGGCGTAGACGCCGCGGCACAGCTAGCCAAACCGCGCCACTGGTGGCAGGAAATTAGTGAGCTGCCTGCGCGTTGGCGCAATAGCCGCAGCGCGGCGGCAGATTTTTCTCACGAGGTACACGCCGCCATGGAAGGTTGTTTGGGCTGTAAATCCTGTGTGGGGCAGTGCCCAATTAAAGTGGATGTGCCAGATTTTCGCAGCAAATTTTTAGCGCTCTATTACCAACGCTACCAACGCCCCTTAAAGGACTATTTGGTGGCCAGCCTAGAATTTGTGTTGCCTATAGCCGCTAAAATTCCGCTTATTTACAACCTGCTGATGGGCGCTGGCTGGGTGCGGCAGTTGCTAAGCAAATTAATTGGTTTTGAAGACAGCCCACTGTTGAGCGGTATTCACCTCGAAAAATCCTTAGCTGCCCAGCAGATTTTATTGGCCACGCCGGAACGGTTAGCGGCATTAAGCCACGAGGAAAAGGCCATAACAGTGGTATTAGTGCAGGATGCATTTACCAGTTTTTTTGATACACAAGTGGTGATCGACTGCGCATTATTATTGCAAAAACTCGGCTTTAAACCTTTATTAGCGCCATACCAAGCCAACGGAAAACCGCTGCATGTGCACGGCTTTTTACAGGGGTTTGCCAAGGTGGCGGCAAAAAATGCGGCGCTGCTGCGCAGTTTGAGTGATCACTCGGTAACACTCGTGGGTATGGACCCAGCCATGACCTTATGTTTTCGCAGTGAATACACGAAAACCTTAGGTGCGCAGCAAGCGCCAAAGGTTTTACTAATACAAGAATTTTTACAGCAACATTTAGCCCAGCTGCAAAACTGCGCTCCACAGTTCACCCCAGGGCGTTTTAAATTACTGCCTCACTGTACGGAAAAAACCAATGCACCTGCGGCTACCAACAGCTGGAAAGCCATATTTGCGGCGCTGGGACAGGAACTGGAGATTATTAACCTGGGTTGCTGCGGCATGTCTGGCACCTATGGCCACGAAACCAGCCACCGCGCCACCTCCACGCAATTATTTGATATGAGTTGGCGCGGGCCAGTAACCTCAATTGCCAACGCCGGCCAATTAATGGCCACGGGCTATTCGTGCCGCTCGCAAACTAAGCGCGAGGCAGGGATGGTGTTGCCACATCCATTGCAATGTTTGTTGCGGCTATTGGTTTGCGATTAAATAAAGGCAACCACAAACACCCGACTTTCGATACCTCTGCAGTACTATGCCGGGGCAATAAATAAACTCTATTATCACGGCATAACTCGCATGCAACAACCTTGGCTCAGCATTCTGGTTCCTGTTTTTAATGTGGCCCCCTACCTAGAGGCATGCCTAAAATCCATTACTCAGGATTATATGCAGGGAGTCGAAATTATTGCAGTGGACGACGCATCTACCGACAACTCGTTAACAATTCTGCAGGACTTCGCGAGCACAACGACTTATCCATTTAAGGTGTTAAAGCATGCGACCCACCTTTCAGTAAGTGCCTCGCGCAATACGCTGCTGAACCATGCTTCGGGCAACTATATTTGGTTTGTCGATTCGGACGACGCTTTAACAGCAAACGCCGTGCAACGGGCCAGAGCCATTGTCGATCAACACGCGCCGGATTTAATTTTATGCGATTTTTTTGTGTGGCGAGAAACTACGACATTTAAGCACAAGCTACGCGGTGAATTGCATAAACGCACATTTAATGGCGAACCCTACCGACTGAGCACGGATGCCGACACATTATTTAAAGGTGCATTCACTCAAGGTCAATTCCATCTCTGGTCAAAAATTGCCAAGCGCCGCCTGTGGGGTGATGATTTGCGCTTCCCTGTGGGCCGCTTGATGGAAGACTTGGCCATATCACCATTATTGCTATTACGTGCAGTTAATTATATTTACGTGCCCGAAGTTTGGGTTGCGTATCGTCAACGGCCGGGCAGTATTCTCGCCACTCCCAATCCAAAACGCCTACAGGACAGCATTAGCGCACTAGAAGGCATTCTGGAGCCCTGGCTAGAAAAGCACCCCAATCTGTCGGCTTCTGCTCGTTTTGCCTTCACCTATTTTTGCGCCAAAATATTCGTTAGCGTGGCGCGCCGCCTAGCTAAAGTGCGAACGCACGAAAACACTATCCAAAACCATTACAAGCAGGATTTTCTACGCATCACACAAAGCAGCTACTGGTTCACGTGCTGCGAATATCTTAAGCGCGGGTGGCTGTTACGTGCTTTACGCTTTATAACGCATATAAAATAACGCTGCGAAACTTCGCGCGTTAAGGCCGGAAAATCCGCTCACTCCAGCAAGATCTATTCGTATGTACTACATTGCCATCACGACTACAGGTATTTTTAGCTGTGCACTTTTGCTATGGCTGATACGGGAAATATTCTGGATTGGGCGGCTGCGCGCGCCTGAAATTCCACACACACTGCTAATTGGTGGTCCAGCTAGAGAGCGTGGGGAATCCATACCTAAAATTATTTGGTCCTACTGGCATGAGTTGCCAGAACCAGAATTTATTACCCGCTGTTTTGCGAATTGGCAACGCATGGCACCGGATCACGACATTCGTGTACTACAAGACAGCACTCTGCCGCTTTGGCTAGAGGGCGACGCACCCCTTGCTCAGCTTGCGAACTTGCCAGCTTACCGACGGGCGGACTGGCTCCGCCTGCAGCTGCTGCAGGCCTATGGCGGCATCTGGATTGACGCTTCCACACTATTGACCCAAGATCTGTGCTGGCTACACGACACCCAAAACCACAACCGTTGTGACTATGTGGGCTATTACATTCAACGCTACTCAACCTCGCACGATCAGCCGATAGTGGAAAACTGGTTTATGGCCGCCGTTCCAAGCAGCCCATTTATCAGGGATCTGACGTCAGAATTTGCCTTAGCGCTGACGCTGGGTGAGAAGGGTTACCTGAGGGAATTGGAAAAAAATGACCTGCGGGAGCGCGTTGTGCAGGGGCTGGGCAATATGCAGGAATACCTAATTATGCATGTTGCTGCAGCGGTGGTGCTGAATACCAATCAGCAACCCTATCGCCTAGCGCTGACCCGTGCGGAAGATTCTGCCTTTTTGTTTTTGGCAAACCTAGGCTGGAGTCGTACCCGCATGTACATTCGCTTAGCACTGAGCCGCTGCCCCAGCCGGTTGCCCGCTGTCATAAAGTTTCGAGGACACGATCGAAAAGTACTGGAAAAAGGCCTTGCTAAACGCTGGCTGCTCCCAAGTAGCTTATTGGCAAAATTTTTATACCCCCAAGACGGCCGTTAGCTACGCGGTGGGCTCGCGGAATGCAACAATCACAAAGCCGCTGCGAACAAAGCTTCATAACGCGCCACCATCTGTTCACGGCTTAAATGCGTCAGTGCATAGTGCCGTCCAGCCTGGGCGACGGCCGCCGCCTGCAGTGGCTCGGTGAGGAGTTTTTGCAATACATCCGCCAGATGGGCCGCATCTTGGTGGCGGACTAAAAAACCGGTCACGCCATCTTGCAATAACTCGCGCACTCCCACCACCTCACTGCCCACAACCACGCAGCCGGCGGCCATAGCCTCCACCAGCGCTAACGGCATGCCTTCGTAGTGGGTGCTCAACACGGCTATTTGGTGTTGCTGGAGCAGCGCGGGAACATCCTGCACAAAACCTTTAAATTCTACTTGCTCGGTAATCCCCAATTGCTCGGCTAGCTGCTCACAGCGCAACCGGTGTTGGGGTTTGCCGCCGCCAATCAGTACGAGTGGCGGTGTTAAACCGCGGGTTTTCAGCAGCGCCAAGGCCTGCAGCAGAGTGCGGTGGTCTTTCTGTCGAGCAAAACGGGCGCTCATGAGGATGCTGGGCAGGCGCGTGCCGTAAGCGTGTTGTTCGGCGTCGGCATAGGGGGCTAGGGCGATACCATTGGGGATAGACACGCATTTTTTCGGCGGCAGCCCCATATCCAACATGGCTTGACGCACCCCTTCTGAAACCCCCACCAGCCAACGGCTGCGCGCAGCCAATTGTTTGGATAACCAGCGCCGCCAGGGACTGTAGCGCTCGCGAGAATTATGCTCCACTTGAATAAGCACCGGCACGCCGGCCAGCCAACCGGCTATCCGGCCCCACAGGTGTTCACTGAAGCCGTGGGCCACCAGCACATCAGGTTTGAAAGTTCGGCACAGGCGGTACAAGGCGAAGATACTCGCCCCATGCCACCAGCCAGGCACGACGCACAAGGGAATGGCCTGCGCGCGCAGCCGCTCCAGCTGCGCGGCTTGGGTTTGCGATTTGCGGCGCAACACCAAGAGTGGCTCTAGCTGCTGCCCTTGCAGGGCGTGGAGCACAAGGCTGACGGCCACGGCGGTGGCGCCGGAGAAGCCGCCGGTGACAAAATGCAGAACTTTGGTTTTGGGCTGGTGGGTGTTAGCAGTCATGGGCGCGGCGCGTTAAGTTTCGGAGGGGCGAACCGCGGCCAAGAGGCGCGGTGAAATTTCTCGAATTGTCGCACAGTCGGTCCCTCCTGAGCGGCCTTCTCTGCTCTGCACCTCGACACTATAAGTGCCCACCGCAACGGGGCTTGCACCACAACAATATGCGAATTTGTGAACGACAGCTCAGGCGCTGTGTGGGCTGGGTACGGTTGATCAACAAATGACCGCTACTGCGTCTCCTTTTGCGTTTAGCCTATCCGGTAGAATGGCACCCTGAGCAATTAGCCCTGCGCGGCGGCTCGTGCAACCACTCGCCCTACTCTGGAGGTTTGATGTCTTTACCCCGTGTGATGCCCAAAGCTTTACTCTTGGCCTTTTTATCAACCTCTTTGGCCGGTTGTTTTGTGCCCTCCGGCCAGGTGGACCTGGCGGCAGCGCCGGCCACATCTCAAGGCGACAACGCTTCTTCGTCTAGCGCAGGCGCTGGCGGGGTATTTGAAAAATCCGGCAGCTCCAGCGACAACGCTCCTTCGGCTAGCTCAAGCTCTGGCGGGGTATTTGAAAAATCCGGCAGCTCCATAAAGATAGAAGAAGAGAAAACGGGTTTTTGCGTGCTACTGCTAGATGGCAGCATCGAAGCAAGAAAAAAATACGCGGGTTACACCCACATTGGTTATGCCGACACCGTCAATGCCCTAAACAGCGCCATTCACTACCAAGTGAATGCGATGCTAGCGGGCAGCTACGGCCTACACATTACCTACTTGAACGACACACTTGAAAATTTAACGGGCGAAATCTGGGTTAATGGCGCTCCATTAATTCGCGACGGGCACCCGGTCAGCATCCTTGGCAAACCCACCGGCACCCGCTGGGAGATTGAAAAGCTCGACATCATTTTGCCGAAAGGCAACGTGAGCATTGCGCTGAAATCCACCAACGCCTATGGTCTAGGCAACGTGGATTCAATCGAGTTGGTGGGCGCGGTAAGCGCAGCAAGCTGCACTGCCAAAAGCGCCACCAGCTCCTCTTCTTCAAATTCCAGCGGCCCCGCTAGCGCGTCCAACTCCTCCGGTAGGTTAAGCACCTCAAGCTCATCCGTCATTGCCAGCACCTCAAGCTCATCTGTCATCGCCAGCGCCTCAAGCTCATCCGTCATCGCCGGCACCTCAAGCTCATCCGTCATCGCCAGCAGCTCTAGCTCTAGCTCTGGCGCACCAGTACCGGTCTGGCGCTCGCCCCAAACCGCACAAGTTAACGAAAACACCACCAGCATTTTCTATTTCGCTAGCGCTCAAGGTGGAACCGGTAACGCCGTTATCTATTACCTGCGCGGCCCTGACGCGGCGCTTTTTGATATAGATTTGTACTCCGGCGAACTGAACTTCGATAAGGCCCCAGACTTTGAAAGCCCCAAGGCTGCGAACGGCGGTAATGCCTACTCGCTAGAATTGGTGGCCTCGGATGGACTGCATGAGGCGACACAACCCCTCGTAGTGGAAGTACTGGATATAACTGCGCCCAAGCTAACATTGGTATCGCCAATGCCCCGCGCCAATGTGGGACAGGGTACCGCCACCAAAATTCAGGTGAGCGCTAGCCTGCAGGATGAAGAGAGTCACACGGCCATTGGCAGCCAAGTCACGGTGAATGATGTGCCTTTGACACAAGACTCACAGGACCACCTGTGGAAAGGCGAACTAACCGTTAAAGCCAATGATCTCGATGGCCTACCCACGCTGAGGCTGTCAGGTTTCGCTAACGGCGAGCGCCTGAGCACCACGGAAACGTTGAACAACAAGTGGGCGATTAAACCCATCGCACTGAGCCTACCGGAGCAAAACCTAAACGCCGTCTATTTGTTCGACGCTGCTGAGTCGGCACTGGCGAAACTCAAAACCACAACCGGTGATGTGACTCGCGTATATGGTTTTAAGGATGTTGGCGCTGGTGTAACAAACAATATCAAGGAAATTTTGCTGGATGCCGACCCCACCCCCAACGTGACTCGGGTCTACACGGCTCTGTACAGTACGCCCACCAAAAGCGTGTTGGGCTTCGCCTCAGTGACACTGTTAAGCGGCTACAAATACGGCTTGGTGCCTAAACCTTTAAGCCTGACGCTCGATCGCCCCAACGGTCGCATCATCATGTTCAATCAAGATAACAAGGGCTACCACGCCGTTGCTTTACCCACCAATGCTGCCGCGATTAATTTGCGCAAGCCAGAAGCCGCTCTGCCAGATACGGACGCCCCAATTACCACTATTTGGGAGCCGCAAGCTGGCGAATTAACCGGCGCATTTAAGGATTCTACACTTTTCAAAGCCGGCAACACCTTAATTGTGGCTGACGAGCGCGAAGAAAACGGTTTGAAATACACCAATATTCAAGGTATTAATTTGGACTCAAGCGCTACCGTTTTTAACGCCAAGGTGGCCGCCAATATCTCGCGGCTGGCCGTGGATGAAGCGAATAAAACGCTGTTTTTTGCGGACAACATCACCAGCTCAGCGTTAACCCTAAAGGCCTTAAATTTATTAAATGGTGAGGTAAAAATATTTGGTGACGCCACCACAGGCACTGGCCCTATGCCATCTACTGTAACCGACCTGCGCGTGGATACCGATCTGCGCGTGGATAAATCCGCGGGCAAACTGTATATCGCCGACGCCAATAGCGACTCCATTTATGAAGTGAAAATTGCCTCGAAGGTGCGCGCTGAAGTTAAGGCAATACGTGCTGCACCGATTGCGGAATAAACCGACGGGAACCTTTACTCAACGCTTTAGATTTGTTTTAGTGTGCGGATTGAGGCGCCCGCCCCTGTGAAATCAGGGGCCGGGCTCAATGTCATTAAGTTAAAAAACGCCGTAGGTAGGGCGCAGCAAACGGCGCCCCTACAACAACCAAAATACTTAACACCGAACGTTTTATTTAGCCGCCAGCGCTTGTCCGGCAAACTTTATGCCCGCCCAACCACACAGCATAAATTGCCGAATATTCGGATGATCAGTGCCTTCGGGATGCGCCATTACATGCCGAAAATGTTCACCGAACAAACGTAAAGTGTGTAATTCGCTTAACTGCTGCAATTGTCCGAATGCAAAACACTTGCAAGAACCATTATTCTGATTGGCGAGGTTGTGCTGGTCACCATTGGTAAAAGCCGTACCTGTAAAGTTATAGAGACGATCAATTAAACCGATGGAATCGGCAAATTGCAGCTCACTGTTGGGCTGCAAAAGTGATTGGCAAAAAACTTCAAGATGAGAATTATTTACTTCAACCACTGTTTCCCCCAAAAAAAATTGATGACCATCACAACAGTAGCCTGCCAGCAAGAACTACGCCAAGCCGAGGCTGCTCTAGCCATGGTTTTTAAGCTGCCGATACACCTTCAACAAATGCAGGTGATTGGCCACGCGCGGCAACAATTCGGCTTTGGAAACCGGCTTGGTTAAAAATTCATTGCCACCCGCATTAAACCCTTTCATGACCTCGTCGTCCACACGATTGGCCGTGAGGAAAATAATCGGCAGATCTTCTATGGGATATTGCTTGCGCAATTTTTCGCAGGTTTCATAACCGGTCATCCCGGGCATCATCACATCCAAAATAATTAAATCCACCGGATGCTGTGCCACATAATCCAGCGCGGCTTGCCCACTATTAGCTTCCGCCAAGCTGTAGGGCTGGGACTTAAGCAAACCGCTCAAGACTAAACGATTCACCGGGTCGTCATCCACAATCAAAATTCTTAATGGAATTTCCACTGGTGGGGGAACCGGCGTCGGGGGAACCGGCCGTGCGGCCGCTGGCGGTATGGAGGCCAAAACGCGGGGCGCGTAAGGTGCCCGTGGCAGCGCGTGTGCCGGCACTATAGGCACTGGGCTGGCGGCAGGCTGAACGTCGGCGGTGGAGGCTTGGCACAACGGCAGAGTGAGAATAAATGTAGAACCTTTGTGCAGTTCCGATTCCGCGCGCAGGGTTCCGCCATGGAGTTCGGCCAATTGTTGGCTGACGCTTAAACCTAGGCCGGTGCCTCTTTGTGCATGGGGTGGCTGGGTGTCAAGCTGCTCAAACGGCTGAAAAATGGTGGCAAGATGCGTGCTGGCTATACCGATGCCGGTATCTTTCACCCATAGAACCAGGCTGTCACCCTGCTGTGTTGCGCTAACCGTAACAGCGCCACGGTTGGTAAATTTAATGCCGTTGCCAATTAAGTTAATTAATATCTGTTGGAGTCGATTGGCGTCCACCTCCAGCGTTGGCAGATTTTTACTAATGGTGTTGATGAGTGTTATCGCCTTATTTTCGGCCAGCGGGCGCAGCAGCAGGATGGCTTCCTCGGCGGCGTTGTACAAATTCACGGGGGTATACACCAGCGTTAGCCGGTGATCTTTATTTTTGGAAAAATCCAAAATATCGTTGATTAACGTTAGCAGGCGCTTGCCACTAAAAACCATTAAATTCAGGCGCTGCATCATTACCGCAGGCAGATACGGCTGTGCGTCATCCAACAAAGACTGCGCAAGGCCCACCATGCCGCTCAGCGGGGTTCGCAATTCATGCGAGGTATTCGCCAAAAAAGCATCTTTAATTTGGTCGAGGTTACGCAGCTGAACATTCAGCGCCTTTTGGGTATTTAACTCGGCGTGGCGCCAGACACTTTTAACCACCCAAAAAATACCTAACGCAAACACCACCACATACCCCAAAAAAGCCCAGAAGGTAAGCCAGGGTGGCGGTAAAATATCGAGCGTTAAGGCGGCTTCCTGGGCGCTCCAGCTACCATCTGCATTGGCGGCTTTCACGCGAAAAACATAATGTCCGGGGTTAAGATTGGTATAACTGGCAGCTTGTTGCGCCGGAACCTGCGCCCAGTTTTCATCAAAACCTTCAAGTTTATAAGCGTAACTATTGTATTTGGTCTTACCAAAATTTAGCGCCGCGAAACTAAAAGCCAACATATTCAGCCGGTAAGGAAGCTCCATACTGACCGTTTGCGTGATGGCTTTGGACAATAATTCGGGATGATTTTGCGGGGTCACCGCTTCATTAAATATGCGCAGTTCGGTGATCAGCACCGGGAAATTATTTGCGCTGGCGGTTATTTTACTCGGATCAAATACACTTAAGCCGTCCGTACCGCCGAAATACAACAGGCCGCTTTTCGCACGCAGGGTTGCATCGCGGTTAAAATTATTGCCGGGCAAACCCTGATTTTTTTGAAAAACCTGCGCGTTAAACGTAGCGCCATTTAGCCGTGCCACGCCATTATCGGTGGTTAACCAAATATCATGCGCGTTATCCTCTAGTATGCTGGCGACATTATTCGCCGGCAAACCATCCTCTTCAGTCAAATGGGTAAAACTCTGAACGGCGGGGTTATACACAAATACGCCGTCGTCTTGAGTGCCCACCCAAATGCGCCCCAGGCTGTCGTGGCGGACCACACGCTGGCGCAGGCTGGCGGAGTTTTGTCGCCCTTGAGCTTGCAGGTCGAAGTGCTCAAAGCTTTGATTCTTGCGGTTAAAGCGGTCGAGCTGGTTAAGCGTAGCTACCCAGATATCGCCATTTTTATCTTCGTCTATGGATGCAATCCGATTATGACCGAGACTATTCACCCGCTTGGGGTCGTGCGTGAAATGGGTAAATTTCTCGGTGTGGGGATCTAAACGGTCCAGCCCGTTGCGGTCGGTACCCAGCCAGATCTGCCCGTCGGAATCTTGCACGATGGACCAAATAAATTGGCTACTGATACTGTGCGGATTATTGGGGTCGGGGCTGAACTGCCTAAATTGCTGGCTACTGCGTTCATATTTGAAAAGCCCCAGCCCCCAAACACTTATCCACACATTGTGGTCGCGGTCTTCCGCCAATCGAGTAATCGCGCGGGAAGCCAAGGCCGCGGGCAAATTGCGCGGTTGAGAAAATTCGTGGGTCACTGGGTCGAATTGATTGATACCACCTTCAGTGCCTACCCAAATTATGCCTTGGCTGTCCTCCAGCAAACTAATCACCGAACTATGGCTGATACTCTTCGAATCGTCGGGGCGGTGGGCGTAGTTGGTAAATAGCTCTGCGGCGTGATTGTGGTAATTCACCCCAGCGGGAAAGGCGCCCACCCAAAAATCCCCTTGGCGGTCTTCGAACATGACACGTAGCTTGTCGGACGACAGGCTACTGCGGTCGTAGGCGCTGTGCACAAAGCGAATAAAGGTATCGCTGGGTTCATCGTAGCGCAGCAGGCCGCCTTGGTCCGTGGTAAACCAGAGGCGCTGTTGGCTGTCCAGATACGCGTTGGTAACTCGGTTGGAGGTGAGGCCCGAGCGATCGCCCGCTCGATAATGCGTAAACGTAAGCCCGTCTCTGTTCAACCGTTCGATGCCGCAACCCCCAGTGCCCATCCATATCTGCCCTTTGGCGCCGCGCACTACGGCTTGTACATGCAGGCAACCTAGGGCTTGAGGGTTGGCGGGGTCGGGTTTGAATTGGGTGAGCGTTTGGCTAGGTAAGTGATACCGAACCGCTCCTGTAAAGACCGTGGCCACCCAAAGGTTGTTGTCCGCATCCAGATACAGCTGCTGAATATCATTGGCCGCCAGCTTTTTGCCGTCTGGAGCGGTTTCGCCGTCGTGCAGTCCTATCATCTGTTGTCGATCGGCGCTCAGCCGTTGCAGTCCCTGCGCGCCGGCCAAATACAAGTTGTTGTCGGTGTCGCAAGCCAAGGAACGCACCATTGCCTTAGCCTCTGCGGGCGGCCGTCCAGCGGTCCAGCGGGTGAAGTCGTCGGTATCGCTGTTGTAGCGCACCAAGCCTGCATCGGTGGCAACCCAAAGCACACCTGTTTTGTCCAACTGCAAATCCCACACGTAGTTGATAGGCAAGGCTTTGGGGTTGCGCAGGTCGGCACGGTAGTGCTTTAAGGTAACGCCATCGTAGCGGGCTAGGCCGTTGTCTCCGCCTAACCAAATAAAGCCTTGGCTGTCCTGCTCGATGGTCCAAATGGCGCCAATGTTATAGCGTTCAGCGCCGGTGTCCGTAAACAGAGACTCGAAGCGCATGTCCTCGGCGTACCCCAGCGTTATCCAGCTCAGTAACCCCAACAACCAGCCAAACCTGAACCATCGCGTTGTATTCCGCTGCATAACTGGCCTATTAACCCATTTTTTGGCGCAGAGTATAGCCATTTGCAGAGGCCCGAGGTAACAAACGACAAAACACGGGGCCTGTCTATACTCAAGGCAGTTATTCCCCCGGCAGAACACCATGACCCCTCCGCAAGGACACATTAGCCTCCCCATGGCGCTGCTATTTCGTGTGCTGCTTCGTGCGCTGTATGGCGTGTTGCTGCTAGGTCTAGCCGCCGCCATGCCTGCGCGTGCGGGCAACGACAACCTCTCCTTCGAGCATCTGCTCACCAACGATGCAGACCTGCGCGACAACATAGGTGCGGTTAATGCTATCAAGCAGGACCAGCAGGGTTTTATGTGGTTTGCCGGGGAAAACGGCGTAGCGCGCTACGACGGCCACAATTTGGTGTTTTACCACGAGGGCCGGCTGGGTTCAGGGCAATTGTGCGGCAATTTTGTGTGGGACCTAGCGGTGGACAAGTCCGGCGAACTTTGGCTGGCCACACAAAAAGGGTTGAACCGGTACGACCGTGCAGGGGATCGCTTTGAGTCCTTCGTGCATGACGCCCAAAACCCTAACAGCCTCGGAGAAGACTACATCCGCAGCCTCGCATTCGATGCCACAGGCTTGCTCTGGTTGGGCACGCAAAACGGGCTGGACGTGATGGACCCAGTACGCGGCACATTTCGCCACTACCGGCACGACCCGGCGGATACACAAAGCCTGTCCAGCAACAGCATCCGGCGCATCAAAATTGATAGCCAAAACCGTTTGTGGATTGGCACCGCCGACGCTGGGCTGATGCGCGTGGACCAACTGCCTAAGCCGGGGGAAGCCTTACAGGGCGTGCGCTACCTTGCCGACGTCAACAACCCAACGGCGCTCAACACTTCTAAAATCAACGCTTTAGAAGAGGATGCCGAAGGCCGACTCTGGGTAGGCACCTATGGCGGCGGCTTACACCGGCTCTCCGCCGACCTTAAGGAGTTCACGCGCCTGCCCATCAGAGCCGGCAAAAAAAATATGCTGATTGCCCAGGTGGTGGAGTCCATTACCTAGGATCTTCAAGGGGATCTGTGGATCACCGCTAACCACTCTGGGTTACTACGTTACGACCACCTAACCGAAACCTTTATTCAATATCGCCACAAAGACGGGGACGAGCGCAGCATTAATACCGACAGCCCCCACGCGTTTTGCATCGACCGAGACGGCGACCTATGGGTGGGCAATTTCCCGCAAGGCGTGAATTATCACAACCGCGCCACGGCGGTGTTTACGAATTACACCCACCAATTTGGCCGCAAACGCACCCTTAGTAACAGTGCGGTATTGTCCATGCTGCAAGACCGGGACGGCGACATTTGGGTGGGCACCGAGGTGGGTTTAAATCGATTCGACCGCAAAACCGGTACCTTTAAGCGTTACACCAAAGATACCGGCAACCCCAAAGCGCTCCAAGCCGACCCTGCCCTCAGTCTCGCCGAAGACGCCGACGGCAATATTTGGGTGGGCACAGGGTCCGGCGGGCTGCACCGTTTCAACAAGCACACCGAGGAGTTCCACCAATACACCGCCACCGGCGCACCAAACGCACTCAACAGCATCGCCGTTTGGCATTTGCTGGTGGACCGGGCTGGGCGACTCTGGGTAGCCACCGATAGCGGCGGACTGAACCTGTATAGGCCGGCCACGGACGACGTCGAGCACTTCAAGGTTGACGCCTCTGACCCTGCCGCACCCAAATACAACTACATTTGGAATATTTTGCAGGATCGTCAAGGTCGTATCTGGCTTGGCACCTCTGGGGGCTTAGAAGAATTTACCCCCAGCAATGGGGTTCGACGGCCGTCGGCGAATTACTGAACAGCCCGCAAGGTGACCCGGCGGCTCCGATAAACAGCGCCCAACCCACTAAACAATTGCACAGCCAGTTTGTGGTGGAATTAATGGAGCACTCCAATGGGGATATCTGCTTTGGCACGCAAGATCTCGTCATTGCGATTTTTCACCCAGCCACTGAAGAGGGTACTGGCCTAGGTTTGGCCATCACCAAACAACTGGTGGAATTAATTCAGGTGTCTTCCACACCTGGCTCAGGCTCGGTATTCAGTTTTAGCTTGCCCTATAACCCGGCCTGCCTGCTCGAACGCCAAACAGCGCAGGAGCCGCAAGAGGCATTCACCAGCGCAGTAGCTACACCCCCAACCGCACAACCAACGCGCACCGGGCCAAAACTATTGGTAGTGGACGACGACCCCGTGAATCGCATGGTAATAAGCCGCCTATTATCGCGGGAGACCTATCAACTCATCGAAGCGCAAAGCGGTGAAGAGGCGCTGCAGCTACTTGCCCAGCATTCGGATATCGCCCTGATTATTTTGGACGTGATGATGCCGCAACTGTCCGGTTACGACACCTGCCGCCTGCTGCGCCAACAACACACGGTGGAGCACTTGCCGGTGATATTCCTTACCGCCAAAGATTTAGGCGACGACTGGGTGCGCGGCTACCTCATTGGGGGCAACGACTTCCTCACCAAACCGGTTTCCAAACAACTGTTATTGGCCCGCGTGGTACTGCAATTAGCACTGGTAAACGGCGGCCGCCCCGCACCCAACAACGCAGAGCAACGTGCCCTCAGCCTGCTGCAACCATTACTGCCAGCCCTGGCACACCCACAGGGCCAAGGGCTGCCGCAAGCATTGCTCACCCACACCCAAGCGGCCATAGACGGCACACAAAGCCTGAGTTGCTGGCTGCTCAGCAAAGGCAAATTAGTCTGCTGCGCCAATTCCGCGGGCAGCAGCGGCCAAATAATCAGCGACCCGCAGCGCCTCACGGGCATTGAAGGGTTTTTGCTCAACATCGAGCAAACCCGAGGCAGTGCCTACTTGAGCACACAGGAACAGGCGTTGCTAATGACACAGGACTTGTTCGCCCACGGCCAGGCCCCACTCATTGTGGTTCCCGGCTATTTCGAAGACCTATTGTTGGGCTTTATTGCCATTACCACCACCAGCAAACCCAACCCCGAAACCTTAGCGCAACTCAAACTGGTCAAACCGCTACTAGTAGCAACCCTCAAGCGGCTGCGGGAAACGCTGCATTAGATTTTGTGGCGGCGAGTGGGCGCGGGGAATAACAATTCTGCGACAAAGGCGCTTGGCCAAAAATTGGGCTGGTCCGGCTTCGGCGGGATAAATTAATGGTAACTATTCAGCACAATTTTCATTTTCTCACGTCATCCCCGCGAAGGCGGGGATCCAGATGGCAACTGCTCCGACGCTATCACGATATTCACTCAAGTAAAAACCGTCTATTGACCGCTGGATCCCCGTCTGCGCGGGGATGACGGGGAAATATGCTGAATAGTTACGTTTTAAATTCATTATTCGCTGAGAGCAATTCACCCCATAATACAATTTTGGCCTGCGCTAATACGCGTTGCAAAAATTGGTTGCCTGCGGTGAGTTTTGCGTTGAAATCCTGAGGAGTATAAAGCGTGGGGTTTATGGTGCGGCCTAAGTTTTCTTCCGCCGGGGCAAGCAATTCCATGATATGGCCATAACTCAAATCATCACCCACCAGCATTAGGTCTATATCACTTGCGGCTGTTGCCTCTCCTTTAGCAATTGAGCCGAAGATAAAGGCTTGGGTAATTTGCGGCTCTAATGGAGCCAATAGGGTTTTAATGGCATCGCCTATACCAAAAGTTTTGCCAGTTATGGCAACCAAATCGACATAAATGGGGCACTGCCGATTGGCCTGATAGTGGTTTTGGTTACCCCTTTGGGTTTGCACAATTAACCCTGCCGGGAGCATTCGCTCCAACTCACGCATAACAGTACCCTTGCCCAACCCCACCCAACGGATTATCTCGTTGGTAAAGAAGCTTTGATCTGGCTTACCAAAAAGCAAGCCAAGTACTTTTTGCTGGGTTTTGCTGAAAAGCGCGTCTCCCAAGCTGGTTTTGTGTTACAGGCATACGCATTACCGAACCCTTTAGCCTCATTAAGTCCCAATATGGGAACTATAATACCCATAGTGGGGGCTTTCAAGTAGATAGAGCCAAACAACCGGCCAGCGCACAGCAAAGCGCAATTTTCCTTAACGTCCATGGAGCCTAACGCAATGGATTTCTCCGCAGGGCCTCGCCTTGGCGCGCTGCACCGAATGTACAGACACACCGAAACGGCGCACTAAAGTGCGCCCTACAATTACAGGTTACGGTTTTGTGCGGGTTACGCGTTAAGCGACCGTTCAAAAGCAAAAAAATTTGACAGCTACGAGCCACGTCAAGGTACCAAATCACCTCCGACAATACACGCATAAACACCCTGCCAGGGACTGAGATGCGATGGCTAGACAGGCCTTCATATGCGAAAAGGCGCTCACTCAACCGCGCGAAATAAACCCTCGCGACCATTCAAAAAATCAGCGCTGCACACACCCAGACAACAATAACCTATCAATCAAGGAGCCATCACGCACCGCCAAAATGCCATGTGTTTCCGCCGGCGTTAAAGCGCGATACTCACCCGGTGCTAGCGTGTTATCCAATTTCAGCGCACCTATGGCCAAGCGGTGCAATTGTAAAACTTCGTTATTGAAACGCCCGAACATGCGTTTAACCTGATGATAACGGCCTTCGTACAAGGTTAGTTCTGCGGTATAGGGTGTGAGGATGCGCAGCGTTGCGGGTTGGGTCCACAGGTTTTCGTAGGCAAAAAACATCCCTTGCGCAAAACTGGCCACGTAATCTTCGGTAATTACGTCTTGGGTTTGCAGCCAGTAGGTTTTTGGCGTTTTGTGCTGGGGCTCGGTTAGTGCGCGGGACCAGCGGCCATCATTGGTTAGCAGCACCAACCCCGTGGTATTAAAATCCAACCGCCCTGCCAGATGCAGCTGTGGCCGCAAGGCTGGGTCGATTAAATCCAACAGTGTGAGATGCTGCGCGTCGCGCGCGGCGCTGACGCAACCTTTGGGTTTATGCAGCATTAAATAGATGGGTGTGCGCTCCTGCAAAATTTCCGCGCCCAATTGCACATGGCAAAACTCGGTAAGCCCTCGGCTGCCATCACACACCACCTCGCCATTCACACGCACCTGCCGCTGCGCCAACAGCAGACGCACCTGAAAGGCCGAAACCCGTTTATGGTTTGCGATAAATCGATCGAGACGCATAGACATAGTGGTGCAGTAAATACCGGTGAAATATCGGAGATAGGTGCGGTGGAAAAATTGCCTTGTTAGGTTTTAACGTTCTTCGTGGTTCGGACTTATTCATTCACTAAGCCGCACATTGAAGCAAGATTCATCCACATTGCGGCACCCACATCACAGCAACCAACTCGCACGCAGCCAAGCAGCCACGGCTTCGCACTGGCCGCTCATGTGCAAATGGTGACTGCCCAACAAAAGCTCCACACGTATTTTAGGCTCAGTGGCCAACCACGCCGTGACTTCAGCATTTGTGGTTAACAGGCCAGCATCCACCGCGGCCAAATGGATAGGGGCTTGAATGGCGGCAATAAAAGCTTCCACTTGGGTGCGGCTAAACCGTACCTCGGAGGCGGCCATTAATTTGTAATCATGGGCCCAAGTAAAACCGCCTTCAAAATGCTCCAGGCCGCGCTGAGCCAGGGCGCGAGCATCGGCCAGCGGAACCTTGTAAAGCCCGTTGGCACGGGCCTCTATAGCCCGCTCGCGCATGGAATAAATGGTTTGATGCTTTGCCGCCTGTTGTTTAAGGCTAAGGATAGACTCGGCCAATTGTTTAGGGGCGTCTTGGGCATCCGTAGTGAACGGGTAAATACCTTCAATCAGGGCGAGATTTTGCACACGCTCGGGGAAGGTGCCCGCCGCCAACATAGCGATTGCCGCACCGCGTGAATGGCCAAGCAGGCTGAAAGTTTCCCAACCCAGCGCGTCGGCCATGGCAAACACCTCGCCCACATCTTGCCAAATGTTGTAGGCGCCAAAATGGCAGCGATGATCACTTTTGCCATGCCCAGCCAAGTCGGGGCATACCAAATCCAGCTCGGGCAATAAAGGGGCTAAAAAATCAAAACTGGCGCTATTATCGAGCCAACCGTGCAGCGCCAGTACGCGCTGACCCTGCGGGTTGCCCCAACGTTTGCCGGCAAAATGCATTTCGCCCAGCTCAAATTCGCACTCTGATGCTGTCATGGGGCACCACATAAAAGTTGAAAATAAAATTTCGGCCGGACGCCAAAATATCGCGTAATGGGAGGAGCTAATGAGTGTGAAAATAACGGGCAACCGTTTGCTAAGCCGTCATTTCAATTTTTGTTTGGCGCGCCAAGCAACTGCGCAGACGCGGGTGATTCCGCTGAAGGTTCTAGGCTCAAGGCTGGCGCAGCCAGCGCAGGTTGGCACCACCTTGATAAAAGCCGTCCACATCCAAGGCGGCCAATGCGCTGGTGCCCATAACATGTTCACCCGGCGCAAAATGGCACAGCCAATTTAACAGCGTGCCCACCAAGGGTTGATGGGTAACCAGCAATGCAGACTGCACATTGGCACGCTCAATCACCCCGAGCATAAACAACGGGTCTTCTTCCGGCGTCAGTAGCTCGGTAGTGCTCACGGCCACATCGGGCGGCAAAAAACCCTTGGCTACCGCGAAAGTTTGTTGCGTGCGCACATAAGGGCTCACCCAAACTTTTTGCACGGTATCCAACGCGCGGTGACTGGCTCGCAGGATCTGCTGCAGCTGCAAGGTACCTCGCTCGGTGAGCTCACGCTGCGCGTCAATGTGCTCTTGGTAACCCGCCTCCCCGTGGCGCAATAAAAATAGTTCCATGTGCAGTACTTATTCGCTCCGTTCTATACTCGACGCCGGAGCCTCTGCCGGTGGTTGCGGCCAATCGGCAAATGGGAAGGGTTTTGCTTCACTGTTATAGGTTAAAAACAGCAGCGCCTGATTAATATAGGCGGTAAGACTGCGGCCAAAATTCCGCAAATTTTGATTGTCGCGCCCAGTCACCAAGGCAAATATAAATTGCACAACTACCAACATCCACATCACAAAAGAAGCAACCTGCAAACACAACGCAAATAGCAACATATAAACCAAACGCAACCAATGCGTGGGCGACAGCACATTATTTTTTAATTGATTATTGTCCATAGTTAGCGGCCTCTTAAAAGTTAGGTTTCGTATTCAACATCAGTGGCAATTTCGCCGGTCATTAAGGCGTGTACTAAGCTAGTCAGTTCGCGTTGTTCAAACAACACCGCAAATAAACCGCTGGCTAACGGCATGTAAACACCTAGCTCATCAGCTTTAGCTTTGACGATTCTTAACGTATTAATTCCCTCCGCTACCTGCCCATCAATGGTCTCCAAGGCTTCGGCTAGATTTTTACCTGAGCCCACGGCATAGCCTACACGATAATTGCGGCTTAAATCGGAGGTGCAGGTGAGGATTAAGTCCCCCACCCCTGCCAAGCCCAGAAAGGTCATAGAATCGGCACCGAGTTTATGAGCAAAACGGCCCATTTCCGCCAAGCTGCGGGTTAACAACATGGCCGTCGTATTGTGGCCACAGCCCAAGGCTGCCGCCATACCGGTGATAACCGCATAGATATTTTTTAAGGCGCCCGCCAACTCAACGCCATATTTATCCCGGTTGCTGTAGATACGAAACGTTTTGGACGAGAAAATCGGCGGGACTATGGCACGCACTTCGGCGTGCGCACTGGCAATTACGCTGCCGGTGTACTGGTTTTGAATAATTTCTTTAGCAAAATTAGGGCCACTTAATACGCCGATACGGACGTTTTGCAGCTCCTCCTCCAGAATTTGGCTCATCAAGGTAAACCCCGTCGCCTCAATCCCCTTGGTGGTACTCACCACAATGCAACCGGGCTTAATCAACGGCGCCACGAGTCGCGTCACTTCGCGAAACGAATGGCTGGGAATGGAAATCACCACAATATCGCTGGTTGCCACACACAAGGCTAAATCGGCGCTGATCTGTAAGCGCTCATCCAGTGCATAGCCGGGCAGGTAGCGGGCGTTCTCGCGAGTGTGCAGGCTTTGCGCCGCCAACTCGGCATCGCGCATCCACAGCCAAGTGTCTTGGTTATTGCGGCTAATGATATTGGCCAGAGCAGTGCCAAAACTGCCACCACCTAAAACACATACGCGGTACCGCAAGGGGTTCACGCTGGGCATAACACGAGTCCTCGAGCAAAGCGGCAAATTATAAACCAATCCGCGCCAAGGGGTTGCGCCGATTTTGGTGATCCAACTGAGGCTTCTAGCAGCCTGTCGGACTTTCCTGGCCCGTCGTTAGGCCCCATGAGAAAATAGGCCTCCCACACCACAGAATGCCGCCATGTCCCGCTTCATAACCATTGATCGCAACACCAACTTCCTGCTGCCGCCCTCCATGGACGATTGGTTGC
>CAMCXE010000005.1 GCA_945882995.1 Thalassocella blandensis | reverse complement strand
CGGCGAGCAGCACTTCTGGTAAAAATACTTTACCTACTGTTTCAGTGACCTTGGGGATGCCGATTCAGCAAGTAGAAACAGGTTCAACTGCGCATGTTCGGTTCTATAATTCGGTGAGCAAAACGCCATCTGACGAGTTTCACAAGGACATACCTCATCAGCTGAATTATGTTCACCCAACGTTGGGATTTGTCATTCCCGACATGAAGCAGATAGCTATATTTTCAACTAACGGAAAAGTGGATCATATAAGTGATAGGCCTAGTGGTCTTATATTGTCCATTGATGAGGCTATTCATCTGTGCGAGTTATATACAAAAAAGATTGATGCCGCTGGTTGGACAAGGCGGACGGAGGCTGCGCGTAATTTATATTCATTCGCTCCCACTAAATTATGCATCGCTAGATGAGGTGAGAAATACATTTTTAGATAAAAATTTGAGGCAGCCTTTAAGTGGGTAAAAATTGCTTCATGGAAAGATGGGGCTGATAAAATAGAAATAAATTTGGATCGAGTAAGAGGGTATTCAAATCCGCCAAATGATTGGGTTGCCGAGAGGCAATATTCGCTAACTGTAGTGATCTCAACAGAAAAGGACATCCTTAAACTTGATTAAGGGTGCAAGACAGGGACGCGGAGCCCCTTAATTTTGTGTTGCGCTTGTTTCAATACAAAATTGCGTAAAATCAAATTCCTGCAGCAAGCAAACTACTCACCATTAACACTCATCAACACCAATAATGACGGCCCCGGTAACGGGGCCGCTTCCGCATACGGTTTGCAAAACGAACACTAAACCCGAATATTCCCCTGCATATACCCTTGCACAACACCAATATCCTGCTCCAACACGGCGCAGCGCTCCTCGCGCTCAAATAAATCCTGCATATAAATTGGTAGTTTTGGCTCTACCCCTACGCCGGATTTTTCAATGGCTTCTGGAAATTTGGCGGGGTGAGCCGTGGCGAGGCAAACCATAGGTATCGATGGGTCACGACGGGTTTTGCGCCCGGCTTGTACGCCGATTGCGGTGTGGGGGTCGAGTAAGTATTCGGTTTTGGCAAAAACTTCGGCGATGACATCCAGCATTTCTTGGTCATCCAATTTATAACTGGAAAATAACGCACGGGCACGGCTGAGTGCATCGGCTGATAACGGCATATTGCCCTGCTTAAAATCTTCCATAAGCTGCGCAATGGCGGCACCATCTCGGCCATACAAATCGAACAACATACGTTCGAAATTGCTGGATACCATAATATCCATGCTCGGCGACAGTGAGTGCACCAGGGGTTGTTTACTATGATCATTTTGGCTAATGCAGCGATGTAAAATATCATTGCTATTGGTGCCGATTACCAACTGGTCAATGGGCAAGCCCATTTTGCTTGCCAAATATCCAGCAAAAATATCCCCGAAATTGCCGGTGGGCACCGCGAACGCGGTTTTGCGATCTGGCGCGCCTAGCGCCAAGCCTGCGTAAAAATAATAAACAATCTGCGCCATGATGCGCGCCCAATTAATGGAATTCACTGCCACCAATTGACGCCCCTCAGGCAAAAATGACTGATCGGCAAAACTTGCTTTGACCATATTTTGGCAATCATCAAAATTGCCTTCTAAAGCGATGTTAAACACATTGGGAGCCAACACCGTCGTCATTTGGCGGCGCTGCACATCGGACACACGATTGTGCGGGTGCAAAATGAAAATATCGACGTTTTCGCAATAACGGCAGCCCTCAATAGCGGCGGAACCTGTATCACCAGACGTTGCCCCCATTATCACAACTTTTTGCTGGCGTTTTGCCAAAATAAAATCCAATAAATTGCCCAAAAACTGCAAGGCAAAATCTTTGAAAGCCAACGTAGGCCCCTGGAATAATTCCAAAATCCACTCGTTGTGGCCAATTTGTACCAATGGCGCTATGGCCTGATGACGAAAACCCGCATAGGATTTAGCAATAATGGCCTGCAAATTTTCATCCGCTATCTCACCATCCACAAACGGCGCGATAATTTTAAACGCCAATTCCTGATAACTAAGACCACGCCAACTGGCAATTTCGGCCGCTGAAAATTGGGGGAGTGTTGCAGGCACATAAAGGCCACCATCGCTAGCCAGGCCGGTCAGTACTACGTCTTCAAAGCAAAGTTCTGGCGCTTGGCCACGGGTGCTAATAAATTTCACAAATTAATTCCACACAAAAGTTTTATAGAGTTTCGACGCGAATGCGCACGACGGAGCCAACAATGGTATCCAGCGCCTCAATCAAGGCGATGGCTTGGTTGATTTTTTTCTCCTGCACACTGTTGGTCAGCAATATTACGGGGACCTGCATGTCATGCTCATGCGGCTGTTTTTGAATTAATGCCTCAATACTAATTCCAGCATCCGACAAAATTTGGGTAATTTTGGATAAAACGCCGGGTTGATCGGCGGCGGACATACGCAAGTAATAGCAGGTCTCAATCTCCTCAATGGGCAGAATCTCATAATTAGTGAGTTGATCGTCTTGCACGCCTAAATAGGGGGCTCGGTATTCTGGCGGCGCGAGTAATGTGCGGCTGAGCTCAATAATGTCCGATATCACGGCCGACCCCGTAGGTTCGGCACCGGCTCCGGGGCCGTAATAGAGCGTGGAACCTACTGCGTCGCCTTTTACCGCCACGGCGTTGGACACACCATCGACATTCGCAATCAGACGCCGCTCCGGAATAAAGGTGGGGTGAACACGTAGCTCCACTCGATTATCCGCGTGCTTACGGGCGATACCCAAATGCTTAATGCGATAACCCAGCTCGCCGGCATAGGAGACATCCATGGGCGCTATTTTGCTGATGCCTTCGGTGTACACCTTGTCGTACTGCAACGGCATGCCAAAGGCGAGGGATCCCAAAATCACTAGCTTGTGGGCGGCATCTATCCCTTCCACATCAAAGGTAGGGTCCGCCTCTGCGTAGCCTAATCGCTGAGCTTCCGCCAACACATCTTCAAACGAGCGGCCCTTGTCGCGCATCTCAGTGAGAATAAAATTACTCGTGCCGTTGATAATGCCCGCCAACCACTCAATACGATTGGCCGATAGCCCTTCTTTCAAAATGCGAATAATGGGGATGCCGCCCGCAACGGCGGCTTCAAACGCGATGCTTACCCCCTTGGCGCGGGCGGCAGCAAACAGCTCATTACCATGTTCGGCAATCAGTGCCTTATTAGCGGTGACCACGTGTTTGCCGTTGGCGATGGCGGTTTCAATTAAATCTTTTGCGGTAGTAGTACCGCCCAGCATCTCCACCAAGATATCCACGTCAGGATTGCGCGCCACAGCGAATATATCCCGCGTGACCTCAACATCCCGCAGATCGCAGGCGGGATTGTCGCGACGGCAGCCCACTTGCACAACTTGAATCGCGCAGCCGGCACGGGCGTTTATTTCCTGCCCATTGCGCTTGATGACGTTGAAGGTGCCGGAACCCACGGTTCCCAAACCACAAATACCAATTCTAACCGTTTTCAAAATGAACCTCGTCTGGCGTAGCTGCGGGCAAAAAACACTGGGGGAAAAACGCGGCAACCTTACTGAGGGTGCTGGAGACTGTCAACGTAATTGAACTTAGAAACTTCGGTTGGATTGCCCTAAAAAACAAAGGCCCCAATGAAGGGGCCTTTTCGCTCTCGGGTTAAAGCCCGAGTTTAGATTTTAATATTCAACATTTGAGCAAGTCGCTCGGGTTCAACATAACCGCCTACCAATTGCCCATTTTCCAAAATGAGTGAAGGCGTACCTGATACGCCAAATTGTTGCCCCAATCGAAATTGCGCTGCCACTGGGTTGTTCGCGCAAACGTTCATCGGGATCTCTTCTTTATTTTTCAGTTTGGTAAGCGCCGATTTTTTATCAGCCGCGCACCATGCAGAGGCGATCTTATTGAATGAAGGTGAGTTCAACCCCGCGCGAGGATAAGCCAAATAACGCACCTCGATACCCATCTCATTCATCTTGGGCACCTGCTGATGCATCACTTGGCAGTAGCCGCAATCCACATCAGTAAAAACATAAATGGACGCCTTTGGCTTGCCTTCCGGCGAGAAGATAATCAAGTCATCCTTTTTTAGACCCGCAATAGCCTTTGCTCGCAACCCGTTGCGCTCCTCATCCGTGACATTAACTACCTCCGCACCACTAATGCGGTAAAGATCGCCAACCACAAAATAACTGCCGTCCGCTGAAGAATAAATAGCGGGCCCCTGCCCTAAGGAAACCTTATACAACCCAGGAATAGGCGCTTTTTGCACATCAGCCACAGAAATGTCGGGCTTGGCGGCTTGTAGCGCCTTATTAATGCGTTGTTTAACTTCGTCAAGACTAGGCTCTGACGCAGCCTGGGCAGCGCTTGAATTGCCAGTCAAGGCCACCGGCAACTTGGCCTGCTTGGACGGCTCAGCCTGTACCGTTGCGGCCGCAGCCAACGACAATACCAAGGCGCTAGTTAAAAATGAGTGTGTAAGTTTCATAAAGGTCCCAACTGGAAAGTGAAATTTGGCCGCCGCATCTGCTAGGCGAGGCTGGAGAATGTAAAGGTTTCGCAGAATAGCATAGCAGACCCAGTTTGCACCTCGCAGTTCAACCGGGTGGCATCAGCCTCTGGGGTGATGCTCCTGATGCAGGCTCTTTAATCTCTGTTTTGCGACTTGGGTATAGATTTGTGTGGTCGATAAATTGCTGTGCCCCAGCAGAAGCTGTAGCACGCGAATATCGGCGCCATGATTCAACAAGTGTGTAGCAAAGGCGTGACGTAAACTGTGCGGGGACAAATCCGCGCGAAGATCGGCGACCTTGGCCCAATGCTTGATCCGATGCCAGAACAGCTGCCGCGTCATCAACTGCCCTCGATTACTGGGAAATAGCTCATCGCATAACCGCCCGGTCAACAGCTCAGCACGCCCGCCCGCAAGATAGCGCTCCAACCAAACGATTGCCTCCTCGCCCAGGGGCACTAACCGCTCTTTTCCACCCTTGCCGCGAACGCGCACCACACCCTGTCGCAAGTTAATGGACTGCAAGGTTAGGCCAACCAGCTCACTGACCCGCAAGCCGGCGGCGTAAAGTATTTCCAGCATGGCGCGGTCCCTCAAGCCAGCTGGGGTCTCAATATCCGGAGCAAGCAACAAACGTTCAACGTCAGACTCGGTAACGGACTTGGGAAGTCCTGCGGCGAGTTTGGGGCCGCGCAACGACTCCACAGGGTTAACCGGGAGAAAGGCCTCGCGCTGTAAGAAGCCAAAAAAACTACGGGCGCAGGATAGAAAGCGCGCAGTGGAGCGCGCCGACAAGCCGTGGCTCTGTCGCCACGCCACATGAGCTTCGATACAAGCCCTATCCACTTGCTGAAGATCGGGTTTTTCAACCGCCAGCCATTCAGCAAAACGCAGTAAATCACCACGGTAGGCCACGAGGGTATTTTGACTCGAACCGCGCTCCACCCAAAGCGACGATAAGAAAGGCTCGATCCAAACTTGCAACATTTGGGCTGCTGATTTCAAGGGATAAACCTCAAGCGTGCCCGCAACGAGACATCGTAAGACACTGACATGCTGACTTATTTAAAAAATTCCACGGTGCAAAATCCATCGGTCAACTGACCCGCCTATTTTGAAGACGCCGTGCGAATTTAAGTTTTGGGCCGTCACAGCTGAAGCATCGAAAACTCCAGCGGTTGAAGCCATGCTGAGCGCTAAACCCGCTCACACATAGGCATGATGCGCGAGAGGTTAACCCTACAGACAAAACACATGACAAGGCGCCGAACTACCCGAGGCTGCAGCGCAGCCTTACACCATCAACCTGAAATAGCGCAAAGCCTCCACCCAGCTCATAGCGCAGCTGAAAATACCTACAAAAAAGGCCCCGTAGGGCCATTTTTGTTTCAACACCAAAATAAGCAAGCTTATTTGCTGATGAGTTTTTCTTTGATTCGAGCAGCTTTACCGGCCAAGTCACGCAGATAGTAAAGTTTAGCTTGACGCACATCGCCACGACGCTTCAATTCCACCGAGGAGATTTGCGGGCTGTGCGTCTGAAAGGTACGCTCAACACCAACATTGTGGGAAATTTTTCGCACAGTAAAGGACGAATTTAAGCCGCGATTTTTGATGGCAATAACCACGCCTTCATAGGCCTGTAAACGCTCGCGATCACCCTCAATTACACGCACCTGTACAACCACGGTATCACCCGGAGAAAACGGGGTGAGGTCTGTTTTGAGCTGCTCGTTTTCCAGCTCTTGAATGATTTTGTTCTTGGAACTCATGGCACACTCCACAGCGTTTTAGCCACACCTTTCGGTTAAAGGTTTAAACCGAAAGGTTTAAACACACTGGCCGACAAGGTATTCAAATTAACAGTTAATCATCGAGGTTCGCTTGATACTCATCGAGAAGTTTCATCTGCGAAGCACTCAATTCCAATTTTTCTAACAAATCAGGTCGCCGCTCCCAGGTTCGCCCTAGTGACTGCTGCAATCGCCAATTTGCAATTCGCTTGTGATCGCCAGACAAAAGTACCTCTGGCACACAATCGCCCAGATAACACTCTGGCCGAGTGTAATGCGGACAATCCAACAACCCCTCCTCGAACGAATCCTGAATCGCTGATTCAGCATCCCCGAGCACACCGGGTAAAAATCTTGCCATGGCATCAACCATCACCATGGCGGGCAGCTCACCGCCACTAAGTACGTAATCGCCGATGGACCACTCTTCGTCCACATACCGGCGAACAAACCGTTCATCTATACCTTCATAGCGCCCGGCTATGAATATCAAACTGGTTTTCGCCCCCAGTGATTTTGCAGCCGCCTGATCAAAACGGCGCCCCTGTGGGCTCAAATAAATCACTCGCGGGTTGATGTCACTTATACCCATCAACGCCGATTTTGCGGCCTCCAGCGCCAAACGTAACGGCTCTAGCATCATAACCATGCCGGGCCCACCACCGTAGGGTCTAGCATCCACAGTTTGGTGACGATCCACCGTAAACTGGCGCGGAGATATACACTCCAAGCTCAAAATGCCCGTTTTTATGGCTCGCCCCGTAACGCCCTGCTCGCTAAAAGAGGCGAACATTTCAGGAAAAAGGGTAATTACCACCAAATTCATCAGGGACGCCACGGGCCAAAATTAAAATTCAGGATCCCACTCCACTAAAATTACGCCTGCCGCCAAATCCACTTGCTTTACAAATTCACCAGGCAAATAAGGGACTAATCGCTCTTTTGCATCAATACTAACCATTCGACCGGGTGACGCCAATTCGCCAGGCAAATCAGCACCAGTGCCTACAACAACCAATACATCATTAGCACCGGTTTCCAACATTTCTCTAACGCGCCCCAGTATATAAGTCGCGCCTTCGTATTCGCTGACCACTTGCAACCCGACCAGCTGGCTCCAGTAATACTCACCCTCTACAAGTTTTGGCAGCAGTGCCGCATCAACTTCTATCTGGGCCTTACCCAAAGCGGCCGCCTGATCGCGGTCGTCAATAGCCTTCAACTTAACCAATAGGCCCTTGGGCCGAGACATAACATCTTCGATATCGAAAATGATACTGCCGGCAGCTAGCCGCAAATACCACGGTTTGTAGCGCAGGATATTGTCTTCTGGCTCGGTGAATGATTTCACCTTAAGCCAGCCCTTAACCCCATATACTCCAACCAAATGACCAACGACAATGCGTGAGGACACCAGTTTTACGCAGCAACTACGGCTTGTTTGGCAGCATCTTTAGCAAGCTTGGCAACACGCCCTGAGCACTGTGCACCCTGCTGAATCCAGAACTGCAATCGCTCACTATCAATACGCAGGCGCTCTTCTTGGCCGCGAGCAACGGGATTGAAAAAACCTAAACGCTCAATGAACACACCACCTAAGGCGCGCTTATTGTCGGTAACGGTAACATGATAAAAAGGACGTTTTTTTGAGCCGCCACGGGCTAAACGAATGCTGACCATCTCGGTTTGCTTCCTGTCTGAAGTCGAAAAATTAAAATCGGTAATTGTAGAGCCTAGGCTCACATCTAAAAACGGACAAATAGACCAGTTCTGCTGGTGATGCCCGCGAAAGGCGGCGAAGTGTACTGGAAACTTTTCCACCTGTACAGCCTTGCCGCGGAAATCCTCGCTACCGCCCCAAACCCGGCGGCATACCGCCCCCACCCATCATGCCGCCCAAGCCACGCATCATTTTGGACATGCCGCCGCCCTTGAATTTTTTCATCATCTTAGCCATCTGCTTGTGCTGCTTAAGCAGGCGATTCAAGTCTTGGATATTAGTGCCGGAACCGGCAGTAATGCGGCGTTTACGGGAAGGGTTAAGCAACTCTGGATCACGGCGTTCGGCGGGGGTCATGGAGTTAATGATGGCATCCATTTGCTTAAACTGCTTAGTCACATCAGCCTGCTGCGCCAGCTGCGCAATATTGCCCATGCCCGGCAATTTCTCCAACACTGATGTCATGCCGCCCAAATTCTGCATCTGCTGTAATTGATCGCGCAGATCCTCCAGATCGAAACTTTTGCCTTTTTTAACTTTTTGAATCAGTTTTTCGGCTTTAGCTCGGTCGAGCTTTTGCTCTACCTCCTCGATCAGGGACATCACGTCCCCCATGCCCAAGATCCGCGAGGCGAGACGCTCGGGATAAAATGGCTCCAGTGCTTCCACCTTTTCACCGACACCCAAAAATTTAATGGGCTTGCCAGTAACGTGCCGCACCGACAGTGCCGCGCCGCCACGCGCATCACCGTCAGCTTTGGTGAGAATCACACCGGTCAGGGGCAATGCCTCATTAAAGGCCTTAGCCGTATTCACGGCGTCCTGCCCGATCATGGCGTCAATTACAAACAACGTTTCAATAGGGTTAATAGCCGCATGCAGCTGCTTGATCTCCGTCATCAGATCATCATCGATATGCAACCGGCCGGCGGTATCGACAATAACCACGTCAGCAAAAATTTTGCGCGCGTGGGCGATGGCATTGCGCGCAATATCTATGGGGTTTTGGTCGACGGAAGATGGGAAAAATTCCGCATGAACCTCTGCGGCCAAGGTTTCCAACTGTTTGATGGCGGCCGGTCGGTAAATATCGGCACTCACTACCAGCACTTTTTTCTTTTCCTTTTCCTTCAGGAAGCGCGCCAATTTTGCCACCGATGTGGTTTTGCCGGCCCCCTGCAAACCTGCCATCAAAACAACCGCTGGCGGCGCGACGGCCAGATTCAGGCGCTCATTGGCTTGACCCATCATTAGGGTCAGCTCAGTCTCAACAATCTTAAGAAACTGCTGCCCCGGATTAAGCGCGCGGGCCACCTCTTGCCCAATGGCGCGCTTGCGCACCTCATTAATAAAATCTTTCACCACGGGCAAGGCAACGTCGGCCTCAAGAAGCGCCTTGCGCACTTCGCGCAGAGTTTCTTGAATATTGTCATGGGAAAGGCGCGCCTTGCCGGTAATTTTACGCAGGGAGCGCGTTAAGCGGTCGGACAAACTCTCGAACATAAGGTGACGTTCACTGTGTTAAATAAAGAAAGGCGGCGATTATACGGGGAATTCGCTCGAAAACCACAGAGGACCTTCGTTGCAGCTTGCCAAACCAAGTCGCGGCACACTACCCTAGGGCACTAACTCCAAGCCTCTAACAGCTGCCTCGCTATGATCCCCAGTGTTTTATCTCTGCTGTTCTTTACCGCCGCTTGGCTTATGCTGCTGCGCCGCGTGCTCGCGCGCAGAACCCAAGACACCCCACTGTTCATGGTCGTTTTAGCCGCAGGGCTACTCGCTAACGGCTGGGGAATCTATCAACAAATTAACATTGCCACCGGCTACGAATTCAGCTTTTTCAAAGTGGCTCCTCTCTTTTTTGCGGCGGCCAATTTGCTCATTTTTATCAGCGGCCTGCGCAACCCCATGCACAATCTTTTTTTGTTCAGCTTGCCGCTGAGCTTTCTCGCCACGCTGGTTAGCCTCGCTGCCAAAACGGAAACCGGCAGTGTTATTCAACTCACACCCGGCTTGTTCACCCATGTTCTCTTCTCGATAGTTGCCTACAGTTTGATGACCATCGCGCTGCTGCAGGCGCTGCTGCTCAATTATCAAAATCAGCAGATCCGCAGCAAGCATCCGGGCGGATTTGTACGCCTGCTGCCGCCACTCCAAACCATGGAGTCCTTGCTGTTTGAGCTTTTATGGGCCGGGGAAATTTTACTCACACTGGCGATTGCATCTGGCGCCCTATTTGTGGACAACATGCTCGCCCAACACCTAGCTCAAAAAACCGTTTTTTCGGTGCTCGCTTGGGTAATCTACGCCCTGCTACTCTGGGGGCGCCACGCGCAAGGCTGGCGCGGCCCCGTCGCCATGCGCTGGACACTCACAGGTTTTGTGTTTTTGGTTCTAGCCTATTTTGGCACCAAGCTGGTTCTTGAGCTGATTCTAAACCGGGTATAACCGGCCGCTACTGACGAACAACTTCCGGCGCAGCGTGTTCTCGAGCCAAAGCCTGCCCCGCAAAGCCATTCATAAATTCGACTAAAACACGAGACGTAAACCCCCAAATTAAGTGCCCCTCAAATTCATAGGCTGGAGCCCAAAATTCTCGCCCACCACTAACAAATACATCCGTTTGAAGCCGCGCGTCGGCTATCAAGAACGAATAGGGCACCCAAAAAGTGTGCTCAATTTCTTGCGGATTTATATTCAGCGGCGCATCACCCAGCAGATGGGCAAAAAACGGTGAAACCGCTGTGCCCTGACGGGTATAGGCACGATTTAGCCGAGCCTGAATTACCAACCGATCCACTCCCAAGCCGACTTCTTCGTAGGTTTCACGCAGCGCCGTTGCTAGCAGGTCGCGATCCTCTGGGTCCTGCATACCACCGGGAAATGCGATTTCTCCCGCATGGCTATTAAGGCTAGCGGCGCGCTTGGTTAGCAATATTTGGGGATCTGCGGTGCCAACGGCACGCACCACAATCAATACCGCCGCCTGACGACCTTCCGCACGACCATTTTCCATTATTCTCCCCACACCTATAGGCGCAGATCACAAATGCAAAAATGGCGACGCGTTCACATTTGAGATAAGCGGCAACAGAATCACCATGGGTACAGGCCTTGCAATTCCTGCATATAAAAATTCAGCATAGCAAAATGTATTCACATAGCAATTTGAAGTTTGGTAGTATGTTTTTTGGCCAGAGCAGGCCAACTCCGGAACGGCTCGAGCTTGGCGCACAGCCGCCGTATTTTGTACTTTGAAATGAGGTATCCCATGCAAACCGAATGGCCCAACGTCGAACAACTTATTGCTCTTGCCAAGACAAACCCAGAAGCGCTAGAGCAATTGCGCCACCAAGAAATTGAAAAGCTCATTGCCCGCGCCCCAGAGGACCTACGCCGACGACTGCGCGGTCTGCAGTTTCAAATTGACGTCAAAAGACGCTTGCACAAGTCTGCCATGGGCGCCTGTATTGAGCTTAGTAAAATGATGTTTGACTCAGTCCACGAGCTGAATGACGCCCTCCAAGGTTTACATCAAAATTCAACCGCCGGAATCAACAAACAAAGAACTGCAGCCATCATTCCCATCACGCGAGCAGTTTAGGTATCGAGATCCAGCAGCTGGCAGCAATCGAAGGCGGGCTCCTCGTAAGGGTGAGCCTCGCGCAGTGCTGCTATCACGGCCTGTAATTTAGATTCTTCACAAATAATTTCCACTTTATATTCTTCTACCTTCTCCAGCTTGTCCTTTTGCCCTAGAAAGGGTTGGCTGCCATTTTTGGGGCGAAACTGCCCCACCCCTAGCGTTTGCCAACAGGACAAATCGTAGTTGCCCTGCTGTCCGCCTCCCGCCGCAAAAATCGCAGACTTGACGGCTTCTAGGTAACTCGGCGGCACATAATAACTCAGTTTCACCATATACTCTGCCCTCTAATACATCGAATACATTGGATTCCAATTATGCGTCTATTTGTCGACAACTTAACGAACGTAGACTTCAGTTACCTCTGCCCTGAGCGGGGCTTAGTCGGTGAGACTTGGCTAGCCAGTATCGCGCTCGACGGAGCCTTAGATGAGCAGGGCATGATTTGCGATTTTGGCTTTGTGAAGAAACACCTGCGGCACTGGCTAGATGTGGAGCTTGATCACAAATTGCTAATTCCCACTCACTCCTCCGCGCTGCAGCTTAACACCGACTCGCTCCAAATCGACGCGCACTGGCAATTCGGCAACCAACACTATTTAGCCACCCAGTCACCCAAGGAGTCAGTGGCGCTTATCAGTCAAAAGACCATCACTCCTGAGTCAGTGGCGCAATGGTGTGAGCCGCAGATTAGAAAGCTATTTGACGCCGGCGTGGACCAACTGCACCTTAGCTTTGCCCCCGAAACCATTGCAACACCTTTTTATCATTACAGTCACGGCCTTAAAAAACATCTCGGCAACTGCCAGCGCATTGCCCACGGCCATCGTTCAAAAATTCTCGTCTGGCGCAATGGCAGCTTATGCCTAGACACCATGAACGAAATAGCGACGCTCTGGCGCGACATTTATATAGGCACAAAGGCCGACCTGCTCAATTCCGTGAACGAGACTCAATATAAGTTTGCTTACACGGCACAGCAGGGTGACTACCGACTGGAGCTGCCCGCCAGCGTGTGTTATCTCATGAATGCTGACAGCACTGTGGAAAATATCAGCGCCCACCTACTACAACGCCTAAGCCTGCTGCACCCCCAGGACACCTTCGAGGTAAAAGCGTTTGAAGGCATAGCCAAAGGTGCCATCAGTAAAAGCTGAGCCGATGAAACGAAAACCCATAAAAAAAGCCCTTGGGGATACCAAGGGCTTTTTTTATGGGTTTTTTATAATTTTTTTGCCGCCCACTTTGGAGAGGCAAAAATAACCCGTCTTCAACAGCTGAGCCAGCCGGCTCAAATATGGCGGTGAGGGAGGGATTCGAACCCTCGATACCTTGCGATATACACACTTTCCAGGCGTGCTCCTTCAGCCACTCGGACACCTCACCATCGAATAACGCAAAAGCGCCACCCGAAAAGGAGCATAAATGTACACAACCCAGCCAACAAACACAATCAATATATGCAGAGGCAAGTTTTTAGCCAAACTTTAAGTTGTGGGCCATACTAAAGCTAATTTCACGCAATTATTCCGTCAACCAACCTGTTGAAGCCATCATGGAAGCACCTAGCCTCTCGACCATCGTCATGCTGGAAGCCCTTGCGGTTTCCTTATTGGCGGTGGCGATTCTGGTGTTTCAAAATCGCAAAATGCGCGGGCTCGAACAAAAGCTGCAAGCACGCATGCATGAGCTCGTAGAAGATCTTAAAAAAGCGCGTAGCGAACCCAAAACAGCCCCGCCACCGCCAGCCAAAGTGGGATCCTACGTTAACTTTGTCGGCCAACAGATTGAGTTGACAAAAAAATACCACCTTTCGTTGCGCGGCGGCCAAGACATAGCGCTGGATATAGACCCAGAAGCCCCCCTGCCTCGACGCACCGCGGCCTTGCGCCACGCCATCCTGATAGCCGAAAAAGAAGCCAACTCCCAGTTCGTCGACAAGGTCAATTGGGATCTTCTAGGCGCCCGGTATCAACAGCTTTTGGACTTTAATACGGATTACGATCAGAAGCCTACGGAAAATGATGAGCTAGAGTCTTTGCGCGAAGAGCTAGCCGGTACACGCAAACGCGTAGGCAATCTGGAAAGGTTCAAATCGCTGTATTTGGATTTAGAAAAAAATTGGCGCGAAAGCAACGGCAAGGCTAGTCAGTATTACGAGGAAATGACCACGCTGATCTCCGAAGGCCGGCCGGCTGAAGACTTTTCCATCACGCTCCAGAATTATCAGGCGGCCTATACCGATTTTGGCGAACAAATTGAGGCGGGTGTTGACGCTCCAGTCGATGAGCAAGCCCACTTAGAAATTGCACGCCTGCGCAACGTTACGGTAGATCAACACCGCATTATTAACGATTTACAAGACAAACTTACCAAGGCCACTACAGAAGAGCAGCGTACGGTGCTTATTAAAGATTTACAGGGGGCATTGACTAAGCAATCCCGCTACCTGCAGGAATCCGAGGCCTGCATCAAACTCATGGAAGACGAACTTAAAAACGCCAATAAGGAACTCGAACAGCTGCGTGCTCGCGCCTCCCAGTTCGGGCAAATTCGCTCGCGAGTCAAGGATATGCAGTCCTCGATACAGGCCAACGAACAAATCATTCAAAGCCTGAAAACTGACAATCGTCGGTTAAATCAAAAAGTCAAAACCCTGTCCGAAGCGGCGCCGGAAGATAATGGCGAAGCACGCACCCTTCGCCGCGAATTGACCAGCCTCAAAAGTAAATACGCCGAACTGGAAGAGCGTTTCCTTGACCTTAAACTACAGGGCTAACCCCCCAACGCCCCCTGCGGTAGCATGGACATTCGGCGCCAGAAAGCGTTTAATGTTCTCCGATAATAACAATAGCTTGGCTCCCGTTTGCGATGGCCAAGCAAGCAAGTGTGATCAACACGCCAGCCGCCTACTCAGCTGGTCGCTGACTCAGCCGAACCGTCGAAATTCTTCAGAGACTAGTGCGCAATCATGAGCGACGCCTCATCCAACACCGCAATGCTGCATGCTGACATCGAGGATTTTTCCTTTCGTCAGCATCACATTCGTGCACTGGTATGTTTTGCTGCCGCCGGCACCAGCCTCAGCCAAATTACCTGGGGCTCGCCCGAATGGAGTCTGATTTCCATAACGGTAGTCTTGGTACTCTATTCCGTAGCAAGTTACATCTATCTTAAACGTTACTCCGCCAATCCAAAGCGCTCCTTCGACCGTTTCATTACCACCGACGCCGCGCTCATCGGCCTTGTGCTGCATTTCACCCATTTCAGTCTGCTGCCCAGCATTCTTTTTATTACGATGGTGCAATTCAACAGCCTCATTAATGGGGGGTTGCGTAAGTGCGCGGCGGATGACGCTGCCCTGCTGGGCGGCATGGCCATCGGATTTTTTATTCAGCAACCGCAATGGGTGTATACCGACAGGCTGGAAATTAGCAGTGTTAGCCTCGTGGGTATTTTTGCCTATTTTTGCGCCTACGGGCTTTATGCTCATAAACGCATGAAAAAGCTTGATGCCCATATCAAAAAACTCAGCAGCGAACATACCCTCTACAAATTGCGCTCCTACAAATTGGCCCGCTACCTAACCCCCACGGTTTGGAAAGCCATTAACGAAGGCAAAGAAAAAACCCTAACCACCGAGCGCAAACGCGTTACCGTGTTTTTCTCCGACATTCAGGGCTTCAGCGCACTGTCGGAAGAGCTGGAAGCCGAAACGCTTACCGAACTGCTCAATTCCTATCTCACCGAAATGGCCCGCATCGCCACCAAACACAAAGGCACCATCGACAAATTCATGGGTGATGCCGTCATGGTGATTTTTGGGGATGCGCAGAGCGAAGGCCTGAAAATGGACTGCTTGCGCTGCGTGTCCATGGCCATCGAAATGAAAAAGAAAATGAAGGAGCTGCAAGCCCGCTGGGTATCCCTAGGCATTAAGAACCCCATGCTGATTCGCATGGGCATCAACACGGGCTTCTGCACCGTAGGTTCCTTTGGCACCAGCCATTACATGGATTACACCGTGCTTGGCACCCACGTTAATCTGGCCTCACGCCTAGAGTCCGCCGCCGAACCCGGCGAGATACTGATTTCCCACGATACCTGGTCGCTAGTAAAAGACGTGGTCATGTGTCGCGATAAAGGCGAAATTATGGTGAAGGGCTTCAGCCATGCGGTACGCGTTTATCAGGTGGTGGACTTCCGCAAGGATTTAGGCACCGACAAGAGCTGGCTAGAACTGAACACTGAAGGTTTTTCCATGCATATCGACTTGGACAAAGTGCGCAATTACGAAAAAGATAAGGTGCTAGATATTCTGAAGCGAGCGACGGAGCAATTGAAAGATAAGTCGATCACTTAGCCGGCACCGCAATCAGTGGCCCAACCCAGTCCTTACAACCCCCAAGACTTTATACGCGCGAGCTCAGCGCATCCCGCTCAATGAAGTTTTTCTCCTACTGACGGAACCCTCGCACCACCGGCGCTGCGCGCTCATAACTACTGCGAAATGGGTTGATATCCAAACCACCGCGCCGCGTGTAACGTGCGTAAACCCAAAGGGTTTGGGGTGCACAGCGCTGCCAAATATCGACGTACATTTGCTCCACGCAATTCTCATGGAAATCTTGGTGCTGACGAAAGGAAACGATATAGGCCAAGAGGCTTGCCGGTAAAATTTGGGCCCCCGTGTAGCCTACCCAAACACTGGCCCAATCCGGCTGCCCAGTGACCGGACAGTTACTTTTCAGCAGATGGCTACACAACACCTGCTCGTCCATTACGGCAGCGTCCCCCGTCAACAACAAACTCGCATCCGGCGCATAAATGTTGGTATCCAGTGGCAAGTCATCCACTAGCTGCGCGCCTATGTCGTCCGCTTGGCGATAAAAATCGTTAGGTAGAAAACTGAGTGTCACTGGCGCTCCTGCAGCGACCGACAAGTCGTGCAGCAAAAGTGCTTGCAGTGCAGCGCGGTCAGCAAAACGGGTTTGATTGAGGGAGTTGAGATAATACTTAAAGGATTTTGATTCGATGAGGTGTGAGCTGCTGGCTGGCACCACAAATTCGGCCACCGCCACCTGAGGCTTCCCTGTGGCATCTAACCACGAGAGCTCATAGGCCGTCCAAATATCGCAACCCACAAAATCCTGCTGCGCCAAGCTTTGGCGACACAGGTCGCGAGCGATAGGTTGCAGCAAGCTGGCATCATAGCTGTCCACATAGGCTTGTTGGCGGCCCAACTGCAAGGCCACACCAAATGGGTTTTCCGGATTCATAGCAGGCTCCAACACGCCAATAGTGGTTATTGCCGTAACCTAGAACTTTTCTCCAACAGGTACCAACAGAAGCCATACAAAGCCAAAGTCAAAGCACCTATCCCCAGCAACGAACCCACCACACTCACATCTGAAACACCCAATATACCGTAACGGAAAACGTTGACCATATACAAAATGGGATTCAGCTGAGAAATGGTCTGCCAAATGGCAGGCAATTGATCAATAGAATAAAACACACCCCCAAAATAGGTTAATGGGGTGAGAATAAAAGTAGGAATAATGGAAATATCGTCAAATGAATTGGCGTAGATTGCGTTAATTAAACCGGCAATGGAAAACAATACCGAGGTAAGTGCTACTACTAACACCGTAACACCCACATGAGCCAAGCTTAATCGTGTAAACAAAAAGGACAGCGCCGTGACTATGGCGCCTACCGCCAACCCGCGCAGCACCCCACCCATCACATAGCCCCACAAAATCACGTAATTTGGCGTGGGGCTCACCTGTAACTCTTCAATACTTTTAGTGAATTTTGCACTGTAAAAAGAGGAGACAACATTGGCGTAGGAATTGTTAATCACCGCCATCATCACCAAACCCGGCACCACAAACGTGATGTAGGCAAAACCCTGCATTTCCCCGATACGCGAACCAATCAAGTGGCCGAAAATTACAAAATATAAAACCATGGTAATGGCCGGCGGCACAAGGGTTTGCACCCAAATGCGCATGAACCTGCGGACTTCTTTGCGTACTATGGTGGCAAACGCAATAGCTAATTGTTCAAGCGTCATTTTACAGTCTCCGCGTTGTGCCCCTGCACGAGGGACACGAATAACTCCTCGAGGCGATTAACCTTGTTGCGCATGCTGATAATTTCAATACCTTGCTCGGTACAGGCAGAAAATAGCGGGTTTAAGGCTTGCCCTTTCACAACGCTCACCTCAAACGAAACATCATCAAGCTTCCCCACCGCATAACTAGGCAGTGCCGGCAAATGCAAAAAGGGTTCACGCACATCAAAAATAAAAACCTCACGATTTAATTGCTTTAGCAGGCTCTTCACACTGGTATTTTCCACAATTTCGCCCTGATTAATAATGGCAATATTGCGGCACAGCATCTCCGCCTCTTCGAGATAGTGAGTAGTTAAAATAATCGTAGTGCCTGCCTCGTTAATTTCCTTCAGAAATTCCCACATGGAACGGCGCAGCTCGATATCCACCCCAGCCGTTGGCTCATCCAGAATTAATAGTTTCGGCTCATGCACCAAGGCACGCGCAATCATTAATCGGCGCTTCATGCCACCAGACAGGCTTCGTGCTTGAGCATCTCGCTTATCCCATAAGCCAAGGCGCTTTAGGTATTTATCGGTGCGCTCCTCGGCTAATTTCCGCGGCAAACCATAGTAGCCGCCCTGATTCGCCACTATATCCTTCACTTTTTCAAAAATACTGAAATTAAACTCTTGGGGCACAACACCTAAAAATTGTTTCGCGCGAGAAAAATCCGCATCAATGTCGCAGCCGAAAATGCTAACTTCACCGGCGGTCTTTTTCACCAGCGAGGAAATAATACTAATGGTGGTGGATTTACCTGCGCCATTAGGGCCAAGCAAAGCAAAAAAATCACCTAGCGCAACATCTAGATCAATACCCTTGAGAGCCTCTAGAGAGGCGCCATAGCGCTTTTTCAAGCCTCGAATTTTTAATGCCTGCTCACTGGAACTCATAATTCACCCTGCGTTAATGCCATAAGACCCACGTGGTTGCGGCAAACACCACACCGATTCGCCAAGACGACGCACGCAAAAAAAAAGCGCAGATAAATCTGCGCTTTTTTAATTGGAGCGGGAAACGAGGCTCGAACTCGCGACCCCAACCTTGGCAAGGTTGTGCTCTACCACTGAGCTATTCCCGCAAAAAGTGGCGTCCCCAAGGGGATTCGAACCCCTGTCACCGCCGTGAAAGGGCGGTGTCCTAGGCCTCTAGACGATGGGGACGTCTATTCTGACAACGTTGGTTGCCGTCAGAAGTCGGGCGCATTCTATTGTCGAGCTACCCACCTGTCAACACCCGATTCCAGATTATTCACTATTTCCACAGGCTGTGTCTGATATTGATTTGCAGCAGGGGTATGTGGCGACTAGGCTTAAGTAAAGCCATGTGAACTCAATGTATGTCATCGGTAGTCGTTATTACTTCCATAATCGTGATCCTGTCGGTACTCGTGTGCTACACCTTTGTCACGCAGACGCTTGCCCTCAAAGAACAGCAACGTGAACGGCTGATGACCGCGCTGACTGCCAAGGTGCGCAATTTCAAATTTATGCTGAACGGCTTTCCCGTAGGGTTCCTGCCGAAAGATTTGCTGATGCTGGTACAGCGCAGCCTCATCGATATTTATGAGCAGCTGGTGGACATAGACTCGGGCAACACCCATCACAGCCAAGAACTCCAAGCAATCTCGCATCAGCTCAATGAAACTCAGCGGCAGGCGCGGCACCATCAGCCGGTCACCATGGAGAACCCACAACAAATCAAGGATGCCAAGGCCTGCCTTGATGAGCTGCACAAATTTGTTTACTCGCTCGAATCAAAGGGCGTATTGAATCGCAGCAATGCAGAAACCTACCGCGCCATGATTAAACAACTGGTGCTGCAAATCACCGTGGATTCCTATTTAGCTCAAGGCCGACACGCCAAAGGCGCAGGCAAAACGCGGCTGGCGCTTCATTATTTTTCGCTGGCCCATAAGTTATTGGGCAAAGAAGGGCGCAATAACCAGCAGGAGAAAATTTTTATTCAATTAGCGATAACTATCCAAGAGCTAGAAGCCGGCCTACAGTTAGCTGAGCCGGGTGCAGCCCTTGGCCACAGCGCCTCGTCCGCCAACGCCGAAACCGACGCCGAGTGGAATAAGTTCAAGCCTGAAGACATCGCATGGAAGAAAAAACAGATCTACGACTAACTGGGCGAGTCCTCGCCTGCTTCCCGCAAACGCAACGACAACGAGTTGACACAGTAGCGCATGCCGGTGGGCTCTGGGCCGTCTGGAAACACATGCCCCAAATGGGAGCCGCAGCGCTGACACAAGATTTCGGTGCGGCGCATACCTAAACTGCCATCCACTTCCTCAAGAACTCGCTCGGCGACCACTGGTGCATAGAAGCTTGGCCAGCCCGATCCCGAATCAAATTTAGCGGCGGAGCTGAATAAAACCTCCCCGCAACAGCGGCACAAGTACTGGCCATCCACCTTCACATTCCAATACTCTCCGGTAAACGGGCGCTCTGTACCCTTGCTACGGCATACACGAAACTCTTCTTGGCTCAGTTTTTCCCGCCAGTATGCGTCGTCTTTTAGGTGGCTATCTGACATAATTCGGCCTCTCTCAGTAGGGGATTTGGGTTCAGGTTCACTACTACACAGCTTTTTAGCCGCAATTTTTAAGATCAATTCGTTAGCAGGCCAATCATGCATCGCATCCATAAATCAAAAAGACTCGACGGCGTATGTTACGACATTCGCGGCCCAGTATTAGAACATGCCACACGCCTCGAAGAAGACGGTCACAAAGTGCTGAAGTTAAATATCGGCAATCCTGCCGCCTTTGGCTTTGATGCGCCCGACGAAATTATTGCTGACGTTATTTATAACATTCGCGCCGCCCAAGGCTATACCGCCTCGCGCGGCCTGTTTCCCGCGCGTAAAGCCATTATGCAGGAATGTCAGCGCCTAGAAATCCCCAATGTTGATATCGACGATATCTACTTGGGCAATGGGGTTAGTGAGCTGATTGTTATGGCCAATCAGGCGCTGCTCAACAGTGGCGATGAAGTGCTGGTGCCCTCACCCGACTACCCCTTATGGACGGCGGCGGTAAACTTGGCCGGTGGCAAAGCCGTGCACTATATGTGTGATGAAGAGTCCGAGTGGTTTCCGGATATCGCCGATATTCGTCGCAAAATCACCGACAAAACCCGCGCTATTGTGGTCATCAATCCCAACAATCCCACCGGCGCCGTTTACAGCAAAGATTTACTTGAACAAATTGTGCAGGTGGCGCGCGAATTTAAATTAGTTATTTTTTCGGACGAAATTTACAGCAAAATTTTGTACGACGATGCTGAGTTTATACCCATGGGGCGCTTGGCCCAAGATGTGGTAGTACTGAGCTTTAACGGCTTATCAAAAACCTACCGACTGGCGGGCTTTCGCTCTGGCTGGGTGGTGATTAGCGGCGCTAAACACCTTGCCACTGAATATATTAAGGGCATTGAAATGCTCGCCTCTATGCGGCTCTGCGCCAATGTACCCGCCATGTTTGCCGTACAAACCGCGCTGGGCGGCTATCAAAGCATTAACGAACTCATTTTACCCGGCGGCCGCCTGTTAGAGCAGCGCGATGCCGCGCACTCCGCTTTGACGGCGATTCCAGGCATTACCTGCGTTAAGCCCAAAGGCGCTATTTATTTATTCCCAAAAATAGACCGCTCCATGTACCGCTACAACGACGACCAACAGTTAATTCTCGATTTTTTAATCCAGCAAAAAGTACTGCTGGTACAAGGCACGGCATTTAACTGGCCAGCCCCAGACCACATGCGCATTGTATTTTTGCCAACCAAAGACGAAATTAATAAAGCCATTGGCAAGTTTGGTGAGTTTTTACAAAACTACAAACCACTCATTGATTAAACAGAGCCGGCTGCTTAATGTATGAGTGATATTCACATCGACGATTTTTACCGCGATACCGCAAAAATTCTGGTGCAGCTTTACAGCCAGTTTCCACGTAAATTTACGCTCTATGTGGAGGATATTGCAGGACAAGATAAGCCTGACGAATTCGGCCTGCACAGCCCACGGCATTTGGCGTGTTTTCACGCCCTGCTGTGGCTGGCAGGTGCGGATTATTTACACTTCGAAACTACGATTCGCCAAGAGGCCATAGACCAAGTGGTGCTCAGCCATCGGGGTTTTATGCTACTCAATAGTGTTTTAGATGATGATGCCGTTTGCCCACCCCTGGACACCCCCGCGCCAGTGGCGATGCAGGAATTATTAATTGTTAACCGGCTGCGACGCGAATTAAAAACTGGTTCTTCCTACTCTTTGGCTCATTTAGTTAAGCGCGTGATGTCAGCCTCCAGGCAGCTTTAACTTTGTCATTTTCGATATTTTTTTGTAGAAATAAGACTCTAGCATGGTTATTTTTGTAACCAACCAATCGGCTTACGCCGACATGCGGGCATTGATTCTGACGGGGCAATCTCCAGCCTGGCTGTCAGCAGGCGTGCTCACTCAGCAGCAAATCGACGTGCTCTGGGCTAAAGGTATCAACCTCTCAGTTCTAGACTGCGCGGTGAACACCGCCAACATCCACGACATGAATCGTGCTCTATCAACAATTAAAGAACACCACTGGGGTCATTCCATCTGGGCGCAAATACACAGTTAAACCCAACAAAACCCGCCACCAAAACGCTCATCTAACAACGTGCTTACTCAATGCACCGATTGCTGCGGATGAAAAATGTCCGCCAGATCGGATTTTTGAAAGACATATTCCTGCCCGCAAAACTGGCAATTAATGCTGATGACTGGCTGCTCGGTTAACAATTCGTAAGCGTCTTCTTCCCCCAGCGATAAGAGTGCGTGCCCGCTGCGCTGCCGTGAACAATTGCAATAAAATTCGGCCTGCTCAGGAGGCATAAGGCGCAATTCAAATTCGTTAAATAGGCGATATAACAATTCAGCGTGAGGCAAGTTGAATAATTCTTCTGACTTGACGGTATTGGCAAGTTGTACCGCATGATTCCATTCTTCTTCACGCAGGTTATTGTCAAACTTGCGATCGCCGGTTGGCGGCAAGGCTTGCAACAGCAGACCGCCCGCGGTGCGCCCGTCGGCACTTAACCATAAGCGGGTGGGTAGCTGCTCGGACTGTGCAAAATAATGGCTTAAACACTCAGCCAAATTAGTGCCGTCGATAGCAATAATGCCCTGATAACGCTGCCCGTCAGTGGGGTCGATAGTGATGGTTAACACGCCATCGCCAACTAACTCGCGCAATTCGGCATCAGCGTATTCATCAAAATTAACATTTGGGTCACCTTGCACTATGCCGCGAATTTTACGTTCGTGGGTGGCCTCGGCCATAATTACCGGAATTATGCCGTTGCCGCGAATTTGCAACGTCAGCATGCCTTCGAATTTTAAAACACCCGCTAGCAGGCTCACCGCCGCAAAAAACTCACCCAAAATACGCTGCGTAACTGGGTGCTGGGGATGATGCGCCGTGGCGGTTTGAAAACTGGTTTGCAGAGTGACAATTTCACCGCGCAAATCGGTGTGGTCGAAAAAAAAGCGATGGATAAAATCGTCGCTGGGGGACTTGGATAAAGGCATAAAAATCTTCTATGAGAAAAAAACCAAATTATAAATCGAGGACAATATCGTGGAAACGATGGATTTGTCGGCGCTGTTTTTTACTGGGCCGGCCATCGCTAGCCGGCTCGGCGGCTTGGAGTATTTTGCGCTGTGCCGCCGCCTGCTCCCGCTGGACGATACTGCTGGGCGTCTCCTGATACATAAGCGCGGCTTCCGGTGCGCCGCGCCGCTGCTCGGACAAGCCGGTAATAATGATTTCTTTTGAATCAACACCCTGACGCACCTGTAGCAGCAAACCTAGGGTTAAATCTTTACTGGGTTTTACCCGCTGCCCCGCCACTTGCACTTTACCGCCTTCCACCGCCGCTTTGGCTAAGCTGCGGGTTTTAAAAAAACGGGCAGCCCACAACCATTTGTCGATACGCACCAGTTTAACGGCATCACTCATGGCTTACTCCTGGAATCACCTCGTCAAAATCCGCCACGCCCAAATAGTCTGCGCAACTATTGGCTGAACGTTGCGAATCCGGCTGGGTAATACACAATAACTGGGCGATACCAAAGCGTTTGGCGCTGGCCAAAATACGCGGCGTGTCGTCTACAAATAGTGTGCGAGCTGGGTCGAAGTGTTCTGCCGCTGCCAAGGCTTGCCAAAATTGCGGCAGCTCCTTGGGGGCTTGATAATCGTGCGCGGAAATAATGGCTGAAAAATAGGGGGCTATGTCGGTGCAGGCTAATTTTAAATTTAAGCTGTCGCGATGCGCATTGGTAATGAGTAGAACTCGTTTCTGTTGCGCGCGCAAAAATTGCAAAAATTTTAACGTGTGTGGGCGAGTTTGAATTTTATGAGCAACCTCAGCTTTTAATGCGGCAATGGGCAGCCCAGTTAATTGCGTCCAATGATCTAAGCAGTACCATTGCAACGTGCCTTCACTTTCCGCAACCAGCCGATGAATATGCTCACGCGCAGTAGATAAACTCAGGTTGTGGTGCTCGGCAAAACGCGTAGGCAGATGCTCGGCCCAAAAATAGTTATCGAAATGCAGATCCAGCAAAGTGCCGTCCATATCCAAGAGAACTGTATCTATGGCGTGCCAAGGAATCATTGTGGGTATAATGCCGAAATAATGAGCGAATTTTGAGGGGTCAGTATGCCTAGAAAACCGCAAGTGTTAAAGCGCCAGCTACTGACGCGCACTCGGCTCTTTCGCGTGGAGGAAATGGAGCTGCTGTTCGCCAACGGCGCCACACGCACGTTTGAGCGACTGCTGAGCGATCACCAAGCGGTGATTATTGTGCCCATGCTCGATGATGATCAGGTGCTGTTGGTGCGCGAATACGGCGCAGGCATGGAGGATTATCAGCTAGGCCTACCCAAAGGGCGCTTAGATGCCGGCGAAACCTTTGAAGCGGCGGCGAACCGTGAACTGCAAGAGGAAGTGGGTTTTGCCGCGGAGCGTTTAACCCTGCTCAAAAGCATGACGCAATCCCCCAACTACATGCAGCACGCCACCCAAATTGTGCTGGCGCAAGGCCTTTATCCACAAACCGCCGAGGGTGACGAGCCCGAACCTCTGGAAGTTGAAATCTTCCGCTTAAGCCAATTGCCAGAACTCTGTAGCCGCGCCGACTTCACCGAAGCGCGCAGCATTGCCGCCCTTTACCTCGCCCAAGCTTATTTGGCCGGGTCGCGTGACTGAGCCCGCCGCCCTGCAGGCCATGGTGCCCAAGCTTGTGGCCTTGAGCCAAGCCGCTGGGGCGGCAATTTTAGCGGTGTACCAGGCGCACAACCTTAGGGTAGAGCACAAAGCGGATGCCTCCCCCGTTACCCAGGCCGATCTAGCCGCGCACCGGATAATCGTGACGGGCTTGGCCCAAGCTTGGCCACAGATCCCCATTATTTCTGAGGAAGGCGAGCTGCCTGATTTTGCGCAGCGCCGCCAGTGGCCAACCTATTGGTTGGTGGACCCCCTCGATGGCACACGAGAATTTATTGCCGGCAACGGTGAATTCACCGTAAATATCGCCCTGATCGAGGCGGGGCAACCCGTATTGGGTGTTATTTATGTGCCGGTAACCGGCCAGTGTTACACCGGCATTCGCGGCTTGGGGGCTTTTAAAAATCAGCCGGACAGCGCGGCTTTTACGCCGATCCACCCTCGGGCGCTGGCCCCGCGCTTGGCCCAGCGCCAGCCGGTAGAAGTTATAGCCAGCCGGCGTGTGGGCAATGTGGCCCTGGAAGCACTGCTTGCCAAGCTGGGCCAAAACCTTGGCCCACTGATACGCCGCTCCATGGGCAGCTCCTTAAAACTCTGCCTGCTGGCCGAAGGCCAAGCCGATTTTTATCCCCGCTTGGGGCCCACCAGCGAATGGGATACCGCTGCAGCCCAAGCCATTTTGGAAGCGGCTGGCGGCGCTGTAGTGGACACCCAATTTCAACCCCTGCGCTACAACCAGAAAGCCAGCGTGCTCAATCCGGATTTTTATGCGTTAGCGGACAGCAATTTTGCTTGGCAGCACCTTTTAGCCAAAGCCTAACCCTTGGAGCAAGCATGGCTTTAAGACGAGCCCAACAAAAACTGATCGCCGGTATTGCAGTGCTGACCTTAGCCGCTGGCGGAGCTTATTACCGCTACGGCTACCCATTCAACCAAACCCCATCAGCCCCCGTCGTACCGGGCAATAACGATTTCGAACACCCTGCGGCCTATCCCGCCAGCACCGCGAACCTTACCCTGCAACAACGGGAATTATTCAGCGACCCCATGAACGGCATAGGTTTGCGTTATAACGTAAACAATTATCCCGGCCTGAGCCTCGACCTGAATATGTACCCCGTTGGCGCCCTGAGCTGGGTAAACAACCCCAACCTGCTGGACGACGAAGCCGATGTGATACTGGCCGACATGGATTATTTAATTCAGCACGGCCGCTGGCAACAACGCCTAGAAACTTTGCGCGAGCCAGTGGTTCTGCAGGAACAACCGGCGCTGCGCCTGCACTTCAAACTGCAAACCGGCACTACCGCGATTTACAAAATAATTTTTCTACTGGTTCAGGAAGATAAATACGTAAAATTTTCCATGGAGTCTGCGGACCTATCACCCAATGCACTACAGCAAGCACAAGGCTTAGTGGAGCATTTGCTGCCACAAGTACACGCCCCGCCAGAATCCGACTATGCGCGTAAAATCCGTGATGAGCACCAAGCAAAAATGAAACAAAAAGTTCAGGAATTGTTGCGGCAGCGACAGGAGGGTTGATTGCGGCTTTAGGTAATTCAGAGTGGCTGAGCAGGTGGGGCGAGTTGAATTTTCTCTGAAAATTAGTGCCGCATTTTTGGGTGTTTCGGCTTTGCTGGGCTGAACGGGTGAATGACTTTTTGGTTTTTCGTAGGCTGGGTAGAGCGCAGCGAAACCCTGCACAGCACACGCCGACACCAGAACGAATACCCAGAAAAATAATGCTAAGCGTGGAAAAATCTCATTTTTCGCTGTTTAAATGCTGGGTTTCGCTGTGCTCTACGCGACCTACTCACTACTTGCCGGGAGGAAAGGTTGGGCGGCCCAATCGTTTTCCTAAAAGAAAATTAATTAAAGCAAGAAACATCGCCCACAAAAATGAAAAGGCAGACACAGCAACCACACCAGACAAAGCGCCGCCTTCCAATTCAATATCTAAAACGAAGCCAGCGGCCAAAGACAAAAAGAAACAGACACCCGTCATTTTCAAGGAGGTAGTTCTATATTGCTGAGGGAAAAATCTGAAGGCAATTACCCAAACAATAAAACATGGAATCAGCATGACAAATATCAAAAAAACAATACCCACGAGAAACATTTTCCCTCCAAAATGTTGCGATTAACTCTGCAAAAATTTTTTGTGCCCTGCCCTCACGATCCTCCCTAAGAAGGTAGGGCGAGCTAGCCAACTGCATAAACCGTAATTTTTTTAGTCGCACACCCAAGCACAACACAATTGCGACATTCAAAAACAATTTATTGCCTTCATTGAATATCACCAACGCGGGTCTCGACCCGCGCTTCCCGACTTCACTCCAAGCAACTTCCTAGCAGATGAGCGCAAGTATTTCGACAATGTCACCGCTTTGCATTTTAAAAAGAAGGTTTTGCTTTGGACAAATTTCTTGCCCGCTCCTAGTTACATGTATATCTACCAAAACATATCCTTCTGGCACAGGTGACTTCTCGTCATGGTAGCGAAAATATTTTGGAGGATCATGCGGGGTGATTATTGCCCCCTCTATCGCCCCGAAGCCCTGCAAGACTTCACCTAACGTCTCGCCCACCACTTCGACTCCATGCTGCTCTATACACTACACCACCACGCCAGGCATAGGTTCTGTACGGTATCCGTTTTCACCAATCGATGGCTGCGTACGAGATCTACGAAATCTGTCTTTGTTTCGTCCGTATACAATAATCATATAGCTAACACCCAAATATGAGCTGGCAAGGCGGACTAGCCAACGGCGTACCCCGCTCTTTTTTAGTCGCACGCCAAAACACAACAAAATTGCGACATTCAAAAACAACTTATTGCCTTCATTGAATATCACCAACGCGGGTCTCGTCCCGCCCTACCGGACTAATTTCTTCAATTTCACAGTTATTTAAAAAATGCTCTTTTAAGGTTGATAGCGCTGCAGCCGAAACAACCAACCTTAGGTCGTTGCCAATTCCAAAATCATCAACACCAAATTCGCCAACAACTTGGAGCCATAAAAAACCGGGTAAATTCTTATTTGGATATAGCTCATTAAACGCTTCGGATTGCGTGATTGTGCATTCCGCCAGGTGATAACCAGATAGTTTTGTATGGTTTATAGATTGCGCCAGCCCTTCAGTGACTAAGTAGCAGGGAAACGAAGTTATAATCGAGTCGCCGAGCCAACCGTCAAATTCGAATACTAGACTTTTGACTATTGGTGGATGGCAAGTAGTGTCTGCAACTGTACCTTCCCCCCAACCTCCAGCTACTTCCGGCTCTAATTGATAATACATAGCTTCCCTAGACGTTTAATAGTTGTTTGATGCACAGACGCGTTATTTCACCCCAGCTTGCGTATTATCAACGAGGCTGGCGCGCTAAGTGGCTGACTATAGAAGAACGTTTCGCTCGAAACAAGCGCAAGCCAGACCGCGGAAAAACCCCAAACAAATAAAATAACAACGAAAATTTAGCTCGACCCGATCGGGGTGCGCACGCCGCCAAAATCCAACCACGTGCATAGAGCCCCCGCAAAGCACCAAGCCAAAATGAAACAACAGCTCCAGAATGGTTGCGGCAGCAACAGCCGAGCTGACCAGCCGGAAGCAGACACTCTTTGGTTCATCGCAGGCTAGGTATTGCTCAAATTTGCCAAATGATTCCGGTTTGCCGCCGCGAAGTTGGTTAAAATTTGCTCAGCACTTAACTGGCGCTTGAAGACTGTTTGGCGGCGATGGCTGGCAAGGTAGCTCTATCAACAACCGGTTAAGACCCAGTCAAAACACAAAGGTAAATGCATGAATCTGACGTTGATGTTAGCCAGCTGTATGGTGATAGCGAGTTTAACCGCCTGCGGCGGCGCCGATACTGGCGCCCCGCTAACTAGCACAGCACCCACAACGTCCAGCCATATTGCCGCCATCCCCCTCCCCTCCGCAAGCAGCCAGTCCGCGCTGCCGCCTAGCGCTAGCCCTGGCGTGCAAGCACTGCTAGTGGCCCGCGCTCAATGGCAGGCGGGGGGTGTTACCAATTACACCTTTTCTTATAAAGAGGGTGGTGGTTACAAATTTGCGCAGTACCCCTACAAAATTATTCAGGTAACGGCGGGGAAAGTGGTGTCCGTGGACGGTGATGCGGCCGCAGCGCAAGAACCTGTTTATCAGCGGTTAACGGTAGAGCGTCTATTCGACACAATCCAAAAAGCCTACCTTGATGCGGCAAGCCCAGCCGGTGCCGAGCACCATGTCGGCGTAACCTATGATGCGATTTTGGGCTTCCCAGCCAACATCAATACCGCGGTAAGTGCCTGTTGTGATCAGGACCACGAGCTTGAAATTATCAATTTCCAAATAACTCTTTAACTCACGCTCAACAGCCGCCTAGCGCTTAAATTGTGAATACCAAGGCTTGGGATTGTCGCGGCGCTCCAAATAAACATTGGGGGCTTGCCCCAGCGCATCCCAGCGCAGCCGAATGGCGCCACTGGTTGCGGTATTAAACGTGGGAATTCCCGCCGCCGCATAAGCCGCCACCACCTTGCTGTTGGGTTGATGATAGGGGTTGTAGCGTCCGGTGCTAAACACGGCCATCTGTGGCGCTGTGTAATTCAAAAATGCTGAGCTGGATGCGCTAGGGCTACCGTGATTTGGAGCCACTAGCAAGGTTAATTGCCTGGGTAAATCCCCAAATGCCACCAAGCGCTGCTCAACGCTTTTGTCGATATCCCCCGTTAACAACACGCCCGCCTCACCAAAACGTAACAACAACACACAGGAGCGGTTATTCCCGTAGTCTTGGCTCATTAGGGGTGGCCAGAGGATTTCTGCCTGTGCTTGGTCAAGGTTCCAACGCTGCCCGCGCCAACATTGAGGCGCTTGCGGCAAACTTGACACAACCTCTCCCGCACCAATGGGCGACACCGGCAGCGCCATGGCCAAGCCTCGCCACCCGCCGCTGTGATTAGGATCATCATGACTGATGATTACCTCGGCCCGCCGCACCCCACCGCCAATTAAGAAGGGCAGCACAACACCTGTACCCGCATCAAAATACGGTGAATACACTGGGCCTAGGTCGTAGAGTAGATTGTGGTTGGGGGTTTGAATGGCTACGGCCAGCCCCTGCCCAACATCCAGCACCGTGACCTCCAAGGCCGGCATGCTAGCGCGGGGCAAGAGCAGGCAAGCGGCAAGCAAGAGCGCACCCAGCGGACGCACGCCTAAACCACGCGGCACAAGCAACAATAGGGTGGCAAGTAAACCGAGGCAAATCTCTGCCCAGCCCAAGGGTTTGCCCGGCCACCAGAGGCTGGACGACCATTGTGCAAGCCACCCCAAACCACTCCAGGCGGCGCCGAATAATAGGTCCAGCAACCAGAGTAGCGGCTCCGCTAACCCTATGACGCTGGCCGCAAGGGTCAGAAACAAACCTGGGGTAATCACTAGTGATATCAGCGGCGCCACAAAAATATTTGCCAGCGGGGAACTGAGGCTAAAAGGCAACCGCAAGCAAAACAGGGGAACCAGCAGAGCGAAAGTCATTACCCACTGCGCACTCACTGCCTCACGCCACCAAGGGTTACGCCCCTTGCGCCACCCGAAGGCCAACAATAAAGCCAGCACGGCCAGGTAAGACAACCAAAAGCCGGTATTCAAGGCCACTAACGGCTCGCTCAGGGCAGCCCAAAACAGTGCCCAACCCAGCACCTGCAGGGGGCTGGCCCGCCAGCCAAGGGCTATAGCCGAGTTGAGCAAGACCACGGCGACCAGCGCGCGCTGCGCCGGCACGGCGTAGTTTGCCAATGCGGTATACAGCCAAGCGCCGCCAATGGAGAGGGCCCAAGGCCAGAATCGCAATACCCAAACGCCGGAGCCACGCAACGGCAGATTCAACACCCGCGCCAAACCCAGCCCAATACCAAACCCCAGCCACGCCATAAGGCCCACTTGAAAGCCCGAAATAGCCACCAAATGGATGGTGCCGGTGCGCTGTAGAATTTGCCAGTCCTGCCAATCAAGCGCGCTGGTGTCACCAAAGGCTAAGGCGCGATAAAAGCGCCCATAGCGCACAGGGCTGCCGTCGTCTCCACGGCTCATGATGTTGAGCAGCCGCTGGCGCCAGCGCGTGGTCCATGTGGGCGTTTGCCTTGCCACTAGCTGACCACTTTTAACGCTGGCTGCCCCAGCCACACCATTCGCCAATTGATAGGCTTGAAAGTCGAAGCCGCCGGGGTTGGCAAACCCATGCAGCCGCTTGAAGCGCACCTGCAGCCGCCACACCTCCCCTGGCGAGGCAGCTGGCGCTTGATACCATGACAAGCTAAATCGTTTACCCTCAAGCGCGGGGCAGGCGGAACTACACTCCAAGCCCAGCAACTGCCCCTCCAATTGAGTGCTCGGCCCAGCGCGATCCTTAACCTCCGTGAGCAAGAACTCCCCTTGCCACTCAGAATTATCCAGCGCCTCTGGCAGTTGGCCGTCACCGAGCTTAATAAGCTGCCAACTGCCCCACAGCCAACCCAACAAGGCTAACGCGAGGATGCGGGCCACATAAAGCCAGCGTCCGCGCCTGCAGACCCAAGTTGCCGCAACAAGGCTAAGGCTGGGAAATATCCAGATAGGTTGAATTAAGGTGGGTGCTAATTGGCTACACAAAATGCCAAGCGCTAAAATGAGGATGTAAGACATAAGCATTCCTTGCTTGTTGAAGCGCTAAATCACTTCCAGCATATTACCTTAGAGGCTGATAGCCAAGGCAAGCTATCCCACCAATCGGCCTTGCGGTTCAACGCCGGGACGTCTTCCGCCTCTGTCGCTGGCAGAATTGGGTAGCAGACAACATAATCCTAAAAACCCGTGTTGAATCAGCAAAGTCTGCCCCACGTTTAGCGGACCTAGCCAAAATTTAAAAAGGCGAAAACCCAACCAAATTGTTGATCATTTTTAAACTCAACCAATCACCCGATTGAATAACACAGCTTTTTAGCACTCAGCGGAGCTTTCAACGATAATGTACTACTCACCGACTGTTGCAGACATTCAATGACAAAAAATTTTATTCGCCGCTGGGTGCCTGACGCCGAAAAGCTCAGTAAAACGCCCGGCCTCGGCAGATTGGGCAACAGACTTCGGGACCACCCCCATCTGTTTCATCTCAATCGCCACTCAGTATCCTATGCATTTTTGGTGGGGTTATTTTTTGCTTATGTTCCTGCGCCGGGTCAGGCATTTATGGCAGCCGCTGGCGCTGTTATCCTCCGCGCGAACCTACCCATTGCCCTAGCCTTGGTCTGGATCAGCAACCCATTCACCTTGCCGTTTTTTGTCCTTTCGGCCTACAGTGCAGGTGCCTTCGTGTTGGGCGCACCCGCCATTGAGCTGCCCAATGAACTATCCTGGCACTGGGTAAAATCACTGGGCAACCTGATTTGGCCGTTTGCTGTGGGCAGTTTCATTATGGGCGCGGCGGCAGGGTTACTGGGTTTTATGATGGTGCAAGGCCTATGGCGTTGGGGTGTGCTTAGACGCTGGGGCCAGAGGCGCCAGCGGCTCTCGAGCAAACCTTAAAACTTTGCAGTTTCTGCCAACACTAAATTACCGCGCATTGGATTTTTTCAGATTCGGTTTTTTGGCCGCGCGAAAAATTAACGCCACTTTACCGATCGTCTGCACCACTTCTGCTGCGCACTGACTGCAAATATCCGCTATGGTTTGCGCTCGCTCCTCGCGGTCGGCTATCGCCAATTTGATTTTGATTAGCTCATGATCCTCCAGCGCACGGTCCAACTCAGCCAAAACCCCTTCGCTTAAGCCGTTGCCGGCAATAGTAACGATTGGGTTCAAATTGTGGCCGATGGTGCGAAAATGTTTTTTGGTGTCCGTTGCTAAAGTCATAAAATCGCCTGTTTTTTTGTTGGTGAGACTTGCGCTAATGGCCGCGCAACTTCTCTTGTGGTGTCTGGTTACGTAAGATGGACGCTATTGTATCGGTACACCTCATTCAAGGCTCAAGATTTTTTATGGCCCGCTCGAAAAGCAGCAGTCGCTGGCTGCAGGAACACTTCAATGACCACTATGTTAAAGAGTCGCAGAAGGATGGCTATCGCTCACGCGCCAGCTATAAACTGCTCGAGCTCCAAGCCAAAGACCGGCTAATTCTGCCGGGCATGCGGGTGATTGACCTCGGGGCCGCACCGGGCGGTTGGTCGCAGGTGGCCGCCGAGTTAGTCGGTGACACGGGTTTTGTCCTAGCCTCCGACATTTTATTAATGGATTCCATCGCTGGCGTTGAATTTTTGCAAGGAGATTTTACCGAGGATGCGGTTTTTGCTCGGCTTCTTGAGATGTTAGGCGAACAAAAAGCCGATCTTGTAATCTCTGACATGGCCCCCAATATGAGTGGTATTAGCGGCGTAGATCAGCCTCGCGCCATGCACTTAGTGGAGCTGGCATTGGACATGGCCGAAAAGACGCTCCGGCCGGGTGGCAGTTTTGCCTGCAAGCTATTTCAGGGTGAAGGCTCTGACCAGTGGACGAAATTGTGTCGCCAGTTTTTTGAAAAAATTACCATTCGCAAACCGGACGCCTCGCGTGCCCGTTCGCGAGAAGTTTATTTAGTGGGCAGAGGGTTTAAAGGCTAGTCCGCAGGGGCGTCTATACTGGTCTCAAATGCTCGCTTTTTTACACCTGCCTAAATTTTGAACCGCAATAGCCAATACACCGCTTTGCCCAGACCACGCACCACCCTGGCAACAGGTAACCCGAGGAGAAGCCTCTTGAACGATATGGCAAAAAATTTAGTGCTCTGGCTGGTCATCGCCGCCGTCCTGTTTTCGGTCTTCCAAAGTTTTGGTGGCCACGACACCAAAGACGATCTGAGCTACTCGCAGTTTGTGCAGGAGGTACAAGCCGATAAGGTCAGTCAGGTTGCCGTCGATGGCCTTATGATCCGCGGCATACGCAGCGACAGCACTACCTTTAGCGTGGTGCGCCCCGAAATTTACGACATCGCCTTAATGGACGACTTGTTGAAACACAACGTGGTGGTCAAAGGCACTGAACCCCACCGTGCCAGTCTCTGGGAGCAATTGCTGGTAGCCAGCTTTCCCATCTTATTATTCATAGGCGTGTTCGTATTTTTCATGCGCCAGATGCAAGGTGGCGCAGGCGGGCGCGGCGGCCCCATGAGTTTTGCCAAAAGCAAAGCGCGCCTGTTAGGCGAAGACCAAGTCAAAACGACCTTTGCCGATGTTGCCGGCGTGGACGAAGCTAAAGAAGAAGTGTCCGAGCTCGTAGAATACCTTCGCGACCCTACCCGATTTCAGCGTTTGGGCGGTCGTATACCCCGCGGAGTGCTAATGTCCGGCCCCCCTGGTACGGGTAAAACCTTACTCGCCAAAGCCATTGCCGGCGAAGCCAAAGTGCCGTTCTTCTCCATCTCCGGTTCTGATTTCGTGGAAATGTTTGTGGGTGTTGGGGCGTCGCGGGTACGCGACATGTTTGACCAAGCCAAAAAACAGGCCCCTTGCATTATTTTTATCGACGAAATTGATGCGGTAGGTCGGCACAGAGGCGGCGGGCATGGTGGCGGCAATGACGAACGCGAACAGACACTCAACCAGTTGCTGGTGGAAATGGATGGATTTGAAGGTAGCGAAGGCATTATCGTGATCGCCGCCACCAACCGCCCAGATGTACTGGATCGAGCCCTGCTGCGTCCCGGTCGGTTTGACCGTCAAGTGGTAGTTGGCCTGCCAGACATTCGCGGTCGCGAGCAAATTCTAAAAGTCCACATGCGCAAGGTGCCGCTCGACGAGCAGGTTCAAGCCAGTATCATCGCACGCGGCACGCCGGGCTTTTCGGGCGCCGACTTAGCCAACCTTGTGAACGAAGCGGCGCTGTTTGCGGCACGTTTTAACAAGCGCACCGTGGGGGCTGAAGAGTTTGAGCGCGCCCGCGACAAAATCATGATGGGCGCAGAACGCCGCTCCATGGTCATGAGCGAAAAAGAAAAAATCAATACCGCCTATCACGAAGCCGGCCATGCCATTGTGGGGCGCCTCGTGCCCGAGCACGACCCAGTACACAAAGTCAGCATCATCCCGCGCGGCCGAGCCTTGGGTGTAACCATGTACCTCCCCGCGGAGGATAAATACAGTGAGAGTAAGCGCGGCTTGGAATCACGCCTGTGCTCATTGTTTGGCGGCCGTATAGCAGAAGAGCTAACCCTCGGCTTCGATGGCGTTACCACAGGCGCCTCCAATGACATTGAACGCGCCACTGACTTGGCGCGCCGCATGGTCACCAAATGGGGCTTATCGGAAAAACTTGGCCCACTACATTATGGTGACGATGAAGGCGCTTATCCCGGCCTTAGCAGCCCACAATACTCCGGCGACACGTCCAAAATCATCGACGAAGAAACACGCCGCATCATTGATCAGTGTTATGCCAAGGCCAAGGCACTTCTTGAAGACAATAGGGACATCCTAGAAGCCATGAAAGACGCCCTCATGGAGTATGAAACTATCGATTCCGAACAGGTAGATGACCTTATGCTGCGACGTACGCTGCGCCCACCTCGCGACTGGCAGGACGGCGATTTTGGCGGCCGCAAACCACCACGACCAGACGCAGAGCCACGCGATGGCGCCATTGCTCCGGGTCCCGCCAAAGAAGTTTAAAGGCGCTTCAAGCTGTTGGTAACCTCAAAGCCGGATACCCATCCGGCTTTTTTTCTTGGCGCTCATTAATGTTGATGCAATGTGGCAATCGGACCCTAGACCTTTCCACCCCCAAAATAATGGGCATTCTGAATGTAACGCCCGATTCATTTTCCGATGCAGGCCAGCTCTATAGTCAAGGCAAAGTTTGTCTCAGCGCAGCGCTTAAGCGCGCCACGCAAATGGTATTGGAAGGCGCCGCCATTGTAGACGTCGGTGGTGAATCCACGCGCCCAGGAGCCCTTGCCGTTGGGGAACAGGAAGAATTGGATCGCGTACTGCCGATTATAGAAAATCTTACCAATCATCTAGATGTCATCATTTCCGTAGATACTAGCTGCGCGGCCGTTATTCACGAGGCCGCCAAACTCGGCGCTGGTGTGATCAATGACGTGCGTGCTCTCCAAAGGCCTAACGCCCTAGAAGCCGCCGCCCATAATAGGCTGCCCGTATGCCTGATGCACATGCAAGGCGAGCCAACCACCATGCAACACCAACCTGACTATTCAGACGTGATTGCTGAAGTCTCCGCATTTTTTCACCAACGCCTTCACGCCTGCCGCGCAGCTGGTATCGACACGGGTCGCGTCATTCTCGATCCGGGCATTGGCTTTGGTAAAACCGATGCGCATAATCTCGCGCTCTTGAATCATTTACGTGAATTTAACGCGTTAGGCTGCCCCTTGCTGGTGGGCTTGTCACGCAAATCAATGCTTGGACGCCTGCTGCAACGAGAACTGCCCGATCGCCTAGCCGGCAGCCTAGGATTTGGCCTAATCGCGCTCCAACGCGGCGCCAACATACTGCGAGTACACGATGTGGCGGCCACCGCCGACATAGTAAAAATCCACCAACTAACAACTGAGCTGGCTTCAGCGGAGAACCAATTGTGACGCGAAAATATTTCGGAACCGACGGCATTCGTGGCTATGTGGGACAAGCCCCCATTACTCCCGACTTTTTTATGCATCTCGGCTGGGCAGTAGGCAGAGTTCTCGCTAGCGCCGACGCCAATGGCAGACCGGGCCGCGTGCTCATTGGCAAAGACACCCGAATTTCAGGCTATATGTTCGAATCAGCGCTCGAAGCCGGCTTAATTAGCGCCGGCGTAGATGTGGGCCTGTTGGGTCCAATGCCAACTCCAGCCATTGCTTATTTAACCCGCACCTTTCAAGCGCGCGCCGGCATTGTCATCAGTGCCTCGCACAACCCTTACATGGACAACGGCATTAAATTATTTGGCGCCGACGGCACCAAACTCTCTGATGAATTGGAGCTTGCCATTGAGGCCCAACTGGATGCCCCCATGACCATTGCCAGTCAACTCGGCAAGGCCACCCGCGTTGCCGATGCGGCTGGGCGTTACATCGAATTCTGCAAAGGCACACTCCCCTGGGGCTTCAGCCTAGAGGGGCTGCACCTAGTACTCGACTGCGCGAACGGAGCCACTTATAAAGTCGCCCCGCTCGTTTTTGAGGAGCTTGGCGCCAAGATTACTGTCATCGCCAACGAACCCGATGGCCAAAACATCAATTTGAACTGCGGATCCACTAAACCAAAATTCCTCCAGCAACGTGTACTCGAAACCGGCGCCGATCTCGGTATAGCCTTCGACGGTGACGGCGATCGCGTGGTGTTTGTGGATCATAGCGGTGAAGTGGTGGATGGCGACGAGCTGCTTTACATTATTGCGGCCTATCAGCACAAACACGTTGGCGGCTGCACCGGCGTTGTCGGCACCCTCATGAGCAATTTCGGATTTGAGCTGGCCCTGAAGGATCTGGGCATTCCGCTGGTACGAGCTAAAGTCGGCGACCGATACGTAATTGAAGCTATGAAAGACCGTGATTGGAAACTCGGCGGCGAAAATTCCGGCCATATCGTCTGCAGTGATGTCACCACCACTGGAGACGGCATCATCGCCGCGCTCCAGGTATTGCGCGCGATTCAAACCGAACAAAAATCATTGCGCCACGCCAAACAAGGCATGCCTAAAATGCCTCAGGTGATGATTAACGTGCCTATGGGCAAACGTCAAAACCTAGACGAAAACCCCATAGTGCTCGCCGCTGTAGCCGCTGCAGAAGCAAAACTCGACGGCAAGGGACGTGTCCTGCTGCGCCCTTCCGGCACCGAGCCAGTGGTGCGCGTAATGGTCGAAGGGCAACACCACCGACTCGTGGAGGAACTAGCAAAACTACTCGCGCAAAAAGTAGCCGAAGCCCTGACATGAAAATAAAACCCCCGGCAAGCCCTTAGAGGATTGTCAGGGTTACGTTTCTTAGCTACCATTGCCGCCCGCTTCGCTGGGGGTCTCTCGAGACGACATTGGCAGGTTCAACAGCTTACGTAAGTGGCCAGAGTGAATAGTATTCGACGACAGATAGTTATCGGGAATTGGAAGCTCAACGGCAACCTCGCCTCCGTGACCGAGCTGCTACAAGATCTGGCCCACGGCTGGGTTGGAGTACATAGAGCCGAAGTGGTTGTTTGCCCTGCGCAAGCCCACCTAATGTTGGCGTATGGTGAGTTAGCGCATTCGAATATCGCGCTGGGCGCCCAAGATGTTAGCGAATTTGCTGGTGGCGCCTATACTGGCGACGTGTCAGCCGAGATGCTCCATGACTTGGGCTGCCAGTACACCTTGGTTGGTCATTCTGAGCGCAGAAAGTATCACCACGAAACCAACGCTCAGATAGCACGCAAATTTGAGCAAGCGCAGCAAGCGAGAGTGGTGCCCATTTTTTGCGTGGGAGAATCCCTACAAGAACGCCAGCAAGGGCTAGCCTTGCAGACGGTTGGAAAACAGATACAAGCCGTAATTAATCAATGCGGTGGAGATATGCTAGCTAGAGCTGTAGTAGCCTACGAACCGCTTTGGGCGGTAGGAACGGGGGTTACTGCAGCACCTTACCAAGCACAGGAAGCCCATGCGTTCATTCGCAGCTTGCTGGGTTCGGCGGGGAATTTAACCCGGATTGTGTATGGCGGCAGTGTTAAGGCGAATAACGCCAGACAGCTGTTCGCACAACCCGATATAGACGGCGCTCTAGTTGGCGGCGCCTCATTAAGTGCCCAAGAATTTTTGGATATTTGCCAGTCTGCTGAATAGCACCTAATCACGAGAGAAATTGATGGAAACTTTTATATTAGTTGCGCACGTTTTGATTGCCCTAGTTATCATCGGGCTTATCATGCTGCAACAAGGCAAAGGCGCAGAAATGGGCGCGTCATTCGGGTCTGGTTCATCACAAACGGTGTTTGGCGCCGTAGGCACAGGTAATTTTTTCTCTAGACTTACCGCTATTTTGGTCTTTGTATTTTTCGTTACCAGCTTTACACTTGCCGTAATGGCCAAGCAAAAAGCCAAAATTGATGACCATTTTTTAACCCCCGCCACGGAAGTGACGCAACCGACAGAGGCGCCGAAAGCAGAGAATAGCGCGCCCACTGCCGCCACACCTGAAAACCAAGTAAAAACCGAGAACGCACAACCCGCCGCAGCTAACGATGCACCTGCAGCACCAACAAAACCCAGCGAAGACGCCGCAGGCGCTTTGGAGGTTAAATAAGTTAAAGCCCAAGTGGTGGAATTGGTAGACACGCTACCTTGAGGTGGTAGTGGCGAATGCTGTGCCGGTTCGAGTCCGGCCTTGGGCACCATCCTGAAGTCCGATACCCTCCCGTATCGCCCTAGAACCCGCAGAAATGCGGGTTTTTTTATGCCTGAAGGGTTTAGGACGTCCAGCCTAATCCATTGCCATCCGCACAAAGTGTTGGTATTTTTGTTGGTATCTCTGGTTCAACAAAGGCTGATACCAACATGGCATCTCAAAAGCTTACCGACGCTACCGCCAAGCAGGCACCCCCAAAGACTAAGGACTACAAGCTAAGCGACGGCGGCGGCTTGCACCTGCTGGTTAAGGCCAACGGCACCAAGTGCTGGCGCTACGCCTACCGCTACGCCGGCAAACAGAAGTTACTCGCCATTGGCACCTACCCTGCCGTAGGGCTTAAAGCCGCAAGGGAAGCCATGGCCACCGCCAAAGCCAAACTAGCCACCAACGTCGACCCCAGCCAAGACAAACGCCAAGCCAAGCAGCAAACCAAGCTAGACGATACCAACGCCTTTGCGAACTTGGCCAAGGAATGGTGGACGCATCAAAAAGGCACTTGGACGGAAGACCACGCCAACCGCATTTGGCGACGCTTCGAGGCCGATGTGCTGCCAGTGTTAGGCCAACGCCCCATTGGCGACATAAGCCCGCAAGATGTGATCGCCCTTGTGCGCACCATCGAAAAACGCGACGCCCTTGATGTTGCCCAGCGCATATTGCAAGACGTCCGCCGCGTGTGCCGCTATGCCGTGCAAACCGGCCGCCTAGCCCACAACCCCGCCAACGAACTGGCCGACATTCTCAAAACTCGCAAACAGGAACACCGCCCCTCACTGCCTCGCGAGGAGCTGCCCACCTTCCTGCGCGAGCTACACAGCTACCACGAACGCGGCCGCCTGCTGACCAAGCTGGCCATAGACTTGTTACTCCTAACCTTCGTCCGCTCCAAAGAACTACGCGGCGCTAACTGGGAGGAGTTTAACTTCGAGGAAAAGCTATGGCGCTTACCAGCCAGCCGCATGAAGATGAAGGCCGAGCACTTGGTGCCCCTGTCTAACCAAGCCATGGCAATCTTGGCGCAAATTCAAGCCATCAGCGGCGAATATCCCTTGGTGTTCCCTTCGGAGCGCGAACGCAAAAATTTTATGAGCGACAACACCATGCGCCGCGCCATTTTCAAACTGGGCTATGACGGCAACACCCCCAACAAAAGTAAATGCGTCCCCCACGGCTTTCGCGCCACGGCCAGCTCCATATTAAACGAGCAAGGTTTTAACCCCGACGCCATCGAGCGCCAGCTAGCCCACACCGAGCGCAACGGAGTAAGGGCCGCCTACACCCACCACGCCCGCTACTTGGATGACCGGCGGCAAATGATGCAATGGTGGGCCGACTACCTAGACGCCCAGCGTGCACAGGGGCTTAACGGCAATGTGATTGCGGGGAATTTTGGCAAGATAGCGGTTTAAATATTATCGAATTGCTCTGCCGTTTAAAAAATCTCTCAATGATCGCGAATATTTTATGTTACCGCAGGTTTTCTACACCTCCCCTGCAGGCGACGCCCAGCGGGCGGGGGGTTTGTCCGTTAATACCTCAGGTATCAAAAATATACTTGCGGGCTAGCATATTTTGATTTTGCTGGTCGTAGACACTCACAAAAACACCGCATAGAATGAGCTACCTTAAACAGCTCAGGCGATTCGCTATGCAACAACACACGCAACAAACCGGATTTTATCGGCTAAAACCAATCATCATTGGCGACAAAAATACCAACCCACCAACACCACCGCTAATACCTGTATCTAAATCCAGTTGGTGGAAAGGTGTGGCGGAAGGAAGATACCCCCAGCCAGTGAAAATTGGTGCCCGTTGTACGGCTTGGAAGGTAGCGGAAATTCATGCCTATATCGACAGTTTGGGGTGTAAATGAATCGCTACCACGTCGAAGTGACAGAGCAAGTGACCTACTGCCTAACCGTTGACGCAGAAACCGCACAGGAAGCCATACAAGCCGCACAAAGGCACGAGGGCCAGGTAATGCAAGCCTCGGCGCCAAAATGGCTATTTGGGGCTCCTGAGCGCCTTAATGATGATTAGCCAATTGGAGCTTTGCGGAATATTTAGCGGAAATAAAAAAGCCGCGAAGGAATAACCCTTAGCTGCCTTAAGTTAACAACGGCTGGCAGTGAAAGTTTGGCGACCGAACTGCCGGCCATTTGCAGGTTACACCATGAGCAAGCAGCATCTCAAGGCTAATAAATTTCAGTTTAAAATCAAATACTTAAAAACAATGGACGCAGATGGACAACATTTAGGGGTTTTCCAAGTAAATAAATCGGCGCTATCCCTTGCCAGCGCAAGGCTGGGGGCAATTTGCTCACTAGGCACTTAATAATATCTATAGCCTCTGCACTTACCCACCCATGCCACACATAAGCTTTGCAGGCGCAACTACAGTGGGCCGCAATACGTGGTGGGTTAATGCGAGTGAAAGCGGAATTTATACTGCAATGGCAAAACGCATGATTGGGCAAGTTGACGCCATGCTGAGCTACCACAGCAAAATCCACATAGTGCGCTTTGATTTGCACCAGCCAGATTTCACGCCCGACAATCGCCGCATTACCGAATTTAATAACCTGCTGCATAGCCGACTGAAGGCCAGATATAAACTCGACCGCATTGGATTTGCGTGGGTTAGGGAACTAGAACGCGCCAAGCAACAACACTACCACTTCGCACTGATACTGGACGGGCACAAAATCAACCACCCACAACAAGTGTTGGAATTAGCCGCCGAGTTGTGGCGGTTTATGGACGGGAGCCTCTGGATACCCAAACACTGCTATTACAACGTGCTGCGCGGCGACCACACCGAACTACAGGCCGCTATTTGGCGCATAAGCTATTTCGCAAAAGGCCGTGGTAAGGGCTACAAGCCGGAGCAAACCAAAAACTATTCAACAAGCCGCATCAAGCCTCAGAATGACTAGACACACCCCGCATAAATGGTTAGCGGTACAGTACGCGCGCGTATATAGAGATGGGTTTTACGGACCACTATAAAAAAGCAGCTAACGCGAAAACACTCCCACGCTAAATTGCTGAACAGTACGCGCGCGCCAGATAAGGGACTAACATCGTGGTGTGCACAAGACCCACAGCCGACCAGTACGCGCGCGCCAGATAAGCAGGAACGGGCAATTCCAATTGACCGCAAAAGTGCCACCTGCGAAACGTGCCTTTCGCGGCAAAATTTAGGGGTACCGCTGCAATTTGTTGGTACTGGCGTTGGTATCGCAAAAACATAACCGAACAAAACATCTATATATCAACAACTTAACCACATAATGCCAGTCCGGCTTTGGCACCATTTTAAAATCCGATACCCTCCAGTATCGACCTAGAACCGGCAGAAATGCGGGTTTTTTTATGCCTGTTTGTCCAGCCATGTCCTATAAGTTACCATAGCATCCACCTCAAAAAGGGGGCATAACTGGGGGCACACCTGAAAAGTGTTGGGGGCATAAAGCATGGCGACCAATCACAAGCTATCTGACATGGCGGTGAAGCAGGCAAAACAGAAGGAAAAGCCTTACAAGCCACCGGATGGCGGGGGCATGTATTTAGAAGTGATGCCCAATGGCTCCAAGTACTGGCGCGTTAAGTACCGCTATGGGGCCAAAGAAAAGCGCCTAGCTTTGGGGTGTACCCCGTGGTGACTTTAGCTGCCGCTCGCGACAAGTTACGCGAGGCCAAAGCCCTACTGGATTCAGGCGTAGACCCCGGCGAAACCAAAAAACAAGCCAAACTCGCCAAGCAAATTGCCGCCGCCAATGACTTTGCCTCCGTTGCCAGTGAGTGGGTGGAAAAACGCAAGCGCGAAGGGGCGGCGCCCGTCACCATTGCCAAAATGGAATGGATACTCAAAACCAAATTATGCCCCTTCATCGGGGGCATATCGGTGGCAGAAATGCCCCCAGCGCAATTGCTAAATGCTCTGCGAAAAATCGAAGATGAAGGCCTTCATGAAACCGCAAACCGCGCTAAACGAGTGGCTGGGCAGGTGTTGCGTTATGCCGTCGCCACGGGCCGGGCGGAACGGGATACCTCGCAAGATTTAAAGGGCGCGCTGGTCACTGCCAAGGTAAAACACCGGGCCGCCATTATTGATCCTGCAGAGCTTGGCCGGTTGCTGGTGGCGCTGGATGGCTACAACGGCACCCCAGAAGTAAAAGCGGCTTTATTGCTCACCCCCATGTTATTCCAGCGCCCCGGCGAAATCCGCCACATAGAGTGGGCTGAAATTAATTGGGAAGCAGCCCAATGGGAAACTCCCGCCGGGAAAATGAAAATGCGCCACCCCCATATCAATGTCATTAAGTTAAGCCCTACCGCGCTCGTTTTGCACTGATATAGAAGCGTATTTTTCGAATTTTGGCATTGGATCTAACGAAGGATCGGCCGGGCCTTACGGCGCACACCGTATCAAGCAGCAAGGCGATATAGTGTTCAAATA
>CAMCXE010000004.1 GCA_945882995.1 Thalassocella blandensis | reverse complement strand
GGTGAGCTAGGCGGCTGTACAAATTTTGTACAATTTGGGGCGGTTTGTGTACAGTTCATGGGGGGGCTCCAATAAAGTCTGGTGTGGATTATGCCTTTAGTGTGCTGTTTTTAAAAGGGATTTTTCTTAACTTAATGACATTGGCTGGGGAGGGATTTCTGGACAAGAGAAAATTACCTGAAAAATTAGCTCGCAACCCTTAACTTAATGGCATTGCCCACCCGACTAGGCTTATTTTCTCGCGGTTTAGGCGCTTAATACAGCATTCGAACGATTGTTTGGGCTTCGTCTATGGCGAGGATTTTTGTGTCGGGCTTGCTAGCCCTTTGTCGCTGTTGGATTTTTTACCGCTTAGGCGCTTAGTGCCGGCAATCGGCGTTTAACGTCTTATGCCGATTAAGCAGATTGGACAGTGAATTTAATTGACTATCTGTATGAAAACCGCTGAACCATTCATCGATTTATTTTCGTTGTCAGAAATTTACGAAAATTTGCGTGCAGAAGTTGACGCATTATTCCGGCTTGAAAAATTTGACGTTGGTGGTTACTGAAATTTGACGTAACGCGGCGAGATTAATCGATTTTTGCTGTTTGTACTCGGTGTTTTTGCTAGAAATGGATATAAGAATACTCTGGCCATTTCGGCTGGGTTTGCTACTCATTTTGGCGTTTAGATGGAAAAATCACCCTGAAAAATGCGTGTCTATAATCCACTTCGTACGAGTTTGGGTTGCTGGTGTGACTTGAACTACCAAGTGTTTTAATTTGATACGGGACTTCGCATGAAAAGAAAATCGTATTTTGGGTCGTTTGTGAAGACGACAACAAAAGTGACATTGGTACCCTTGGTGGTATCCCTATTAACCGTCGCGGGCTGTGGCAGTAAATCAACTTCTACGCCGCCAGCGAACACGGGTTCTACATCGAACAGCAGTTCATCATCCCCCGGTAAGTCGTCTTCTAGCAGTAGCTCAAGTTCGTCATCCGCTGGAAAATCCTCGTCTAGCGGCGGCTCATCATCCAGTGGTAAGTCGTCTAGCGGCGGCTCATCATCCAGTGGTAAGTCGTCTAGTGGCAGCGCATCGTCTAGTAGCGGCGCGTCATCGAGTGGTAAGTCGGCTTCCGGCGGCAGTTCTTCGTCTGGCAGCGGCTCTTCAAACAGCAGCACATCGTCCAGTGGCGCCGCTTCTAGCAGTAGCACCTCGTCCAGTGGTAGCTCTAGCAGCACGTCTTCATCCGGCGGATCCTCCAGTAAAAGCTCGTCTTCCAGCATTTCATCATCGTCCAGTTCGAACGCCAGCTCGAGTTCTTCAGGCTTGGCGCTGAAGGGGGCTGCGGTTGACGGTCCTTTGGCCCATGCGGTGGTGAATGTGTACCGCTTGGATCCAACCCAGCCCGACCTGCAAGGTATGTTGATCACCACGGGCCGTACTGATGAGCAGGCCAATTTTGCCGGCTTAGTTATCCCCACCGCAGAAATGGGGCCGTTTTTGGTGGTCATTACCTCCGACGAAAAAACCATTGACTTGAATACCAAAACCAAGCCCGCTATTGGCGCGGTACGGACGATTATCACCAAAGACGGTGCCGCGAAACCGGTGTACGCCACGCCCCTCACCTCTATGGCGGTGTCTTTGGCCTCGGCCAGCGTGGGAATGGGCGCAACAGCTGACGAGCTGGTGGATGGCTTGGGAGATGCCTCGGACAAGGTGGTTTCGGCCCTTGGCATGGGCATGGACAGTGACATCGATATTTTTAGCGCGCCACCGTTGGTGACCGATGACACCAATACCACCGGCGAGCTGAAAGATTTGGCGGCCTACCGCACGGCCATTGCTGGCGCGGCGGCGATTATTTATGGCATTAGCCAGAATACGGAAGGCAGTTCAACCGGCGATATTATGGGCGCCTTGGCGCAGGATTTAACCGACGGCAACATCGACGGTAAAGACAGCAAGAACCAAACACTGACCACCTACGACTCGGATGCCGCGGCCATTATTGTGGAAACCGACCCCGCCCAGCTGGTGATACCGGGCACCAATACAAAAGTGAGTGAGGTGCAAGACCTGCTGGTGTCCGAGGCGAAGGATACCGGCACTAGCAGCAACACCATGGAATTGGCCAACGACTCCATTGTGGTGGATATTCAGCCTGCCGTGGTTAACACGGATAAAGACGGTGACACGGTATTAAACAGTGACGACGCCTTCCCCGAAGACGCGTCGGAAAGTAAAGACACCGATAAAGACAGCGTTGGCGATAACGCCGACGTAGACGACGACGGTGACGGCGTAACCGATGATCAAGATGCTTTCCCCTTAAATGCTAAAGAAACCGCCGACACGGATAGCGATGGCATGGGCGACAATGTGGACGGTGACGATGACGGCGATAAAGTGCTGGATGTTAGCGACGCCTTCCCGCTGGATAAAACGCGCAGCGACCGCAACGACCAAGACAACGACGGCTGGCCAGCAGGGCAAGACCCAGACGACACCAATGACAAAGCCCCCGGCATTCCGTTTGTGGATTCGGACAAAGATGGCACCAGCAACTTGGTGGACGAAGACGACGATAACGACGGCGTGGCCGATGAGTTAGATGATTTGCCGCTGGACCCCAAAGCCTCGAAAGATACCGACCATGACGGCTTCGGCGACAATACGGACGATGACATTGACGGCGACAAGGCGCCCAACAATACCGGTGGCGATACCGAGCTCAATACCCCCGAAAATCGCGCGGGCAAAGCCGATGCCTTCCCCTTTGATGCCACCGAGACGGAGGACTTGGACCGCGATGGTGTAGGCAACAATAAAGACCCGGACGCAGACGGTGACGACCTGCCCGATGACCGCGACCCTGACGCCCGCAACCGCGATACCGATGGTGATGGTGTGCGCGATGGTAAAGATGCCTTCCCCGCAGACAAAACCGAGTCTATCGACAACGATTTTGATGGCGTGGGCAACAATAAAGACAACTGCAAATTCCAGCGCAATGCCAATCAGGTGGACACCGATTTAGACACAATTGGCGACGCCTGCGATATGGACGACGATAACGACGGCGTGGCCGACGATAAAGATGCCGCGCCGCTCGACAAGAAAGTGTCCTCGGCTACTGATGGTGATAACGACGGCTGGTTAAAAGGGCAGGACCCAGACGATACCAACAGCGCCATTCCCGAAACCACTTTTGTGGACACCGACAAAGACGGCCGCGCCAATAGCGGCGGTTTAGAGCCCGACAGCGACGATGATAACGACGGCTTGACGGACGATAAAGACGCCTTCCCGCTGGATAAAACCGAGCAATTTGACATTGATAAGGACGGCACGGGTGACCGCGCCGACCTAGACGATGACAACGATGGCGTGCCCGATGATAAGGATCGCTTCCCCTTGAATGCGCTGGAGTCTGCCGATACTGACCGTGACGGCCTGGGCGACGGCTCCGATAATTGCCCCACAGTGCCCGGCCCACAAGGCGACTTCGACAAAGACGGCAAAGGCGATGTGTGTGACGATGACGACGATGGCGATGCCGTGCAGGACTACTTGGACGCCTTCCCCTTCAACTCGGCGGAAAGCAAAGACTTTGACGGCGACGGCAAAGGCAACAATAGTGACGCGGATGACGACGGCGATGGCGTAACCGACCTGGAAGAAGTAGAGCGCGGCACCAACCCCAATGACCGCGACAGCGACCACGATTCCATTATGGACCAGCGCGATAACTGCGCCCTAGTGCCGAATGTGGACCAAGCGGATACGGATTTAGATGGCAAAGGCAACCTGTGCGATGATCCACCGAAGGTAACTGGCTTTTATATGGCCGAGTTCAAAGTGGTGAGTGCGTCAGTCTATAAACCCAGTGCAACCGGCGCTTCGCCCCTGCCGGGTGGTTTGGCCCGCTTTGAACTGCCGGGCGCTAAACCCGCCGAGCAGCCAGTGCCCGATGTGTGCAGCGGCGCGCAAGGTGACCTGACGGAACGCGTGTTGTTCATCAGCCAAAAAGATGCCGAGTTGCGCATAGCCTCCAGTGACGACGGTTTCGACCTCAGTCAAGGCATAGTGGCGCGCACCAACAGCTTCGGCCAAGTGGGTTTTGAAAAACGCAGCGAGCATGCGGACAATCAATTATTTACCCGCGAAAACATGATCTTCAACGGCAAACTCAACGCAGAAGGGCGCCTGAGCGGCATTTTGAACGAAGAGCGCTCGGTGGTGAAAAACGCCAACGGCGGCAGCGTAACCTTGTTGTCGTGTAAGTTCAGCTCCACCGTTACCTTCACCCTAATGCCCGAGGCGGAAGCCCCGCAAGTGATGGCGGCGGCTGAGGGTGTAGACGGCGGTTTTGCCACCAGCTTCGGCGACCTACGCTTTGACCCCACCAGCCATTCCAACTTACTGAAATTTGGTTACGGCATTGTCAATACCGCCGGCGAAACGCGCTTCAGCTGGGATGCGGCGGGCAATAGCTGGAAAAGTGCCAGCAGCGCAGACGCCAGCGGCGGCAACTTTAACCTTACCGCTAGCGGCTGGGTACAAGCCGACGGCAGCTTGAGTGTGAATGTGCAAGACGGCAAGGTTCAAGTGCAATCGCGCGATACCAAGGGTCAGGTGTTAGAAAACTGGAAGCTGTCCATGTACCGCTTGCCTGTATTCGACAAACCGATGGATCAACTGGTGGACAAACTCTGGGTGGAATCCGGCCTGATTAACCGCAAGGCGAAATTCACCAATGCGAATGCGGCAGCTCTGGCAATTAGTGCTGAAAGCACTGTGGATACCTACCAGGTGGAGTGTGGCAACCTTTCTATAGGCAACCTCGATTGTGCGAATGGCGTGGTAACCGCCATAGACGCCAAAGGGGTGATCAGCCTAGCGGACGGTTTTGAGGATGTGATTCACACCCCCGGCAGCGTTATGACCGACGACACACAAGGCTTGTGGGTTGCGCCGGGTTTTAACGGTCAAATTTTTGCCTACTTCGAAGGTGCAGACGCCAGCGGCAACTTAAATACCGAGGGTGTTATTACCTTTTACGCGAAGACGTTTGGCGGCACTGGCCAAAACTTTACACCACTCAAAGACGCAATGGGTAACGCGATTGTAGGCAGCTGGAAAATTGTGGCACCGCTGGGCGATGCACGCTTGCTGGCCGCTAAGCTGCCCGATTACTTGCGCAAGGGTTTTGGCTTGGGCGACGGCAACCTGTTTTTAGCCCCTATTGCTGATAGTTCCGATGGTAAAACCTACCTGCGCATTGGCCACTATCAAATGGCCGGCACACTGCACCGCGAGTCGGGTTTGAACCAACCGGCGCTGGGTGACGCACTAGACAACTTCGATTACAACCCGCCTGCGGATACCGACAATGACGGCGTGCCCGATACGTCGGACGCCTTCCCTACGGACCCCAAAGAGCAGTTGGACAGCGACCGCGATGGCACCGGCGATAACGCTGACGCCTTCCGCTTCAACCCGCAGGAGCAGGGCGACAATGACCATGATGGCATTGGCGACCGCGTGGACATGGACGACGACAATGACAAAATTCCTGATGGACTAGACGTGGATCCCTTTGTATTCAACGCGGGCGGCGGCACCAACACCGGCCCCATGAATATGGGTGACCCAGGTCGCGGCAAATTCAACTTCCAAGCCATGTGTGTGAATTGTCATGGCGACAAAGGTGCGGGCATCGGTTTTGCGCCCGCTATCTTTCCGCTTAAAAATGCCTATGCCATGGGAATGGAGACTGTGGTGTTGGAAGTGTTCATCGACAAAATGATGCCTAAAGGCAGCGCGGATAAGTGTGATCAAAAATGCGCCCTCGACATTACCGCCTTTTTGCGCAGTCAGCAGCCTAGCAACCCCATGCCCGGCGACGCCGATCGTGATGGTATTGCGGACAACCTCGATGAGGACGACGACAACGACAGTGTGCTAGACAACATGGATCCTGAGCCTTTTAACCCTTTGGTACCCAATGGTGTGAAAGACACCGATAAAGATGGTGTGCCCGATGACAAAGATGCTTTCCCCATGGACCCCAAAGAGCAGTTCGATCGCGACCATGACGGTATGGGCGACAATCAGGATCTCGATGACAACAACAATGGCATCCCTGACGATAAAGAAGGCACAAACCCGATGGTTGGCGATAAAGACCACGACGGTATCCCCGATGACAAGGATTTCGATAACAACAACAACGGCGTCCCCGATGTTGACGAAAATCCAGCCGCGCGGGATCGTGATAAGGACATGGTGATCGATCTACAGGACAACTGCGTGCTTGTACCTAACGGTGATCAAAAGGATTCAAATACCAACGGCATCGGCGACGCCTGTGAACTTGACGGGCTGAACATGAGTGGCATCTACCAAGTTACGCTTACGCCGGAAATGGGTAGTCAGGTTGTTAGCCCAGACGGCATGGGCTGTGTGGACGATGTGCACAGTGAAATGTTCTTTGTTGACGCCAAACAAATCGGCTCGCAGATCTTCTTAGACAAACTCGAGGAGCAACAGGGTAACACCGCTGACGACGAAGGTTTGGTGGGTATCATGCTCAAAGATGGCAGCTTCACCTTGACCGGCGGCGACCATTTTGTGGCCTCCAACGGGCTATTTAGTGCGGCTGACGGGGTCTTTGAATTCGACTTTGAAGAAAGTGCTAAGCCAAAATCTATGGATCCAACGCTGGAGTGTGTGCAAAAACGCCATGCGAAAGGCGAATTACCGGTGGATGTTAACGAAAAGGCCGTGTTTGATTTGGGTGTGCACTGGCTGGACGCACAGCAAAATTTCAGCACTGCTGCTCAAACACACATGGATTTTGAGTATACCGACCTGCAAACCGGCGCCGCAGAAACTCGCTACCGCTGGAGCCCAGAGGGCCCAGCCTGGGCGCCAGTACCCGCGGACAAAAGCAGGCTGAATTACTACCTAACCGCAACTGGCGTGCAAACTGCGCAGGATCGGGTGCGGATCAGCGGCTTTGGCGAGGGTGGTGAAGTGGCCACTCTGGATCTGACCAAAAATGGTGAGCTCAGCGGTCTCGAGAAGCGTCAGGTAGAACTTGCCGTCTTCAATGTGGCCGGGGCGCGTATCCATGGTCTGATCGATCCCGCTTTCGCTAAGGGCATTCCTGAAGGTAAAGTATTTCCAACCGGTTCCGAAGCCTATGTTGCCACCTTAACGGGTGGCGGCAACCAGTATCAGTTCGATTGTCAGGGTGGGAGCTCTCCTTGGTTTGATAGCCATCTAACCTGCGACAACATGGTGCCAGTCGCTTGGGAAGGCGGTGCTAAGCCTGACCCCAGTCTGCCGCCCAGCGATGGAACCGGCAGCATGACGGACACTAAGGACCCGTCGGTTATGGATATGGTGGTAATGCCCATGGTGGGAGCATTTTTATCAGACAGCCCCAGCATCAGTACGCCAGTTCCCGCAGCACATTTGGATGAGTTGATCTACACACCGGACGAATTAAAAGCATCTCCAGCCGGCGCTATTTGGCTGGGCCGCAATGACGCCTCCGGGGCTGAGTTGAAAGCTTATTTAACGTCTGTTGATGGTACCGCCAGCGCTGAGAAAATCCACGCCGTCTATTTTGCCGGCAGAGCCGCCACGGGAGATTTGCAAGTGGTGGGCGATGGTGACCTCGGCAAGGTGCAACTGGGTGCAACCCTAGTGCTGGAATTGCCAATCCCCGAAAAACTGCAGCCATGGTTGTCGGGGCATGACGGTGAAAGTTACATGCCGATCCTGTTTGAGGAAAGCAGCCTCGACGGCACGGCGTTGGTTCGCCATGGCCGCAAGACTTTGGCGGATAAGCAGGAGCAGGGTTTGGTGTTCAATGACGTTGCGCTAGAGGCCATTCTGGCCAACTTTACAGCGCCTAAACCTGGCCCAACGCCGGATATGGACAGCGACCAAGACGGCGTTTCGGACAGTAAGGATGCCTTCCCGAAAGACCCTGGCGAGCAGTTCGATGCGGACCACGACGGCATTGGTGACAATAAAGACCCGGATGACAATACGCCTCCGGGCAGCACAGGTGGAGCGAGTAGCTCCAGCGGTTCAGCCGGCGCCAGTAGCTCAAGCACTAGCAGTTCAGGCAGTAGTTTTGCGTTCATGGAATCGGATTTGGATCAGGATGGCGTGCCCGACAGTGTGGATAACTGCCGGCTCATCCCCAATCCCATGCAGGAAGATGACAATCAAAACCAGTTAGGCAACGTGTGTGACCGGCCTGCACCTATGGCGCAGGGTATGTACCTTGCTAATTACTCGGCGGCAATGGGCAGCACGGTGTTCGACCCCTCCGCCAAAACCTGCGTAACGGATATGCAGCAGGGAGCTTTTTTCTTTGATCTGCGCGCAGAAGGCAACCAACTCTATCTGGTGGCTACCTACGGCGGGCCGGAGCTGTTGGGTCAGGGCGAGTTGCGTGGTGTGGTGGACGACAAGGGTAACTTCTCATTGCGCGGCGACAAGCCGGGTGTTGAAGCTGTGCTGGGCGCAGTTGATGCTGCCACTAAAACGCTGAAGTTTACGGTGCTCGCGACTCAAGGCGGTGTCTGTAAATCCGTTCGCCGGGTAGCCGCTGCCACACCCATGGACATTAACGAGAAAAGTGCATTCACTAGCAACACCATTAACTGGTTTGAAACAAGCCGGGAGCGGGATGCCCAAGGCGGCCATTCACAGCTCCGTTATGGCACCGTTTCCAGTGCCGCCGCTGAGGTACTGTCGCAGTGGGACGCTACAGCTAAAAGCTGGCAAGACATCTCCTCCAGTCGCTTTGGTTCGCGTTACTTCGTTACGGATATGGGTGTGAAAAATGCTGACGACCTCATCGCGTTAGGCGCTTTTGGCGACATGGGTGAAGGTGTACAAGTTGCGGCAAGCTATAAGGGCACACCTGTACCCTTTGCCTCGGAAACCTTGGAATTGGCGGAGTTCGATCTCAGTGGCGCCGCCGTGCGGGAATTGGTGGGGCCGGGACTCGGTCAAGGCATCGACGGGATGGCCAAGTTTTCGGCCGGCGCCAAAGCCTATGTGGCACGAACTCAAGCTGACCAAAATCAGCTGGAATTCCACTGCCCCACACAGCAAGGCGCAATGGCAGGCGGTCTAGTGTGTGATAACGCGGTTATCGCCAGCTGGCTATCTTCTAAAGACGCTTTTGTGCCCCCAATACCCGTGATGGCCAGCCAACTGGACGACATTGTTGGAGACCTCAACGATGCCGCAGCTAAACCGATCGGCATTACCATCGCGCACGCTAGCGATGCGCAGGGCGGTGTGTCTGAAGTGCAGTTGTTCCTCGGTTCCAGCACGGGCAATGCGAATGATGCCGACGTGATTGGCTATTTCAAAATCCGTAACACCGTCACCGGTGAAATCAGAGATGTAGGTAAAGACGTCGTATCTTTACGCACTCTGGGCGGCATGAAGCTTCTGTTGGTGAATGTGCCAGACGGTGTTAAGGCAATCAGCGATTGGGACTCCGCCAATTCCGCCGTGGCCTTGTTTGAGGAAAGCGGCCTCGAAGGGAAAACAGTGGTGCGCAAAGGGTTTATGCGCCTTAAGGGCAGTGCAGAACGCCACCTTACCTACAATACCCAAGCACGGATTGACATACTCGCGGCTTTCCATGGGTTGCCAGATATGATTGACCCCAACATGCCGCCTCCAAAACCGTTGTAGGGCTAGCAAAGCGTAACAAGGGCCTTAGGGCCCTTTTTCTGTAGGGGTGTTCAGGAATTTAGGTTCGCCAAGGGTTAGTTACGTGCAATGTTAGCAACTAGGCTTGCCTGCCCAAATAACCTGTGGCAGAATCCCGCTCCCTCAGTTTTGGGGTGGTATTTCAAGGTCCCCTTGGTAATAGCCCCTTAGTCGTTGTGTTGGGTCGGTAAGAGTTTGCGGTCGTGGCGGAATTGGTAGACGCACTGGATTTAGGTTCCAGCGCCTTTGGTGTGAGAGTTCGAGTCTCTCCGACCGCACCACTATTACCCTCAGCAGTCATTTCCCCTGCATAAAGCACTAAAAATTTAAGAGGCACATCATGCAAGTTTCGCTTGAAACAACATCAGGTCTGGAGCGTCGTCTCACCGTGGGAATTCCTGCGGACGTCATTGATGGCGAAGTTAAGCGCCGTTTGCTGGACGCCGCCAAAAACGTTCGCATCAACGGTTTTCGCAAAGGCAAAGTGCCCATGAGCGTTGTCCGTCAGCGGTTCGGTGAGGGTGTCCGCCAGGAAGTGCTCGGTGACGTGATAAACCGTTCGCTGAATGACGCATTCCGCAAAGAAAACCTTCGCCCAGCCGGCCGCCCTAACGTAGAGCCTAAACAACTGGCGGAAGGTAAAGACCTAGAATACGTAGCCACTTTCGAAGTGTATCCAGCGATAGAGCTGAAGGGCCTCGAAGGTATTGAGATCACTCGCTTATCTGCTGAAATTGGTGAGAGCGATGTGGATGACATGATTGAAACACTGCGCAAAAGCCAAGCCAAATGGGAAGACGTGACCCGTGCGGCCGCGAGTGGTGATCGAGTGGTTATCGATTTTGTCGGCACCCAAGGTGGTGTGGCATTCGAAGGCGGGGCGGCGACTGGGCACACGTTGACCTTGGGTTCAAACACCATGATTCCTGGCTTTGAAGCCGGAATCGAAGGCATGGTTGCTGGTGAAACCCGCGATGTGGCCGTGACTTTCCCAGCCGATTACCAAAACGAAGCGCTAAAAGGTACTGGCGCAAACTTTGCAGTTGCGTTGCACGGCGTTTCTGCAGAAGTCCTGCCGGAAATTAACGAAGAGCTTTTTGCCGTATTCGGGATCCGTGATGGTGACCTTGAGCGCTTCCGTCAGGAAGTCAAAGTTAACATGGAAAATGAGCAAATCAAGGCCACTAAAAACCGACTGAAATCCGCCGTATTTGACGCTTTGCTCAGCGCGAATCAGTGCGATATTCCCAACAGCCTTGTTGGTGAAGAAATCGAAGCACTGCGTTCGCAGGCTTTGCAACAATATGGTCAGCTCAGCGCCAAGCTAGACGTCAAAAGTTTGCTGCCTGACGAGCTCTTCAAAGCTCAAGCAGAGCGTCGTACAGCGTTGGGTCTGTTAATCTCAGAAGTCATTGTGAAACATGAGATTAAACCCGAAAAAGACCGCGTGCGTGGGCTGATCGAAAGTGCTGCAGCAACCTATGAAGACCCGCAGGGCGTTGTGAGTTATTACTACTCAAACCAAGAGCTGTTAGCCGGTGTTGAAGCTGCCGCCATGGAAGAGCAGGTTATGGAAGTTTTGTTGGGCACAATGAACGTTGTTGAAAAAACTGTGCCTTATCAAGAATTGATTCGCCCAACAACCGCGGAAGCCGTATAAGATTTGTTTCATAGGGGTTGGCTGGAATATCTTTGGTTCTCGAGTTAAGCTCTGAACAGAGGCCGGCCCCCGAGCTTAACATCTGCCCGGACGTTTGTTGGAAGCCCAGTCGAATCAGCAGGATCGAGCCGACAGGACGACCCGCCAATAGTCGGGCCTGTTAACAAACATTGACTTGCACTTGGACTCCCACACTATGTTTAATCAATTCCCTAGCACATCCGTCAGCTCGCCTACCGCCGCTCTGGTCCCCATGGTTATTGAGCAAACCGCACGGGGTGAACGCTCCTATGACATTTATTCTCGGCTGCTAAAAGAACGTGTTATTTTTATGGTTGGCCAAGTGGAAGATCATATGGCCAACTTAGTCGTTGCTCAGTTGTTGTTTTTGGAAGCTGAGAACCCCGATAAAGACATCCATCTGTATATCAATTCTCCCGGAGGCTCGGTAACGGCTGGAATGTCCATTTATGACACCATGCAATTTATCAAGCCGGACGTGAGCACCATGTGTATTGGTCAGGCCTGCAGTATGGGGGCATTTTTATTAAATGCCGGCGCTAAGGGCAAGCGCTTTGCGTTGGCGAATGCGCGCACTATGATTCACCAACCTTCAGGCGGTGCTCAGGGTCAGGCTTCGGATATTCATATTCAAGCGCAAGAAATACTCAAAATCCGCGAGCGACTCAATAGCCTAATGGCGCTGCACTCAGGCCGCACCGTTGAAGAAATTGGGCGAGATACTGAACGCGATAATTTTATGAGCGCTGAAGAATCTAAGCGTTATGGGCTCATCGACGAAGTGCTTGTAAGTCGCGACGCAATAAAGCTGGATAAAAAATAAAACGGTAATGGGCAAACATAGCCCAAGCCATAGTCGCCGACACTTTATGATAGGGCTTTCAAGGTTCAGAATCCGGTGTTGGTTATGTTTTTGAACATTGGCGGAGAGGTTTAATGACCGACCACAATAGTAATAGCGATGACAGTGGCAAGCTGTTGTATTGCTCATTTTGCGGCAAGAGTCAGCACGAAGTGCGCAAGTTGATTGCCGGTCCTTCGGTCTTCATTTGTGATGAGTGTGTTGACTTGTGCAACGACATCATTCGCGAAGAGGTTCAAGAGAGCACTAGTGAATCCACTGGCGACAAACTGCCTACCCCTAAAGAAATTTCCAGCACGCTTGATGAATATGTTATTGGTCAGTCGGCAGCCAAGAAGGTTCTTGCCGTGGCTGTTTACAATCATTACAAGCGCTTGCGTTTTGGCGGCAAAAAGAAAGGTAAGGAAGATGTAGAGCTGGGCAAAAGTAATATTTTGCTGGTGGGGCCAACCGGCAGCGGTAAAACGCTCTTGGCGGAGACTTTAGCCCGGTTGTTAAACGTGCCTTTTACCATCGCCGATGCCACTACGCTTACCGAAGCGGGATATGTGGGAGAGGACGTCGAAAATATCATTCAGAAACTGCTACAAAAATGCGATTACGATGTAGAAAAAGCCCAGCAGGGTATCGTCTACATTGACGAAATCGATAAGATTTCGCGAAAATCGGACAACCCTTCTATCACCCGAGATGTTTCCGGCGAAGGTGTGCAGCAGGCGCTCCTAAAGTTGATTGAAGGCACTATTGCATCGGTCCCCCCACAAGGTGGTCGTAAGCACCCTCAGCAAGAATTTTTGCAGGTAGACACCTCCAATATTTTGTTTATCTGCGGTGGTGCATTTGCCGGGTTGGATAAGATTATTCGCGAGCGTTCTGAGAAAGGCGGTATCGGCTTCTCGGCTGAAGTGAAAAGTAAGGATAATGGCAAAAATATTGGCGCAGCACTTAAGTCGCTAGAAACAGACGATTTGGTGCGCTTTGGTTTAATTCCTGAATTTGTAGGGCGTTTGCCTGTAGTGGCAACACTGGAGGAATTAGATAAAGCGGCGTTGGTTGCCATCTTAAGTGAGCCTAAAAACTCCTTGGTCAAGCAATATAAAAAGCTCTTCGAAATGGAAGGGGTCGAGGTGGATTTTCGAGATGATGCCCTTGAGGCGGTGGCTGTTAAGGCCATGGAGCGCAAGACGGGTGCACGAGGTCTGCGCTCCATCATGGAGTCTGTGTTACTCGATACCATGTATAAAATCCCTTCCGAGAAGGGCGTAGTCAAAGGTGTAGTTGATGAGTCGGTTATAAAAGGCGACTCAGTCCCTTTGCTGGTGTATGAAGGAGTCGCCCACGACAAGGCCTCTGGGGGCGAATAGTGACCAGAAAACGCAACAAAAAAGGCCCCAAGGGGCCTTTTTTGTTGCGCTGCAGCGGGCGGTTGCCTGCGGCCTGTACAGCGGTGCTGGCGGCTAATACATGAGCTTTTAGCCTCAAAAATGCAAGCCACCGCACATTGCCGTTTATCCATGATTGACATAGGCCATTAAGTTTCTATATTCGAGTGTGTAGGGCTGATTCTAAAAATAGTGAGCGCCCAAGCTTTGAGCGCTAGCTGGTATCTTAATTAATGCTTTGCATTGTCGGACTACAGGCGCCCTAAGGCCTGAATAAGACATGCAATGTTGAGGGCATATCAATGTTAGAGAAAACTCTGTTACCCGTGGTTAAGAGAGGTTTGGTACATTTGGATAAGTTGTTGCTGGAGTTTGCTGGCCCTATAGCGGCTGAGCTGTCATTAGAGGCCTATAGAAAATGGCAGACGTCTGGCCGGACGCGGCCTTCGGATATGCGCTATTACGCGGAGATTTTGGCTGCGAATATCGATGATTCCAACCGCAGAAAACTGTTCATGACCCGCGCCAACTCGGTGTTGATGGGCTTGCAAACAGGATTCCTCGCCGCGGTGTGAGGTTCTTTCCTCAGGCCTGTACCTATCGGTTCTGATTTACATCATGGCTACGTGTAAGCCCAGCACCACACCCGTGGGTGGCGTGTGTTGGGTAAGCTTATTTTTATTTAGGTATTTGGGGGCGTCTGGCGTAAATTACGCCTTCGGACGGGTTTGGCCTTTTTTCGGCTATAGAGACCGTCATTCAACGGCTTGTCCGGTTGACCCCTCAACAGATCTTAAGCTTTCTCCCAAATTATTAGGTTCTTGTCATGTCCAAAAAACGCGCGTCCATAAGCGCAAAATTCTCGTTGTTGTTGGCATTGGTGTTGGGCTTGAATGGCGCTGCTTTTTATCTGCTGCTCACCAATGTTTACACTCATGAGCTAAAGGCTCAGGCACAGACGGTTGTGGGCAACGTGGAGGCGTTTGGCGCCTGGGTGGCGAGTAATGGACGGGTTTGGGTGAAAGCCGACTCTTCCACCAGCTATCTGGGTGAGGAGGAGTTGGTCAACCTTAAGGGTCCAGAGCAGAAGGTGGTGCACTTTTTCTCTAAAAATCCGGCGCTGGCTCAACGCGAGTTTTTTGAAGCGGTTATGCAATCTCCATCGCCGGCCAAATTTCGCATGACTTCACACAACGTGATGAACCCAATAAACGCGCCGGACGCTTTTGAAACGCGAGCCTTGAAGGCCATTCGGAGCGAAAATCTAAAGGAGTTCTCAGAATTTTCTGAGGGCAATTTTCGTTACGCGTAGGCGGTTTATCACAAGGCTTCCTGCATTAGTTGGCACGGGGAGCCGGAAAAAGCGCCAGCTGATGTTATTGCGCGCTATGGCGATAAGAATGGGTTTGGTTTCAAGGAGGGCGAGGTGGCCGGCGTTATCAGCGTGACCATTCCTAGGGCATCGTTGACAGAAAGCATTCTACGATTCATTGGCCCTGTGGAATTAGGGTTGGTGTTGGCATCCATTGTAGTCGCGCTGGTCTTCGTGAAAATCACCATCATCAAACCCATTCGATTCCTCACGGCCGCAGCGCACGGTATCTCCGTGGGGTGGATACCTTAGACGCCGATACAAGCAATGAAGTCGATCAACTGACGTCGGCTCTGGGCCGATTGAAAATTAGCACACAGTTAGCCATTCAAAAGATGCGCGAGGCGCGTTCGGCCGCGGAAGCCATTGTAGATAAGGCTAGAAGAGCAGTGGCTCAGGCTCGTCGGCCAACGCCACCTCAGCCCTAGGCTAATTCCCTGTAGCACCCATTGGAGGTGGCTAGACAAGGTTATTTGGGTGTGCGTGGTGGACGTTCCAAGACCTAAGAGCTATCTGGTTGTGTGGTTGGCTAGAAGAGATTGTGAGCAGTGGACGTTTTGTTCACGGCAAGCTCTGGGTTAGAAACCTCAGTTGGATCGCCAGCGTCTGTCCAACCCAGGGGCAGCGTCAAGCAAAAGCTAAAATGGCGAACAACCAACTCGGGGCCCGTCAATTTTAACTTTCACCAATCGCACCAATGGATTACCCCGCTTTTTGGCGGCCAAGCAAGGTTTCCAGGTTAAATTTGGGATCCAATGCTTGGTGAGAGGCGCCCATAAGTTGTTTGGGGTTTCGGGGTTTGGGCTTTAGCCCTGTCTGCGAAGGGCGTCCTGTTGATTACCCCCCCGCCAGCTTGACCTTAAAGCCTTTTTTTTCCAGAAATATTTTGATTTTCTCACGGTGATCACCTTGGATTTCTATGTCGAAATCCTTTTGTGTCCCACCGGTGCCACAAAGCTGTTTCAGCTCTTTAGCCATTTGAGTCGTTTCGGGCAAAGACAATCCCAGTCCTTTAATCACCGACACACTCTTGCCGCCGCGACCCTTGGTCTCACGGAAAATGCGTACATTCCCGTCAGACACAGGTACTGGTGGTTCTTGCGATTGGTTTTTGATTCTGCCCTGTTCGGTAGAGTAGACGAGTCTGGAGTTGCTAGTCACGGGAGCACCCTAGTTGGGTGTTTAAGAGAGGGGAGGGTGGTGATAGATTCATGCATAAAAAAGCCGCTGGCTAAACACGCTAGCCAGCGGCTTCCGGACTGAATTACTTAGTTTTTGCAGATTGAATAGCCCAAAGGCGCGACAATCTGGCGACTTTTGAGCTTGCGGGCACTGATTTGAAGGCTTTGATCGCATCAGCTTGCTTTTTGGCGCCCAGATAAGCAATACCCAAATTTAGGGTGGCTTCATCTTTAAAGCTCACACCGCCTTTGGTTAAGCCTTTGCTAATCAGTTCAATCGCCTTGTCGAATTGGCTTTGACCCAGATAACCTTCACCCACCTTAACGAGGGCCTCACCGTTGGCTGCTGCTGCGGCTTGTTTCTCAATGGAGGCCAAAAGGGCTACTTCGCCAGCGGCATCTGCGGTGGCTTTGGCTAACAATTTTTTCTCGCGCTCGCCTTTGATTAGACCTTTGGCCATACCTTTTTCTAAGGCGGCTTTGGCGTCTCCAGGGTTAGCGGCAGCAAGGGATAACTCTGCCATGGCGATGTAGGTTTTTTCCGTCGCCAAACCAGCCGCGTCAATCAGACGCATCTGTATCAGGCTCTGCCGATCGTTGAACGTGCTTTCCTTGTTGACGTAATTGATCATCTCTGCCCAATAATCAGCCGTTGGATAGGCAGCCAGTGTTTGCTCTAGCGCGTCGGTGTATTCGGGAATTTTATTTTGTTGATGGATCGCGCTTTTCCATACCTTATACCAATCTTCTGAGGCCGGCTTGCCGGCCGCCGCCGCTGCTTTTATGTGTTTTCCGGCGTAGTCTGCGGCTTTCGCATTATCTTTTTGTACCATGTAAATTTGCGCGATCTGCATGGAGATAGCGGCGTCTGGCCCAACTTCCTTCAGGTACATTTCCGAGTAGGTCAGGGCTTTAGGGTAGTTTTTAATGTATAGATAACCCTGAGACATTTCCTTGATGCGCGTTTTTTTAACATCTGGCGCAAACTGATTTTTATTCATCATGGTTTCGTAATGCGCCAACAGACTTGGGAAGTCTTTGGTCTGTGAGTAAATCACCGCGTACATGTCGTTGACGATTTGTTCTTCGGCCGCGTTTTTGCCTGGCATTGCATCAACTTCTTTCACTTTGGCTAAAGCGTCTTTAAAGTTTTTACTAGTAATCAGCTGTTGGGCTTCTTTCAAAGGTTTGCCGACTTTGTTAGAAATTTCTGATTTTTCCTTGGCATAAACGGCTTGCGGCGCAGCCAATAATAGGCAGGAGGCGGAGGCAAAGGCTATTAATGAACTCTGTAAAGATTTGCGAACAGCTAAAGAAACGCGCATAGAAAACTACTCTTCAAATTGTTAATTAATCGAACTGATCGTTACCGACAATCCCAATGGTAACAACCCCTAACCGTTGAGAGGTCGCCAGAATCTTTGCCACCATGTCATATTTTGCCAGTTTATGGGGGCGTAAATGCAGTTCCGGCTTTGGATTCGCGGTAGCGGCCTGTTTTAGGTAAGAGCGCAACTGGTCGCCGTTGATTTCGTTGCCGTTCCACTTAACCGATCCGTCAAAATCCACAAATATGTCGACTTTTTCCGGCTCAATTTCTTTTGGCGGTGGGGAGCCCACGGGCATATCCATTTTTACTGCGTGTGTTTGCACGGGTATGCTAAGGATTAACATGATGATGAGTACAAGTAATACGTCAATGAGTGGGGTGGTGTTAATGTCCACCATCACTTCATCTTCACCACCTTGACTTACGTTCATTGACATGGAGTCACCTAATTAAAAACGTTTTAACGATTATCGAACCGGCAAGGTGATAAAGCCAACCTTGACTATTCCAGCTTTTTGGCAGTAATTCACAACACGGCCAACGTGTTCATAACGTGTATTCAAGTCGCCGCGCACGTGCACTTCTGGCTGAGGTTTTATGGCCCCTGTTTTGGCAAGTCTTTGCAGAAGTTGAGCTTTATCGGGAACCAAAATTTGGTTCCAATAAACCTTGCCTTCGGCATCCACGGTAATCACGATGTTTTCGGGTTTGGTTTGCAGTGCTTTGTTGGTTACGTTGGGCAAGTCGACTTTCACGATTTTAGCTGCCACGGGCACCGTGATCAAAAAGATGATCAGCAGTACTAACATAACATCTACGAGCGGGGTGGTGTTGATGGTCGAGTTGAACTCGTCATCACTGCCGCCAACATTCATTGACATTGAGGTCTACCTCGGGTTGTGTCAGGGAAAACAAGGCGCTGCCGGTGCTGCGCCTTGTGCTTTCAATTAGTCTTTTTTGCCGCCGCGTACACCCATTGATAGGTAGGCGTGCAGGTCTGAACCGAATGAATTCAATTGCTCGGAGGCCACTTTGTTGCGGCGCGTCATCCAGTTGTAGCCAAGTACCGCGGGAACGGCTACGGCCAGACCGATGGCGGTCATGATGAGGGCTTCACCCAAAGGGCCGGCTATTTTGTCGATGCTGGCTTGACCGGACACGGCGATGGCGATAAGGGCGTGGTAAATACCCCACACGGTACCGAACAATCCAACGAAAGGCGAAACCGAACCCACCGTGGCCAAAAACGCCATGCCGTTTTGCAAGTCGGAGTTAACGCTGGCAACAGCGCGCGTAATTGACATGTGCACCCATTCACCCAGGTGAATTTTTTCGCCCTGGCGCGCTTCGTATTGTTTGTAGGCGGCGGTGGCGTCTTCGGCAATCATGCGGAAGGCGCTGTTGGCTTCGAGGCTGTTAATGCCTTCGGGTAGGCTTTTAGCTTCCCACAAACGGCGCGAGGCTTTGTGTTGGCCGTAAACCGTTTGTTGTTGCCATAGTTTGGTAGCCAGAATGTACCAAGTGAAGGCTGACATGATGACCATAATTATCAGGTTGCCGCGGGCAATAATGTCGCCTTGCTTCCAGAGCGCTCCTAGGCCGTATTCATGGGCTTCACTGGCGGTTTCGGCTTCGGCGGCATCAACCGCGCTAGTGGCTGGCGCCGCAGCTGCAGGGTCGGCAGCCACCGGCTCAGCAGGGGCAGTTGCCGGATCGGCGACTGCGGTCGGCGCAGGCGCCATTTCTTCGGCGAAAGCATAAGTGCTGAGAGCCAGCTGGCCCCCTAAAGCTAATGCCACTTGTAACACTAGGGTGGAGGTAAGTTTATTAATCATTTGAAAATCCTACAATTAACAGAAAGGCCTATGGATTTGGTGTTTGCTCAAGCCGACCCATAGGGCCAGCCATGTTAAGAAATTGCGCGATCTACTGTTCTTTAACTTTCATTGTCATTTTAAATGATACCCAACAAGTCCCTAGGGTCTCGCCATCCTTACACGGTATAAAGTTTTTCCATCGTTTAGACTCTTTGAGGACCGCTTGATCCAATCGCTCAAACCCGCTTGAACGCTCGATTTTGGAATCTTCTACTTTCCCGTTGGTGCCCACCAAAACCGCTATGAGTACTGATCCCTCTTCGCCTAATTTTAAGGATTCAGAAGGGTAGTTCGGTTTTGTGATGCCCTTCATGCCCGGCGGCAACCCTGCGGCGGTCTTGACGGAGGGAGGAGGGGGCGCTGCTTTAGGTGCTTCGGTCCTAATGGAGTTAACCGGCGCAACAGGGGCATCGGCAACATTAAAATCCGGCAACGATGCTGTAGGCGGTGGTGGCGGCACGAAATCCGGCGGTGGTGGCGGGGGAGCTTCTGCCTCCGTCTGTATGTCTTCTTTTGTTTCTACCTTAACATTTTCAATTATTTCCATTTCGCCTTTGGGCTTTAGGCCCATGATCAAGCCAGTGAGCACTACTAAGTGCAGCCCTATTACAAAAAATAATCCGGAAAATCGCTGAGCAAAGCTCTTCTTTGCGTGATATGACATAACCTAAGTCGCCACCTTATAAATCAAGATTTGCCTGAAATTTAACACGAACCAACCTGAGGGATACCAAGGTGGGGCTACACGTTAAGCCTTGAGTTTGTGTTGTCGAATTTTTTAACTGAGTTTGTCGAAGCGGTTGGATACTTACTATTCTATTCGCCTGCGAATTGCCAGTTGAAATAGTGCTGCTGCTGAGAATTTTATTGTTTGATGACAAAGCCGGAAATTCCGCCTGTTCAGCGCAGCGCCGGCATTGTAGCGTCTGAGTTTGTTCAAGAAAAGTCTTATTTTCATTTAATTTGCACGGGTTTTTGAGGTTATTTTTAAAGTTCTGCACAAAAAATAGACAGCAGTTGGTGCGAATATTTGCGTTTCTTTACTGATTGGAAATTGCTGCTTTGCAATAACCGGGTTGGTTTTAGTGACAAACTTGCCCAGCTTTAGTGTTGAAAATGGTAGCGGCCGACTGTGGCTGCCACCAAGCCTGCTCTTTAATAAGCTCGATTCGATCCATTTGATTATTAACCAGTGTCATGACGCGGTGTGGAAATACTCTGCAGTGACTAGTTGATCGGTTAAATTCTGAGCGCAAGGTGAGTGTAGATGAGGTTGCGGGGCTTCGCCTGCGCGCATGTAAATTTGCAAGAGATTTTTTTTGAGTGAGAGAGCAGCCCCTTTTATGGGGGCCGCTCTTTTGACCTACGGCAGCACAACCTCAAGGTTGTAATGTTTGCCCGGTTCAATGTTGCGGACGAGATTATCGTTTTGCACTTGGCCATCTACTGTAATGTGTAATTGGCTGAGTGCGGGGTTGCGGCTGTACTGGACTTTAAACGTTGCGCCCCGAAAGCGACGTGTAATGCTGGCCTCATTCCAGTCGGAAGGTAATTGAGGCTCAATGCGCAGGCCTTCGGTGCAGCCTTTAACGCCGAAAAGTCCTTCAACTAGGCAGCGGTAAACCCAGGATACTGTGCCGGTGTTGAAAAGCTGGCTGGAGCGGCCTGCTGTGCGTGGGTGTTGGTGATAGGCACCGCGATAGTAGTTGGGGATGTAAACGGGTAGCTGGCCGCGTTGCAGGTAGTCGGCCGTGTCTGGCCCAGGAACCATGCTGCGCAATAAGCGGAAGGCGCGGTCGTGTTCGCCAATGGTGTAAAGGCTGTAGATATAGAAAACCGCGGCGTGATTGTAAACCGAGCCATTTTCCGCCGAGCCGGGGAATTTTTGGGTGACGCGGCCGACGTCGTCGCGCATGGCGGTGTAGGCGGGGGCGAACATGGTTACGCCGTAAGGGGTTTCCAGTTGTTCTGCAATGGCGTTAATCATGAGCCTGCGCTGCTCGGGGCCGGCGGCGCCGCCTAAAATGGCCCAGCTTTGTGGGTTAAGGTAAATGCGGCCTTCGGGGTCGCGGCTGATGCCAAAAATTACGTTGTCGTCAGTGATGCCGCGTGCAAACCAGTTGCCATCCCAAATGTGGTCGTTGACGGCGGTATTGAGGTTGTCTGCGCCGGCTTTCATTTCTTCGGCAACGGACCCTTGGTGTTCGCTTTTCGCAATGTCGGACCAAAGGTTGAGTGCGTAGGCACTGGCGACTGACAGCCAGCCGGAGACACCTTTACCTTTATAACCCACCATGTTCATGGGGTCGCACCAATCGCCTTGGGCGATGAAGCTGAGGCCGCGATGGTCCCGGGCGGTTAATAACCAGCGCATGGCGTTGGTGATGCGTTCGAAAACACTGCGACTGTGACCTTCGCTGTCGGTGACTATTTCGTGGAGAATCGCGTAGTCGTTGGTTTCGTCAAGATAGGCTTTGAGGCAGACCGGCAGCCAGACGCAGTGGTCGGTGTGGGGGATTTGGTTGATGTATTTGAGTTCGGCACCTTCGGTGAGGAGGATGCCGTCGGGCATGGCGCCGTTGACTTCTTGCTGGCTAAGGGCGTGTAAAAAGGCGGCGCGAGTGACTTGGGGCTTGATGTAGCTCATGCCCATGTTGTCTTGCAAATAATTGCGGGTTTGGGGGTCGGTGGTGAGGCGGTTGACGTCGCCGTGGTAAAAAATTTGGCGCGGCAGCCACTGGTTGACGAAGTTGTCCAGTGCGGCATCGGGGGTGTGGATTTCTAAGCAGCCGCTGCCTTGCGCTACATAGGCGGCGTATTCGTTGGCGGTGCGTGCGAAGGCGTCGGCGCCGAGGTAGCGTTGGCGCATGCTCTGAATTTCGGCATCATCAAAGGCGGGGCCGAATATAAAGTGGTAGGTTTGTTGTTGATCGGCCGCTAAATTGAGGCGGTATTGCAATACGGCGGCGGGGGTTTCGTAGAGTGCATCGCCGTTATTGAGTTGGGTTTGTTGCACGCCGGTGGGGTTGTGCAGGCCGCCTTCACCTTCAAAGGCCTCTTGTTTCACTTCCCACGCGGTGGGAATTTGGTCCGCTAAAAAGTAGGTGTTGTCTTTGAAGTATTTGTTTTTAAAGTGGTCGGCCACTTTTTGGTAGGGCGTAATACATTTGGCCACTATGCCGCCGAGGTCGGGACGGTATTGTCCGCCTTGGTTCATCCAGCTCATGTAACCCACGGGGAAGTAGGTGTAAACGCTGATGTTGCGCGGGCGACCGGAGATGTTACTGACTTTCAGTTGCCAGAGTTCCACCACATCTTCAGTGGGTACGCCTAGGGTGATATCCAGCGCTATGCCATTTTTCTCAAGGTGCCATTGAATGTCGCTTTTGCCTAGGGAGAATGTCCAGGTATCGGGTTTGGCCCGCACAGGTTCGTAGGGTGCAGAAAAAATCTCGCCGGTGTCTTCGTCTTTCACATAGAAAAAGCGGCCAGGGTGATGGCTATAGTAGGGCTGTTCGGGCTGCATGAAGGTTTTGGCTTCAAGGTTGGGGGCGTAGGCGTATTTGGCGGGTTCGGGCTGCATGAACTGCGCAATGGCGTAACCACGGCAGGTCACTTGGATCATCATGCGCTGGTTCCAAAGGAAGCCGGCGGCGCGGGGCATTACGGTGGGGTCGTTGAGTTCAAAGCGCGCGCCATTGTGGGTGGGGCGCAGCGGGCTGGTAGTTGGGGCGGACATGGGGGCTCCTGTAATAAAAAAGGCGCCTCAGTAGGCGCCTGATGGGTTGGGCTGCAATTAGTAGTGTTTTGCTTCTTGTTCGGCTTTGCGTTCCGCCAATTCGATTTGAATTGCCGCAAGTTGTTTTTTGTCGAGGGTGTAAAAAGTAAGGATAGCGGCGGCGCCGAAGGCACAAATGCCGGGGATTATGGACATTAACATCACTATACCGTCTAGCGAGTCAGGGGTTTGGGTGGCGTTGGCCACATAACCCATGGCGGCAAATACTGAGCCGATGACCGCCGTGGCTAAAGCGGTTCCCAGCTTTTGTGAGAAGGTGGCGGCGGCAAACGTCATGGCTGTGGCGCGGCGGCCGGTGCGCCATTCGTTGTAGTCAGCAGTGTCGGCATACATGGAAAAAGCTAGGGGTGACTTGGGGCCAAGCGCCAAACCCATGCCAATTTGCAGTGCCAGCATCAGCAGGGGTTGGTCGCGGGGTACAAAATAGAAACCGATGGAAAACACGCCGGTGAGTGTAAGCAGCACCATCATGAGGATTTTTTTATCTAGGAACCTAGTGAGAAATGGTGTGAGCGCGGCGCCGCAGGCCGATGCAATCAAGTAGGAGGGTAGGAAAAAATCACTGAGCAAGTAAGAGGGTTCAGCCACGTATTTGGTGTAGTAAATAGCCGATGCGGTGCGAATGTTGATGGTAATCATGATGACCAAAGCGAGGAAAAACAGTACCAACCAAGGGCCGTTGCCGCAGAGGTCTTTAAGGTCCTCGACAACTTTGGATTGTTTTTCACTGATGGGTTCGACGCGCTCTTTGGTGTTCAGAAAGGTATTAACGAACAGTACGGTGGCACAAATGCCCCAAAATACCATGGCTAGCTGCCAGCCGGTTTGTGTGTTGCCATCACCCAGCCAGAGCACGAGCTTAGGTGTGGCCCAAGTTACCAAGGTGCCCCCGGTAAAACCGCCCACAAAACGCACGGCGTTGATGGTAACGCGTTCTTGCGGTTCGGCGGTTAATACGCCCGACAGGGCGCCGTAGGGGATATTGATGCAGGTGTAGGACACCATCATGAAGAGGTAGGTGCAATAGGCCCAGATGAGTTTGCCGTCGCCATCAAGATTGGGTGTGGTGTAGACGAGTACGGCGGAGACTGTGAGTGGCGCCGCAAACCAGAGTAGAAAAGGGCGGAATTTACCGTGTCGGGTTTTGGTGCGGTCGGACAAGGCGCCGATCAGCGGGTCTGTGAAGGCGTTAACGAGTTTGATGAAGGTCATCATGAAGCCGGCGGCGGCGGCGGTAATGCCGAATACGTCGGTATAAAAAAACAACAAAAACGCGGAAATATTGGTCCAGTACAGATTGAAGCCAAAATCCCCCATTCCGTAGCTGATTTTTTCCCGCCAGCTGAGTTTGGCTAAGGCTTCTGGTTCCACGGTGGTGGATGCAGTTGGTGCGGTCACTGAGTGCCCCTTATTGTTATTGGTGTGAAGTATGACGTCCAAGCATAGCTAGATTAACCAGACTGAGCTACAAAATCTATGAATTGGGTTGGGTTGTTATTTGCCCCAGCGGGCTTGAGTGCCGCGCACGTCCACGTGCACGAAGGGGCCGTGGGCTCCTGTGGAAGAATATTGCCCGATGCCGCCGGCTAGGTCGGGGTGGCGGGTGCTGATTTTGTCGGCGATGTCATAGAGTAGGGCGGCGTCTTGTTTGTCGTATTTGCGGTCGCCATTGAGGTCGTCCATTACTCCGTCTTTGGGGCTGACGTCGATAAAAATATCGGCGGCGCCGCCGTAAATGTGGCGGGAGTGGGTGACGTTGCGAATGGATTTGTTGTAATAGGGGGTGCGGAATCCGCTCATAACTTCAAACTTGTCCAGCCGCAAGCCGCGTTTGTTAACTTCTTCCAGCAGTAGTTCGAGCTTTTCAATTAGGTCGGGCTGTAGGGCTACATAGGCGGGAAAGGTGCATTTTTGTTTGCAGGTAAATTGCGCTAATTGGAAATGCGGCGACACATAGTAGCCGGCGTTTTTGGCGGTGACTTCTATAAAGCCTTTGGGTGCTTCGTATTCTTTTTTGCCGTCTTTGGCTGGCGGGTAGCGACCAATTTGGAAACCGTTAATCGCCTGCGCTTTACCTTTTAGCGGGGTTAATACGAAGAGCGCGAGGGTGAGTGTTTTGTGGGTCAGTTTCTCCATTAATTGCAGCTGATACTGACCGGGTTTGTCCGGTGCTTGCCACTGCCAGGTGCGATGTTCCTCCTTTAGAATTTGTCCATTAATGCTGAGTTCGTAGGGGTCATTGTTGTTGCCTAGTGCAAAACGCAGTTGCTGCTTGGGTGAAAGCGTATAAAAAAAGCGCTGGTAGGGTATGGCTTTACCGTTGACGGTGAGCTGCAGACTGGCTTTGGCTGAGGTGAAGTGTGGGCCGCTGCTGGGAAGGCTAGCTGTGGCGGTAGGGGTTGCGAGTTTGGGTGCCTTTTGCCTCTGTTTGGTTTTGGCGCTGCGTGTTTTTACAGGGCGTTTTTTGGGGGACACGGCTTTAGTCCCGCTATCGGTGGCCGCTGTGCTCTGGGCGTTTGGCGTGCTGCGACCCTTCTTATGGGTGCGCTGCGGTGGTGAGGTATTTTGTGTGGCCGGCGAATCTAGTGCGCTGTTTGCCGCCGGCGGTGTTGCCGCCAAAGCGAGGCCGGAGAACCAGAGGCTGGTGATTAGCAGGCCGATGCGGCCAGCGGAAGTCGTTTTGTGTGAATTCATCATGAGAGTCAGTGCAGGTTGCTCGCCGGTGATTGAAGCGCTTGCCAGAGGCTGAGGTCGCGGTCGTAAAGGTCGGTGCGGAAGGCAATGGCGCCTGTGCCGTCAAGGATGGCGGTCCAGTATTCGAGGTGTACGGGCACGGGGATTTTAAGTTCAATGGCTTGTGTCTCGCCAGTGGCGATAGCCGCTTCGATTTTGGCCATGTCCCAGTCTTGTGCGGCGAGTAGCCACTCCACCAGCTCCAATGGTTTGTGCACGCGTATACAGCCCGAGCTAAAAGCGCGTTCGGCGCGGCTGAACAGGTTACGGGTGGGGGTGTCGTGCATATAGATGTCGTCGGTATTGGGAATCACAAATTTCACTTGGCCTAATGCGTTTTGAGGTCCCGGTTGTTGCACCAGTCGGAACGGGAAATTATTTTTGTTCAAGCGCCGCCAGTTCACCCCCGCGGGGTCTACTACTCGGTCGCGTTCGTAAACCACAATGCCCAGTTTCTGCAGGAAGTCGGGGTCGCGGCGAATTTCTGGCAGTTTGTCCTCTACCGCAATTTTGGTGGGTACGGTCCATGTTGGGTTGAAAATCAGCCGGTTGATGCGGCTGCTGAAAATGGGGGTATGGCGTGCACTGCGCCCCACAATGACCGGCTTGTGCAGGACTACTTGGTTGCCGACGACGACCTTAAGTTCAAAACTGGGGATGTTGACCATGATGTATTTTTGGCCAAGATCCTCCGGTAGCCAACGCCAGCGCTCCAAATTGCCGATGAGTTGTTTGACGCGATGGCTGGGCCCGAGGTTAAGCGCTTGCAAGCTGGATTTGCCAATGACGCCGTCGTCATCCAGGCCGTTGCGCTGTTGGAAGTGTTTTATGCCGGCTTGTAGTGTGGCGTCGTAGCTCTGGGTACCGACATAGTCCTGAGGAAGGTCACCCCAGAACTTGAGGCGTTCGGTGATGAGCGGGAGGCGGGGGTCTTCCATTTGGGCTTTGATGGCGGGTGTGTTTGCCATGGCCGGCCATTCGGGTGCGCGGGTACTGCGTTCGCGCATGATTTTGAGTTCAGCCATCAGTGCGGCGTATTCCGGCGCTTTGGGCCTGAGGAGGCTAAGAAGTTCGGCTACGGTTTTGCCGCCTTTAAGCTGCTGCATCAGCGGTGCAGCTTGGATGGGCGGGGATTTACGTTTCCACTCCGGCGTTAGGGATTCGGGCGCCACTTTACCGCTGGCCAAATGGTGGGCCAGGGTTAAAAAGGCGTCGCTGAACAGGAGTTCGCAGGCGGGGGCATCCGGCGGGGTGAATGTGGTAGGCGTGCAATGGGCTTGTAAAGCGCTTTGATGGTAGTCCGTGGGCAACAGGCCTTCGATTTCTACCTGCGCTATGGCGTCGAGCATTGCCCCGGTCTGTGGCGCGAGCTGCCCGTCGATCAGCCAAAAATTGGTGTTGGTTTGGTATACCTCGAGGAGATCGCTGCTGGCGACGAGTGTTTCGCCCAGGACTTGGCTAGGGGTATCTGTGGCTAAGGGCGCCAGCAATGCGGGTAGCTCGGCCTGTGCGAGCGTAGCCAAGCTCAGGCCGAGACTGAGTGCGGTTATGTGCAGCTTGGTGCGTAAAAGTTGCCCGTAATGGTAGGTGCGTGTGGGGCTTGGGGCGGCGCTATACATCTGTGGTGTCTTCCTGGAGTGCGTGTTGGAGTTGGCGGCTGGTAGCAGTGGGGGATTGGGTGAAGGGCGCCAGCAGCCGGTAGACGACTGGCACCACAAACAGGGTAAAAAGGGTAGCGGCTAATACACCGGAAAATAGCGTAACGCCCAGCACATTGCGGGTTTCGGCGCCGGCGCCGGACGTTAAAATAAGCGGCACGGCGCCAGCCAGTGCGGTGATGTTGGTCATGATAATGGGGCGCAGGCGCACGGCCGCAGCGGTGCGGATGGCTTGGTCTAGCGGCAGGCCTTGGTCGCGTTTTTGGTTGGCGAATTCCACAATCAGAATGCCGTTTTTGGCGGCCAGTCCGAGCAGCATAATCAAGCCAATTTGACTGTAGAGATTGAGGGAGCCGTGGGTTAGCCACAGCCCTAGGAGGCCGCCAGCGATGGCGAGGGGCAGCGTCAATGTGATGACTAGCGGGTTGATGTAGCTTTCAAATTGTGCGGCCAGCACCAGAAACATCACCAGAATCCCTAAGGCAAAGGCCCAGTAGCTGGCCTGACTGGAATCCTTGAAGGTTCGTGAGCGGCCTTTGTAGTCCAGCACGGCGGTTTCTGGCAGGCGAGTTTTAACCAGTTGTTCAAGGTGGGCTAAGGCTTTGTCGAGGGTGTAACTGCCTTCGAGGTTGGCGTCGATGGTAATGGCTCGGTTGCGGTTAAAGCGGTTGAGGGTTTTGGAATCCGCGAAATCACTGAGTTTCACTAGGTTGGCTAGAGAGATGAGCTGCCCTGTGGTTTCCGAGCGCACTTGAATGCGGTGGATGTCTTGTGGGTTGCGGTGTTGCTCGCGGTTACCTTCTAGGAGCAGATCGTATTCTTCACCGGCGTCCATAAACGTGGTGACGCGGCGGGAGGCCAGCAAGGTTTCAAGGGTGCGGCCAATGGTTTGGATGGATACGCCGAGTTCGGCGGCGCGTTCATATTGAATGTCCACTTTGAGCTGTGGGCTGGTTTGTTTGTAGTCGGAATCCAACCCTGAAAAACCGGGGTTATCATCGTTGATGGCGGCGAATAGCGTGTCGCGCCATTGGGCGAGTTCTTGGTAGGTGCCGCCGGCTAGGACTACGGCCACGGGTTTGCTGGCGCTGCTGGATAAGCCTTGTCGCATGACGGGTACCACTTGCACCCCCGGTAAGTCGGCTAGGGCTTTGCGCATATCGGCCATGATGGCCCAGCCGTCGCGACGCTCATGCCAGGGACGCAGCGATACTATGGCCATGCCGGTGTTAAAACTGGCGGCGGTGGCCGAGGCGCTGCGCGGGGCGCGCATGAGAATGCGGTCTGCTTCTTGGCGGTCCACAAACGGCATGAGGCGCGCTTCAATTTCCAGCAGATACTGCTCCATGTAACTGTAGGACGCACCTTCCGGCCCATTGACCATAATGGTGAAATTGCCGCGATCTTCGTTGGGTGCATATTCCTTGGGCAGGGCGTTAAACAACAGGCCGGCCAAGATAACGCTGAGCAACACCACACCGGCCGCCAGCCAGGGCCTGTGCAGGGTTTTGTCCAGCAGCCGCTGATAGCCACGGCTGGTGGCAAGGAAGGCTTGGTTAGTCCAGCGCGCAGGGCCGCGAGGGTTGTGCATGGGTGTGTTGGGCAGCAGCCGGCAGGCGATGACGGGCGCTAGCGTGAGCGCGATCAGTGCCGAAAACAGCACCGCGGTACTCATGGTCACGGCAAATTCGGCGAACAAACGGCCCAAATCGCCTTCCACAAACGCAATGGGCACAAACACAGCCGCTAGCACCAAGGTGGTGGCTATGACGGCAAACCCCACTTCACGGGTGCCGCGAAACGCTGCCACCATAGTGGACTCGCCGAGTTCGCGCATGCGCCGGTGAATATTTTCGAGCACCACAATGGCGTCGTCTACCACTAGGCCCACACTCAAAATGAGGGCGAGCAGCGTGAGCATATTCAAGCTGTAGCCCATGACTTTAAGCACCGTAAAGGTGGCAATTAAGCTGACGGGAACGGTAATCGCAGGGATAAGCGTGGCGCGCGCACTACCCAGAAACAGGTAAATTACTAAGATCACGAGGGCAGCGGCTATAGCGAAGGTGCGGTAGACCTCGCTGATAGCTTCTTCAATAAAAACGGAGGAGTCGTAACTATTAAATAGCGCTAAACCCTTGGGCAGGGTTTTGTTCAGTTGCGCGGTTTTGGTTTTGGCCTCTCGGGCCACCAACAGGGTATTGGCGGTGGACTGTTTGATAATCCCTATGCCCACCATGTTGCTGCCGTTACCGCGAAACATACTGCGGTATTCCACCGTGCCTTTTTCGATGGTGGCGATATCGCCTAAGCGCACCAAACCACCCTTAGGGTCACGCTGCACCACCAGCTGCGCGAAGGATTCGGCGCTGGAGAAGCGCCGCTCTACCCGCAATGTGAATTGCCGGTGGACGGATTCGATGGCGCCGGCGGGTAGCTCTACGTTTTCACGGCGCAGGGCTTGTTCCACGTCATCCGCGGTGAGTTGCCAAGCGTTGAGTTTGTCCACGTCCAGCCAGACACGCATGGCATAGGTTTGCCCGCCGCCTACTCGTACCCGCGCTACGCCGGGTAGTGTGGCGTATTGATCCACCAAGTGGCGGTTGGCGTAGTCGGTGAGTTGGGGAATGCTTAGGGTATCGCTAGCGAAGTTAAACCAGATAATGGCGTCTTCATTGGCGTCCACCTTTTGAATGTCCGGCGTTTTGGCTTCCGGTGGCAGGCTGGGGAGGGCGCGGTTGACGCGATCACGCACATCGTTGGCGGCGTCGTCCATGTTGCGGCTGAGGCTAAACTCCAGCTTGATGGTGGAGCGCCCATCCTCGGAATTGGATTCGATGAAGCGAATACCTTCGATGCCGGCTACGCGGTTTTCAATAACTTGGGTGATGCGACTGTCCACCACCGCGGCCGCCGCCCCCGTGTAGTCGGTTTGCACCGATACCACGGGTGCATCGATGTTCGGGTATTCGCGCAGCGGTAGGCTGTTGAAGGCCGCTGTACCGGCAACTAATAACAGCAACGCAATTACCGAAGCAAAAACGGGCCGTTTAATACTGGTGTCGGACAACCACATTAGGGTTTGGCCTGCTGCAGAATGTCATGCAATGGCTGCCCGTGATCTTCGCCCATGATTTTGACACTGGCCCCAGGCGTTAGACGCGCGGCGCCTTGGGTGACAATTTTGTCGCCCAAGGCCAAGCCGCTGCTAATGGTAACCCAGCCGTTTTGGCGGAGGTCTACCTGGATACTTTGGCGCTTCACCTTAGCGTCTGGCAGCAACACAAACACATAGCTACGGGTGCCTTCTTGAATGAGCGCCGATTCCGGCACCATGAGCTGGTTGTGGCGGTGTCGACGAATTTGCACCTTCAGGCTCATACCGCTGAGCAGCTCGCCCTTGGCGTTGGGCAGGGTGCTGCGGGCTAGAAGATTGTGGGTGGTGGGGTTGGAGCGTCGGTCAAAATGGTCGAGCTGGCCCTGAATGTGTACCACACCGTCGAGAGTTTGCGCTTCAAACGGCGCTCGTTCGGTAATCAAGTTGCGCAGCGCTTCGGGTACTTCAATATCGAGGTTTACGCGGCTGTCATCTTCAAGTGTGGCGATGAGGTCGCCGGGGCGGATCAAACTGCCGACACTTATGCGTCGCAGCCCGAGTCTGCCGGTGAATGGGGCCAATATGAGCCGGTCAGCTAGGCGCGCTTGTACGGCTTTCAACTGTGCTTGCAGGGACTCGTAGCTTGCACGCTGCTGATCCAAGGAGGCATCGCTGGTGAGTTTGGCGGCTTTTAATGCGCGTAAACGGTCATATTGCTGCTGCGCGTCCAGCGTTTGGGCGCGCAATTGGCTGAGTTGTGCATGCTCTTCGGCGCTGGTCATTTCAAGTAGAAGATCGCCGGCTTGCACGGTTTGGCCGTCACTGAAATGGATGGCGGAAACTAGCTCGGTGACGGAGGCGGTAATGTTGGTGGTTTCCAGCGCCGACACATGCCCCATTAAATTGACCGGTTGCTCCACATCGCCTGCGGCTAGTTGGTAGATAAATACGGGGGAAGCTGGGCGCTCGGCGCCTTGACTGAATGAGCTGAAGCAGCACAGGCCGAATAATAGAGTAACAGTAGTGCGCACGAGAGAACCTGCGGGGAGGGATATGTTCGGTGGAGTGGCTAATTGGGCGCGCGAGGGGTGACGGCCAGTAACGGATTCTAGCAGGTTTAGAGTCTATCCATTGCGGGCGGGGTTATTTGGGCTTCTCGGTAAGGGTGGCGTCAAACGCCCGGATCACTGAGTGACCCGGGGTAAAGATTGGATAAGTTTAGAGGCTGATTTTCTCCCGATTTTTCTCCAGCGTGGCTTGACCAATGCCTTTTACATCCAGCAGTTGGTCGATAGAGGTGAATTTACCCTTCTCGGTGCGATAGGCCACAATGGCATCCGCCTTGGCTGGGCCAACACCTACTAAGCCCGCCGCCAGTGCGGCGGCGTCAGCGGTGTTGATGTTGAGGGTAGCACTTTGCGTTGATGCCGCCTTAGCGGCGGCGGGAGCCGTTTTGGCAGGCGGCGCGGCGGCTGGTTCCAGCGCAAAACTGCGCGGCACGGCGATAACCGCTAGCAGCAGTGCCAATACGCTCACGACCAGTAGCATGGCATGGCGACGGGCTTGGTTGGTTTGGCTGATGGCTTGAGTTTCACGAGTGGTCATAACAATCTCCATTTGATACCTCTGAATAGTCAATTTAATAAAGTTTGGTCAAAAACGAACGCTTGTTCGTGGCGCTAAGGTTAAAGTTTGGTATCAAGTGCGTCTGTAGGCTGTTGCGTTGTTGCTTGTGCGCCATAGCTCACGTGTGTGGGGTGATTGCTTAACCTAGATTGGATCTGGTAAGTGCGCGGGGTTGCGTTGCCAATGTCATCAAGCTAAGGGCAAAGTTGATTTTTCGAGTGATTTCTAGCCTCTATTTCGCCCTCCTGGGCGAGTAACTTTTTCTTTGCGTGGCCAAAGAAAAAGTCACCAAAAAGAAAGGCCACCCGACTTTTTGGTTTTTGCTACGCAAAAATCCCCTCCCTCCGAGGCAATTTTGAGGGTCGCCGTGGCGTGACATCCTGTCCCGTCACGGCTCAACTGGACGTCCTGTCCATTTGCCCCTAAAAATCACCTCTCCACTCGGCCAAAAAACGGGCTGGTCCCGCTTCGGCAGGAACGTGACTGTAGCGTTGGTAAGCATTTATTTTGGGAGGGCGAAAATTCTTCACTTATTCACGCTGGTGGCTGCGCCGGCTGGACCGATCGCGTTCCTAATTAGGGTTGACTGAGCCGCTTCGGCAGCGCAACGAGAACCCTACGCGGCGCGAAGCACTAGGCTTCACGCACTACAGCACTTTAACGCTCGCTTCACCATCATGAAAACGCAGCCTAATTTCTTGTTGGCTAGCCACCGCCGTGACAGAGCGAATCAACTGGCCTTGGCTATTCAGTGCCAGGGTGTAGCCGCGCTGTAGTGTTGGCAGGGGGCTTAGGCTGTGCAGTAATGCCGCGTTTTGCGCTAGGCGTTGCTGGTGGTTGTGGAGCAGTCGGGCCCAGGCTAGGGGCAAGCGGGCCTGCAGTTGTTGCAATTGCTGTTGGCGCAAGGCCAGCTTTCTTTTGGGGTTGTGTTGGTGCAGCAGCGCCTGTTGCTTTGCCAGCTGCTGGTGTGCCTGTTGGTAGCGCTTTTGCCAGGCATTGCGCAGGCGCAGTTCTAACATGTCCACCCGTTGTTGGTGCATTCGTACTCGTTGGCCGGGGTGGCGTAGGCGGGCATTGAGCGCTTCAAGCCGGTAGTGATGTTTATCCAGCCTTCGCGCCAGTGCGCGCTTTAGCTGGGTGAGGCGACCGGCAAACATCTGCGCTAATTCATCGTGATGAGGCACGGCCAATTCCGCAGCGGCAGAGGGGGTGGGCGCGCGGAGGTCGGCTACAAAATCGGCGATGGTGACATCGGTTTCATGGCCTACGGCGCTGATGATGGGAATGCGGCTGGCCACTATGGCGCGCGCCACAATTTCTTCATTGAACGCCCATAAATCTTCCAACGAGCCACCACCGCGCCCCACGATCAATAAATCGCACAGGCTGAGGGTATTAGCCTTGGCGATGGCTTGGGCGATTTCTCCAGCGGCGTCTTTGCCCTGTACCGCCACGGGTAAAACGACTAAGGGCACGGCGGGGAAACGGCGGCCGAGCACCTGGATCAGGTCGCGGATGGCCGCGCCGGTGGGCGAGGTGATGAGGCCAATGCGCTGGGGCAGAAACGGCAACGGCTTTTTATTGGCGCTGGCGAAAAGGCCTTCGGCGTCCAGTTGCGCTTTGAGTAGCTCGAATTGGCGCTGCAAGTCCCCAAGCCCGGCGGGTTCCATGTGTTCCACGATGAGCTGATAGTCGCCCCGGCCTTCATACAGGCTCACCTTGGCGCGTACTAACACCTTCTGCCCGTCTTGTGCAGCAAACCGTAGACCGCCATTGCGGTTGCGGAACATGGCGCAGCGCACCTGGGCTTGGGCGTCTTTGAGGGTGAAGTACCAATGGCCAGAAGACGGCCGAGACAGATTGCTGATTTCGCCTTCAATCCAAAGCAACGGCAGACCTTCCAGCATTTGGCGGATTTGGTTGTTGAGCTGGCTGACGCTGTAAATTACGCGGTCATTAGGCGGTGCAAGCATGACGGGGCTCCCGCTAAAAAGTGGGCAGTGTACGCTAGGTCTGGGCTTTGATTGCAGGGGATGAAACATTCGGCACCACAAAGGAAAACCTTTGGGCGCCGAATGGGTGTGGCCGGGTGATTAGCGGCAAAGGCTGCTGCTAATTTTGGCGGCGGGGGATTGCCCGGTTTGTTTAACGCCATTAAAACCAAAGTTAATTTGTTGGCCGGGCAGAATAGTTGTATTCCAAGACGCAGGGCTGGCGCTATAGGCGGGGGCGGTGCCCTTTATTGCCGCGCTCCAATACTGCCCAATGGCTGCACCGCTCGGGAAATTAAACGCGAGTTGCCAGCCCGTAATGGGCGAACTGGTTTCATTTTTAATGGTGACTTGTGCGGTGAAGCCGGTGCCCCAGTCGGAAAATACTTGATAGCTACAGGTGGCCGGCGCAACTGGTGGAGGCGTGGTTGGGTTCACTTGGGTGATGGATACCACATGGGCTCGACCGGTTTTACCGTATGCCACCTGCAACACGTTGTTCACGAAATAGTCCGTTACGGCATAGGTAATGCTGGTATTGGACAAGGTGTTGAAAACACCCGCAGAAGATTTAGCAATCGTGCCAAGGGGTAAATTGGGGGTGGTGATGGTGCGTGTTTTGCCCCAGGTAACCATTTGGTTGCCAACTGTTGGCACGTAGCGGCCAAATGTTTCGTCGGTGATGCTGAAATATTCACTGTTGGAATTGGCGATATTGGAGGAGTACTCGAAAACGTCACGGCTAGTGAGCGTGTCAAACATGGCGGCGTCGCTGGTGGAGGGAATTTCGCTACTAGACACAATATTGAATAGGGTACTGGCTTCGCTAGTTTCAGTGGTGGTAAGGCTGGTGGGGCAAGTTGCGCCGGTGCAATTGGCACTTGCGACGAAGGGTTCGTTGCCCAATTTTAGGGTGGTTGTCCAGGTTTCCTGGTCAGTGGCTAGCCCGAATGACTGAGCGTTAGGGCTAATGTTGGATTGGTCCCAGATCACTGCGAATTTAACGTTTAACGTGGTGGGGGTGAGGCTGGCGGCCTGTGTTGCGCCGCTCAGGAGCAGCGCGGCCAAAGCTGCGCTAAGACCTATGGTGGATTTCTGGAGCAGTGGTTTGTGAGTGCTTTGTGGTAATTGAGTCATACGGTTCTCCTAGGATGGTTTTGCCAAAACTGTTTTTAATTTGTTATTTGTGGTTGCTAAAAATACCGGCGGGAAACCACTGAGATTTGTTTTGGAGTGTTTTGTGTTTGGTTAATTGTTGGCTGGCAGGAGTGTACCTGTTTTGCTTGCTGTTAAGCCAATTTTTAGTTTTTTGGATTGAATTTCTGCCGCAAAAATTATCAGAAAATTCTTCGAATCCTGTTGTAGCGCGATTAATTAAGGCCGGCCCGCTAAATTATTAGAAAAATAATTAAATCGGCAAAAAAAATCTCATACTAAAGTGTTAGTTTTTTCAGTAATAACTCGTGATAAATAATTAGTGTTTAGAGTCTGGTTGGGTTCGGCTTGAGTAAAAAATTGCCGCGCACAATTAACTAGCAACCTCTAGTGGATCACTAAGGTTTGCGCAAACCCAAATGTGCGCTTAGCGGAAGTTGCACGCGAAGCCAACGAGGCACGGGGTTTTTTTAAGTGCAACTGAGATTTCTAGGGCGAGGGGCAAGTGAACCTAGAAACCTCAGTTGAATCACCAAAGTCTGCGCCCCCCGGGGCAGCGCCTAGCAAAAAGTTAAAAATCACGAACAACCAACCCGGTTGCCCGTGTTTTTAACTTTCACTCATCACACCAATGGATTACACAGCTTTTTGGCGCTTAATTGAGGTTTCTAGGTTCAACGCGCTTGGAAGTGGTGGGTGAAGGAGGATGTTGAGAGCCGAGGTCTATGGCCACCATGGGCCAGCTTTCCTATGGGATGAAGCATGCCAAACCCACAAAGGGCGCGGGCCAAACCGGTAAAATACACAGAGGATACAGCGGATGTAGCGAGACCAGTGCCAGCCGCCACTGCCGAAAACTACTAAGCCAGTGTTTCCCCTAACGCCACCATGCCGGGCGAAGCTTCCTCAATGGCTGTGCCCCAGCGCTTCAGCATAAGGGTGGATTGTTCAGAGGTTATGGGGGTTTTGAGTTCGTGCTCCAGCTCGGCGGCCACGTGGTTCAGGTGGGTAAGCCCTAGCGTCGCGCAGAGCCCTTTCAGGGTGTGCATTTGGCGGTGGGCATCTACGAACTGTTCGGCTTGCAGCAGCTGTTGGAACTCAATCAGTGTAGCTGCCAACTCGCTCAAAAAGCGTTTGAACAACCGTGTGTATAGGCTTTGACGGCCGCCCATCATGGCCACGGCTTTGTCCATTTCAATGGCCAAATCAACGCTGGGCGCTTCAACTGCGAGGGGTTCGGGCATCGGGTCGCTTAGCGCCTGCTGTATATTGGGGCGAGTGTGCTGGAGGATGCAGGCTATTAACTGTTCAAGTACGAAGGGTTTGCCCACGTGATCGTTCATTCCCGCCTCAATGCAGGAGTCGCGGTCGATGGTTAGGGCATTGGCTGTCATGGCAATAACCACCAGCTGCTCTAGCCTATAGCGCTGGCGGATCTGTTGCGTGGCGGTGTAACCGTCCATTACCGGCATTTGCAGGTCCATAAGCACCGCATCAAACCGCGCATGCATAACGGCCTCTACACCTTCTTGCCCATTATTGGCCAAGGTGACTACAGCTCCTTGTTCTGTCAGTAATTCGAAGGCCACTTGTTGGTTGTTGAGGTTGTCTTCTACCAGCAGTAAATGTAAGCCGGTTAGGCGCTGACTAGGTGCCAGCGCGGTTTGCCGGTTTGGGTTGAGGGCACGCTCCACCGCGGCGCTTAGCATGCTGGCGGTGAGCGGCTTGGCTAACCAGTGAACGGCGGACTCGGTGTGTGTTGGCATGTCGCTTTGTTGGTGACCTAAAAAAATCACCGGAGGCAGGGCATCCACACTGAGTGCGGCCAACCCCTGGTGGGTTTGTAAACCATCCAGCCCGGGCATGGCGTAGTCGATGATCAGGGCGTCGAAGTGGGGCGGCCGCTGGGTTTCACAAAACAGGCTCAGTGCTTGCGTGCCACTGCCCACTAGGCTGGCCTGCCAGTTGAGGCTGTGTGTCATGCGCCCGAATAGGTCTAGGGCTTTGGCGTGGTCGTCCACAATCAGCACGCGCCGCGCTGGCCCTGCGGGCTGGCTATAGGCTTGCGGTGCGGTGCGCAGCCATAAGCTGAAACTAAAACAGCTGCCACGCCCTAGCTCACTGGTTAAGGTGAGTTCTCCGCCCATAAGGCTAATGAGTTTTTGGCTAATGGCCAACCCTAAGCCGGTGCCACCATAGCGCCGCGTAGTGGCGGCTTCCGCTTGCGAAAACCCGGCGAAGACATGGGCTTGTTGATCGACGGCTATACCAATACCGGTGTCAGTTACCGCTATTTCAACGTGCACCGCACCCGGTTGCTGGGCGAGTAGGCGCAGGGTAATACACACCTCACCGCTGGCTGTAAACTTAACGGCGTTGCCCGCTAAGTTAATAAGTACCTGCTGCAAGCGCGTATCGTCGCCGTTTAACTGGTCGGGCAATTCAGCGTCTAGGTCGAACAATAGCTCCAAGGGTTTGTCGTGCAGGTTGGCGGCCATAATTACCGACAAATTGCTTAGCAAGGTATTTAGACTAAAGGGGCGCGGGTCCAGGTTGAGCTTGCCAGCCTCAATTTTAGAAAAATCGAGAATGTCGTTGATCAGGCCGAGGAGGGATTGTGCGGCACCTTGGGTTTTGCTGAGATAGTCCTGCTGCTTGGCGTTCAGGTCGGTGCGGTTTAGCAGTGTGAGCATGCCCAAAATGGCATTCATGGGGGTGCGGATTTCATGGCTCATATTAGACAAAAACCGGCTTTTAGCTAGGCTGCCCTGCTCGGCCAATTCCGCGGCCAAACGCATGCTGCGTTCAAACTGTTTGAGCTGTGTGATATCGGTGGCTATTCCCAAGTAGCCTAATGGCTCGCCGTTTGCGCCCAGCATTTGGGTCACGCAGAGTGAAACCGCGATCTGGTGGCCATTTTTGTGAACGTAGGTCCACTCGCAGGCGTTGCCTAAGAGGTGCGGGTCGTTAAATACGGCGGGGCCGCTAATTTCATAGCCGTACTGGGCGCTCAGCTCACGGCCGCGCGCTTCCATCTCGCTGGCTAGGTGAAAGGTCGCGGGGGTACAGACGTCCAATAGTTCGTCGGCCCGATACCCTAACAAGCGCTCGGCGCCCCGGTTAAATACGGTGATGTTGAGCGCAAGGTCGGTGCCGATGATGGCAATTTCGGAGGCTGAGTCCAGCACCGTGCCCAAAAATGCCGAGGTGTCGCGCTGGTCTTGTTCGGCCTTTTTAAGGTCGGTGATATCGAGATTTACGCCGTACACGCGTTGCGGACGGCCCTGCTCGTCGCGGATCACGCGGGCGAAGGATTTTAGGTGGCGCTGCTGGCCATTGGGCCAAACCGTACGGCATTCGGTGGCAAAATCTTTGGTGCCGCGCAGTGCGAGCAGCAGCTCCTGCTTGACGCGCTCACTGTGGTCACTGCCTAGGCAATGGTCCCACAGCTGATAGGCGTCTCGGTCCTGCTCGCCGCTTAGGCCGTACATGCCGAACATGCGCTCGTCCCCCACTAATTTGCGTGTGGCGGGGTCGAATTCCCAAATACCTATGCCGGCGGAGGCGGTGGCAACATCTAAACGGCGTAATAACTGTTGTTGCGTTTGCTGGACTTCACGCATGGCGGTGATGTCTTGCAAGGTGCCCACTAGGCGTTCCGGGCCGTCGGCTTCTGCGACGGAGCGCACCCACCGCCGGTTGCCTTGGGCAGTGATGACTTCTAGCTCTAAATCCCAACCGATGCCGGTGGCTAAGGCTTGCTTAAAGGCAGGGCCAATAATCAGCCGCGATTCCGGCGCATAAAACCGCAGGAAGCCCGCCATGGCGGGCTGGAACTGCGCGTCTAACTCGTGTAAAGCGCGCATCTCGTTGGACCAACGCAAGCTGTGATGGGGCACGTCAATTTCCCAAGCGCCAAAACTGGCTATCTTGCCTGCGCGGTCCAGCAACCGCTCGCTGGCGTGCAGCTGGGTTTGCACTTGCTTCTGGCGGGTGATGTCGAAGGCAAAGGAAATGAAGTTAATGGCGCCCTCCTGCCCATCATTCACCGGGGCAATAATGGTGTCCACCCAATACAACTCACCCTGTTTAGTGCGGTTGCATATTTCCCCGCGCCAGGGTTTGCCTGTGGCGATGGTTTGCCAGAGCTGGGCAAAAAACTCGCGCGGTTGCACGCCTGCGTCGAGCAGACTGTGGCGGTTGCCAAGCAGTTCGTTGCGGCTGTAGCCACTAATGGCGCAGAAGGCTTCATTGGCTTCGGTGATAACACCCGAGCCATCACTCATGGACACAATAGTGAGCTGGTTAATACTGGCCAGTAGCGCGTCGCTTTTTTCCAAGGCAATATGCAAGGTTTCCTGTTCTTGTTTGCGCTGGGTAATATCGGTTTGAATAATCACAAAACCGCAATGCTCACCCTCGGTGTTGTACTGGGGTTGTAAATCAACATCCCACCATTGGGAGCCCTCCTTACCTAAGGCCAGCACTTCGCCGCGAAACGCTTTCACGGCTTCAATGGCCCTTAGTAATGCACGACCGGAGTCATCGGCGCCGGCGCTTGCGGCTAATAGCCCAGGCTTAACACCCAATAATTCGTGAAGTGGGTAACCACTGGCCATTTCGCCGGCTCGATTGGCCCAGGTAATACGCATCTCGGCATCGGTGATCAAGACCGCGCTAGTGGTGTACCGGGCCACCTTGGCCAGCCGATCAAGGTCTGCCGTCATAGCGCGGGCTAGGGCTTCGGCCCGGGAACGGCCGGAAACTAACGCCCCCAGGGTTAGTGCCAAGGTTAGGCTAAGCAGGGCGCCGCCGATTAACACAATAAATACTGGGCTGCGATCCACACTGGCTTCGAATGCTGGTGAGCTGTAACTCGTCAATATCAGCGTCTGCCCGGCGACTTCAATGGTTCGGGTGTCGCTTAGCAAGGTTTTGCGGTTCGGCCAAGGGCCGGCGTGCGGCGGGTAAATTCGGTTGGCGGGGGTTAAATCGGCATCGTCATATATTGCAAACTCCACGCGTTCACGCGTTTTATGGGCCAGCGGGGCCAAAATTTCCGCCGCTACAATGGGGGAGTAGAACAGGCCTTCCAGTGCGGCGCGGCGCTGCTCGGGTGTGGCGAGGCTGGCACCCGGGCGGTAGCTGGGTACAAACAGCAAAAAGCCTGGGCCCTGAGTGGCATCCTGTACCAGCGTGACGCGGCGCGTGAGCGCGGGCTCGCCCGTGTTGATAGCCCGTTCGGTGGCGGCCCGCCGCCGGGCTTCTTGGCCTACGTCATACCCCCACGCGCGTCGGTTGTTGTCCAGGGGTTCGATATATTTGATGACAAGCAGGTCGGCAGCATCCCCCTTGGTTTTTACGGAGAAGTCTGGCGCCTCGTCAGCGCGTTCACGGTCCAGTAATGCCGGCAGCTGGTCGCGCGCCACTCGCTCTATAAACCCTAAGCCACGCACCCCAGGGAACTCCGCGTGCAGATTGTGTGTGCTCATAAAACGTTTAAAGGCGGCGCGGTTTAGCCCTTGCGCCGCCGCGGCCGCACCGAGTGCACCCCGCAAACCATCAATCGGCCCCTCTAGGCGATCCCGCACATCCCATTCAGTGGCATCGACCGCTTGGACGAATTGAGCCCGCGCTTTTTCTAGAATTGCGCGATGCGTAAAATCCGCAAAAAACACCGTGGCGAGCAACCCCAATACCAAGGTGGCTGGCGCGGCAAGTTGCCAGCGTTGGGCAGTTAGGCGACTGGGCGGCTTCATGGGCGGCGACTCGGCTGGCATGGTCCGTGCGGCCGGGAGGTTAGTTTTGGCGGCATTCATGCCTCTTGATTAAATGATTCAGGCGTTACAAGGTAGCAAGGCCCAGCTTCAGTGTAGACAAGGTTTTAGAACAGCGGTTTGACGTGGCGTTTGTGGACGTGTCGGCACCTGTGTGACCGGGCTTGAGGCGCCCTAGCCGCTATGCGCGCAGGGCCTAGCCGCTATGCGCGCAGGGCCTAGCCGTTCCGCCGCAGCCCTTGGTTTACCGATGCGCACCAAGCGCCTATAATCGGCGGTTTTATTTTCGCAAGCCCCCCACAGGTGAGGTGTAGTTATGTTACGAATCGCTCAAGAAGCCTTGACGTTCGACGACGTGTTGCTAATTCCCGGTTATTCCGCTGTTACCGCTAAAGACGTAACGCTAAAAACCCCGTTAACACGCAAAATCAACTTAAATATCCCTCTGGTTTCCGCCGCCATGGACACGGTAACCGAGTCGCGTTTGGCCATTGCCTTGGCGCAAGAAGGCGGCATTGGCATCATTCACAAAAGCATGACCATCGAGCAGCAAGCTGCTGCTGTGCATGCGGTTAAAAAGTTCGAAGCCGGCGTGGTGCGGGACCCAATCACCATCGAGTCCTCCGCCACCATTAGCGACCTGATCAGCCTGACCCGCCGCCACAACATTTCCGGCGTGCCAGTGATGGAAGCTGGTGAACTGGTGGGTATAGTTACCGGCCGCGACGTGCGGTTTGAATCCAATCTGGCGGCCAGCGTGGCCAGCATCATGACCCCCAAAACCAAGCTGGTGACAGTACAAGAAGGCGCCAGCGCGGACGAAGTGCGTAGCCTGTTGCACAAACATCGTATTGAAAAAGTCTTGGTTGTGGACGAAGCCTTCAAGCTCACCGGCCTGATTACCGTCAAAGACATGAACAAAGCCGAAACCTACCCCAACGCCTGCAAAGACGAAAACGGCAGTTTGCGCGTAGGCGCCAGTGTGGGCACCAGCCCAGACACCGACGCCCGCGTCGCGGCTTTAGTGGCGGCAGGGGTAGATGTGATAGTGGTGGATACCGCCCACGGACACTCCAAAAACGTGCTGGATCGCGTGCGTAAAATCAAACAAGACTTCCCCAACATGCAAGTGATTGGCGGCAACATCGCCAGCGCCGAAGCCGCACTGGCGCTGGTGGAAGCCGGCGCCGACGGCGTAAAAGTGGGCATAGGCCCAGGCTCAATTTGTACTACGCGCATTGTCACTGGTGTGGGCGTACCGCAGATCAGCGCCATTGCCAATGTGGCGGCTGCTCTCGTGGGCACTGATGTGCCCGTGATTGCCGACGGCGGCATTCGCTTCTCCGGCGATTTGGCCAAAGCCATAGTGGCCGGTGCCCATGTGGTGATGATGGGTTCTATGTTTGCCGGTACCGAAGAAGCCCCCGGTGAAGTGGAGTTGTATCAAGGCCGCACCTATAAGTCCTATCGCGGCATGGGCTCGCTGGGCGCTATGTCCAAAACTCAGGGTTCTTCCGACCGTTACTTTCAAGACTCCGGCCAAGGCGCCGAAAAACTGGTGCCGGAAGGTATCGAAGGCCGCGTGGCTTACAAAGGCCCATTGCAAGCCATAGTGCATCAGCTGATGGGTGGCCTGCGCGCCGCCATGGGCTATACGGGGTCAGTGGACATTCAGGCCATGCGCACCAAACCCGAATTTGTGCGCGTAACCTCGGCGGGTATGAGCGAGAGCCATGTGCACGACGTGAGTATTACCAAAGAGGCGCCCAACTACCCAATTAGCGGGCGCTAAACTTCCTAATAGCCCCATAACCCTATAAACCCACTGCTTTAGCGGGTTTTCTTTTTTCTAGTTTGTTTAAGAGTTGCCGAGGAATATCGCACCATGAGCCACAACATCCACTCCCAGCGCATCCTGATCCTCGATTTCGGATCTCAATACACCCAGCTAATCGCCCGTCGTGTGCGGGAAATCGGCGTGTTCAGCGAAATTCGCGCCTTTGACATGAGCGACGATGACATTCGCGCGTATCAGCCCGCCGGCATAGTGCTTGCGGGTGGGCCTGAATCCGTAACCGCCGGCTTTTCCCCCCGCGCGCCGCAGGTGGTGTTTGAATTGGGGGTGCCGGTGCTGGGTATTTGTTACGGCATGCAAACCATGGCCGAGCAGTTAGGCGGCAAGGTGGCCGGCTCCAACATCCGTGAGTTTGGTTATGCGCAGGTACAAGTGGAAGGCACCAGCAGTCTACTGGCCGACATTAAAGACCACTTAAGCCCTGAAGGCGCTAGCCTGTTGGATGTGTGGATGAGCCATGGCGATAAAGTGGTGACCCTGCCGGAAGGCTTTCAGGTAATGGCATCTACGCCTAGCTGCGCCATTGCTGGCATGTATCACCCCAGCAAACCCTTGTTTGGTGTGCAATTCCACCCCGAGGTGACCCACACCCAACAAGGCAAACGCATCTTCGAACATTTTGTGCTGCAAATTTGCGGCTGCTCCCCCTTGTGGACGCCCGCCAATATTGTGGAAGACGCCATACAAAAAGTGCGCGCACAAGTGGGTTCCGACCAAGTTCTATTGGGCTTGTCCGGCGGTGTGGATTCCTCCGTAGTGGCCGCGCTTCTACACAAAGCCATTGGCAACCAGTTAACCTGTGTATTTGTGGACAATGGCCTGCTGCGCAAAAACGAAGGCGATCAGGTGATGGAAATGTTCGCTAAAAACATGGGCGTAAAAGTTATTCGGGCGGACGCGCAGGAATTATTTTTAGGCAAATTGGCGGGCGTTCAAGACCCAGAACAAAAACGTAAAATTATTGGTGGTAGTTTTATTGAGGTATTCGACGCCGAAGCCACCAAATTACAAGGCATTAATTGGTTAGCGCAAGGCACCATTTATCCCGATGTGATTGAATCTGCCGCCGCTAAAACTGGCAAAGCCCACGTAATTAAATCGCACCACAATGTGGGTGGTTTGCCCGACACCATGAAAATGCAGTTGGTGGAACCCCTGCGCGAATTATTTAAAGATGAAGTGCGCAAAATTGGGCTGGAATTGGGCCTGCCCTACGACATGGTCTACCGCCACCCATTTCCCGGCCCGGGTTTAGGTGTGCGTATTTTGGGTGAAGTAAAACCCGAGTACGCCGATATTTTGCGCGAGGCCGACGCCATATTTTTGGAAGAGCTGCATAAAGCGGGTTGGTACCACAAAACCAGCCAAGCCTTTGCCGTGTTTTTGCCGGTTAAATCCGTGGGTGTGGTGGGGGACGCGCGCCGCTATGCATGGGTAATCGCCCTGCGCGCCGTAGAAACCATCGACTTCATGACCGCCCGCTGGGCGCACTTGCCCTACGAACTGTTGGAAACCGTATCCAATCGCATCATTAATGAAATTGCGGGTGTCTCGCGGGTGACCTACGACGTTTCCAGCAAACCGCCGGCGACGATAGAGTGGGAGTAGGGGGCAATGTCATTAAATTAAGGATTTTAGCCTTTCAAAACGTTTTTCCAGGTTACAGCCATTGTCCTGCCGAAGCGGGACAAGCCCGTTTTTTGGCCGAGTGGAGAGGCGATTTTTAGGCTCAAATGGACAGGACGTCCATTTGAGCCGTGACGGGACAGGATGTCACGCCACGGCGACCCTCAAAATCGCCTCGAAGGGAGGGTATTTTTGCGTAGCAAAAACCAAAAAGTCGGGTGGCCTTTCTTTTTGGTGACTTTTTCTTTGGCCACGCAAAGAAAAAGTTACTCGCCCAGGAGGGCGAAATAGAGGCTAAAAATCACTCGAAAAATCAGCTTTGCGCTTAACTTAATGACATTGCCCCCAAGCCTACTTTTCCATCATGTGTAGCCTGCGAAATTGCCCTGGTGTCATACCTTCGATTTCTCGAAAGGCGTCATAAAAGGTGGATTGCGAGGTAAACCCTACACTCAACCCTATGGATAACACCGATGCGTTTGCCTCCTTTAGCAACAGGGTTTTAGCCGCCGCCACTCGCGCCTCTCGCAAATAACGCGCAAACCCTTTGCCTAAGCGGGCATTGAGCAACTCCGACAACTGGTGCGTAGTCACGCCCACCCGCTCGGCCAACTGCGGCAGTGTTAGGCTGGACTGGGTGTAAATATGCCCCTCGGCCATTAAGGCCGCCAACCGCCCCAGCGCCGCATCGCAATCTAAAGTGTTCAGGGAGGAATTGGCGTAAGCGGCGGTCTGCAGGGTTTCACTCACTTCGGCGGCCAGCGTAGGCCGTAAGCTCAACCCCACCTGCACGCCCAAAAACGCCACGCCAATGGCGCAAGCGTAAAGGCTATAAAACAGCTTATGCGGCAATAACGTTTGGAAAAACCCCATTACCGCCACGCCAATGGCTACGCAAAACACCGCGCCCAGCAGCCGTATTTCCAACCCAAACCGCGCCCGCTCGCGGCGCAAGCCCACTAGGGCGCTACCCAGCCAAACCAAATAACCCGCCCCGACAATAAATGCCAAGGGCAAACTAACCGCCACTGGCAGCCACAAACTGGCTGCCAGTGGAGCGGCATGCCACACCAATCTCCACCCGGCAGGCGTTGCCCCTTCGCGCAATAAAGGCTGAATAAACAAACAAAACGCCGGCGCCACAGCAAACAAAGCCAGCCGATAGATAACCGTTTCAACCCAACTCACATCCGCATACAACAACGCAAAATGAGCGCCCTGCAAAAACGCCAACGCGGCCAACAACACCAACCCAAAAGCCATCGAAATCCCCCGGTACTGGCCAGCGCACACATGCGTCAGCGCTAAACTCAGCGCACTGAACACAGAAAAGCCAATCAGTAACAATGCCAAAATGGTCATGGGATGGGTGCCTTAGGAGCGGGTAAAACAGGAATTATGCTGGAGCATAGCAGCCAAACTTTGGGGGCAGCACCCGCTTTAGCGCGACTGCGCTATAGCATCTTAAAAACTGCGAGCAATGGAGTAGTTTGGGGTGCCTTTAGTGAGCCCAATTCTATGAATGTAATCCGACACCATGCATGGAATTGATTAGACCTATTTTTACCCTGCACGCCAGCGAGGGCCGACAGCGTAAAGTTGTCGCTTGGGCCCCCTGGGTTCGCTACAATGGCGCCATATTCACCCTGCTGATGTATTTAAAACGCCGCGCAAGGATATTCACAATGTTCCCTCGCCAAAAATTTCGAACCGTAAACCGCTCGTGTATGTGCAGCGTAATGTTACTTGCTGTTTTATTGTTGAGCGGTTGTGGCAGTGGGGGAGGCTCGACGCCTACACCCGCCAGCCTGCCTTCTTCAAGCTCTTCAAGCTCTTCAAGCTCTTCAAGCTCTTCATCTTCGAGCATGACCAGCGGCACATTGAGCCTCATAGTTGGCGGCTATACTTCGGCCATAGTGCTGGCGGATATCGATCTGGCCAGTCAGGCAATCACGTTACGCAATCAAAATATACCCAGCCCTGACGCATCGTTTGTGATAATCAGTCCTGACGGCAACAGCATCTATGCAACCCAAGAAGTTGCGGCCGGTAAAGTGCGTCAGCTATCCACCACCACAGGCGCATTAATCGCCGAGCAAAACAGTACAGGCCAAAACCCTACCCACTTAGCGCTAAGCCCCGACGGCAAGAAGCTGGCCGTGGCCAACTACAATTCAGGGGACGTGGGCATCTACTCTTTAAATGCACAAGGCCAATTAGCGGGCATTGCTTCTCAAACATTCCATCCCAGCGCGGGGAACACTCATGCCCACTGGGTAGGCTGGAATAAAACTAACAATATTCTTTATCAAGTCGACTTGGGTGCGGGCAAGGTTTACGGCTACAAGCCCAACGGTACCGGCGGTTTTGAAGCGCCATTCACCGCCCTTACGGTGCCGGCGGCTGATGGCCCGCGGCATTTGGCGTTCCATCCCACTTTACCCATTGCCTATGTGGCCGATGAGCTGGCGGCGTTTTTAGTTACCGCGGCAATCAATGCGGACGGCACCTTTACAGTCATGAGCACCATGAGCACCTTGCCTGCAGGCTCTGGGGCGGCCAAAAAAGTGGCGCATATTCAAGTTTCGGCCGACGGCAAACATGTTTACGTTTCTAACCGCGGTCACGACTCTATTGCCAAATTTGATTTGGATGCGCAAGGCAAGCCGAGTGCGCCAAACTTTACCCTTACCGGCGGCAGGACGCCTCGCGGCTTTAAACTGTTCGATGCGGCTGGTTTACTGGTTGTGGCCAACCAGGATTCCGGAAACCTCATCCTATTTAAGGTGGACCCAATCACCGGCAACCTGACGAATACAGGTAAAAGTCTGACTGGCCTAACCATGCCAGTCGTGGTTGACGGCGGCATCGGCGCTAAATTCTTAGCCGGCTCAAGCTCCAGCAGCTCATCGGCAGGCTCTTCACTGGTCCAGCAGGGCAAGGTTAACTTCAGCATGAAGTGCAGCGGCTGCCATAACTTGGCCAATACTGGAGACGCAATATTTCGCGCCAAGACAGCAACAATCGACCAGATTACTACCACTATTGTTAACCGCATGTCAGCCAGGTCTATTGCAACAGGCAAAGGTGCTTGTACGGCGGACTGCGCAACGTCCACGGCCACCTACCTTAATGCCATATTTACCGGCAGCTTAGCGTTGACGAGTGCTTTGCCCTAGCCGTTTATCAACCCACTCGATGAGCCGCTACACACCTTCATCTAGCACTATCTTGGAAGCCCCAGTTGGACACGAAATGGCTGTGTAATCCATTGGCATAATCAGTGAAAGTTAAAAATCACGGGCAACCGGATGGGTTGTTGGTGGTTTTTAACTTTTGCTAGGCGCTGCCCGAGGGTTGCGCAGACTTTGGTGATCCAACTGGGGTTTCTAGGTTCAAACTTGCCCATGGCTAACCGCTGTTGCGCGGCTTCTAAACCGTGATCTGAACGCACCCAAACCCACAAATTTTCACAAACCGAGTCCC
>CAMCXE010000003.1 GCA_945882995.1 Thalassocella blandensis | reverse complement strand
CTATAAAATCAGGGTGAGCTAGGCGGCTGTACAAATTTTGTACAATTTGGGGCGGTTTGTGTACAGTTCATGGGGGGGCTCCAATAAAGTCTGGTGTGGATTATGCCTTTAGTGTGCTGTTTTTAAAAGGGATTTTTCTTAACTTAATTACATTGGCTGGGAGGGGGTTCTTATCGAGGGGAAAATCACCCAAAAAATCGGGCCAAAACCTTCAACCTAGAAACCTCAGTTGGATCACCAAAGTCTGCGCAACCCATTGGCGCGCCCAGCAAAAGTTAAAAATGCCGAACAACCAACCAGGTTGCCCGTCATGTTTAACTTTCACTAATCACACCAATGGATTACACAGCTTTTTGGCGCCCAACTGAGGTTTCTAGGTTCAACTTAATGACATTGCCACCCTTCCCTAGCCATTTACAGCATTTAGTACGGGTAAAGCGCCTAGCATCAACCACCCGCTAAAGCGACTTAACCAACCGCACCTGATAAGGGTTGGTTTTGTCCCCCGTAAGCAAGCTGCCGTCGCTAAAACTAACCACCCAGGCGTTGCCGAAATAACCAATAGCCGCCGTGGATGTCCAGAAGGTCCCGATTGGCGTGATAGAAAACACGCTGGTCTCGATGGCCGGGTTCACGCAAGAGCGCTTCACTAACGACTCGAGCTCCTTGGTATTGGGCAGCCGCCAACCCGAGGCGCCAGCGAAATTTTTGGCGTAAACCAATGCTTCTTGCCAAGTGAAATCCGTAACTTGGCCAGCCAAGGGGCTGCACAGATTACCCGTGGCCGACCAGCCAAAACCGGCAGCACAGCGCTGCCACTGCAACTGGGTGGTTTGGTCGGTTATGGTGTTGTCGCCATTAACCGAATAGCGATTAGGTTGAGGGAGTTCATCCACGTTGGTGCTGCACTCTGCCCAGGCCTGCCCCTGCTGCAGGATCAAGCCCATGAATAAAACCTTGAATGGGGAGCCACAATATTTGCCAAGTTTCATACTGACCTCCAAGTACTAACGTACTAAACGCACGTAAGACGCATTGCTTTTGTCGGTGAAGCTCACGCTGCCGTCGCTGAAGTACACGTACCAGGCTAACTGCGGGATATTCCCATGGGCACTATTAGTCCAATGCCGCAAACCTATGGGCTCAGGAAAATAGTGTGGTTCGATGGCTGTGTCCACGCGGCCATGATGCGCCAATGACAACAGCTCCCCCACACGCGGCAGGCGCCAATCGCTAAAACCACAGAGTTTCAAAGTATTTACCGCCGCCACATAGGACTGAGTGTCACAACTGGCTTGGTTGCACACACCCCTGTTGGCGTAACCCTCCCCGCCGCCATTTTGCAGGGGATTGGTGTTGTACCAACTGTAGGTGCTTAAAACGTAGCGCGGCTGTGCAGGAAGGGTTTCTTTGATTTCCCAATACAGCCCGGTTGTATTGTCATGCACGCAGCTCCAGCGCGTGCCCTGTTGCTCGCTGCCATTATCCAACCAGGTGCGAGATTGGTCGGGTAAGTCAGCGCCCTTGGCGTCCAATTTTGTAAAGTCGAAACCGGCTTCACCGCTGCCCAATTTGACCAAGGTTTTGCGCTGTGCGGCACTGTCGCGCCCGAATTCAGCGTCCTGCCCCGGGAATTCACTCAAGCTACAGAGCAAATTGGTTTGGGCTGAATCCGCACAACCGGTTCGACCAGAATCGTTTAGGGTTGGGGTGCTGGGCATCTGGGGCTCTATAAATTGCCCGCCACAAGCCGCAAGCCCTGCAGCCAACCCCGTGATTATCCAAAAGCGCAAAACGAATGACATGAGTAAAACCTGCTTTAGCATTAACATTTTTGTGAGACGCCTGATTACACCAGCACCTTGCCACGAATAGCCAGCCAACAACATGACGCCGTGCACAGGGACGACAGATACCTATAGGCAGCACCTCTGAACGCCCAAATTTTGTGAAGGCATCACCCTAAGTGTATGCCTGCAGCGGTGAAACCACCGAACCTTTTTCGGCTGAAATTAATGGCCGGCGACTCGGTTAGCGGCACCGGCTCCAGGGCTAAACAAGGATAGACAAAAGCCAAATCGGGTGGTTTTAATGGTAGTGGCCAGTCACCCATCAACGGATTGGCAACATGGGAAGCTCACGCAAAACGATCCCACATTTTTCAGTTAGTTATCTATGAACCCGCTATTCAACCCGAGAGATGATGCAAACAGACCGGAGCATGAAGCACGACTCCTCCACGTAAGAGGCGTTTGATGATCCAAAACCGCAAATCTAGGATAAATAGAGGACCTACGGGGCCTAGTCAGGTAATTTTGGTTCATCAACCGACACCACGGACGCCCAATAGGTATCCTGAAGAGGTCGCGTAACACAGTTGAACAACCAAGACATTTCGACCCCACCACATGTTGACGCTAACAATAATGAACGCGGAAAGATTACCAAACGCAATCATTTTTGCTCACGAAATGCTTCACATTTTCATTGCTAGGCGCACCCCTCCGCATTTAATAAGGATCGCCATTACACGAATTTCCACGCGGAAAAACCGCGTAGCGCACAGCGAGCGGATGGCCTGCGGGGCGCTGCGAATAATCCAGCGAACAACTCACTACACAATTCACAGCACAATTCACAACACAAAACACGACATTTAGCACTCAAAATGCACGCAAAAGTGACTACATTTTTACTTCAATCACGCATTTTAGCCGTCGCCAAAACGTAGCCTACACACACTAAAAACACATATTGCAAAGCATGCGCATATTTTTTCCGCAAGACGTTTAACGAAATATATTTGCAATGTGCAGCAGTTAAGCTCGCCTAACAAATATCCAATCCACACGAGGCTACAATGAAACCATCAACACTATTATTATGCGCAGCAGCGACGATCGGTATCCAAACCACTCAGGCGGCTCCGGTTTTGTTGGGCATTGGCTCGCTTTCTGGCAGCAGCGACTTAGCCGGACTTAGCGGTACACTCGAAAATGGCTTGTCACCAAACACGCTTGGCGGAATGGGTTCCGGATTTACCTACGCCGGTGGCAACACTTATTTGGCACTGCCCGATCGCGGCCCCAACGCCACCAGCTACGCGGCTGGCACACCTGTGGACCAAACGGTCAGCTACATTCCACGCTTCCAAACAATGAGCATGACGCTTACGGCACGAACTTCAGGCCTCGCGTTTGACGTTACACCTCAGCTAACCAATACCACACTGTTCTCCAGTACCACACCACTAGCTTATAGTGCAGGTAGCGCTTCATTACCTTCCGGTGCACCAAGCAACAACGATGCGAATTCGTTCTATTTTTCGGGGCGCTCCGACAATTTTGCTCCAGGCAACAACTCACTGAACGCCAATAACGCCCGTCTTGATCCAGAAGCCATTCGCCTTTCAAACGACGGAAAATCCGTATTTGTCACTGATGAATACGGCCCTTATGTGTATCAATTCGACCGCGCCACCGGCGAGCGCACGCGCACGTTCACCTTGCCGACCAACCTAGCCATAGCCATACCAAACGGCATAGGCAACACTGAAGCCAGCACTAATACTAGCGGTCGCACCAACAACAAAGGCATGGAAGGCTTAGCGATCACCCCTGACGGAACAAAATTAATTGGCATTATGCAAGCCAACTTACTTCAGGATAAGAAAAACAGTGTGCGCATAGTAACAATCGATATAGCCACAGGCGCAACCGATGAATATGCCTACCAACTGACCGATGGCTCCGGTGTGAGTGAAATATTGGCCATCAACGATCACGAGTTTTTGGTTGATGAACGTGACGGCAAAGGCCTTACCGACGGCACCAGCGCAAGCGTCAAAAAATTATACAAAATAGACTTAAACGGAGCCCAAAGTGTTTTGGGCATGAGTGGGGACCTAAGCGCGAAAGCTGTCGCGAAGACACAATTTTTAGATATGAAAACGGCCTTAGTTGCTGCAGGAATTAGCGCCGCCGATATCCCAGCCAAAATAGAAGGCATGACATTTGGTCAGGACGTAACGGTAAACGGTGTTTTAAACCACACTTTATGGATTGCCAACGATAATGATTTTTTGAATATCATCACCGATTCATTACACCCCGCCGGTGTGGCCAACCCCAATCAGTTCTATGTATTTGGCGTGACTGACGCAGACCTAAATAACGCCTACATAGCCCAGCAAATTGCATCTGTACCCGCACCACAAACGATTACGCTGATGCTAAGTGGTTTGGGGTTGCTGGGGCTGTGGCAACGTAAAACACGTCGCCTAACCAAAGCCATGGCTAAGCGCTGTAAACACTTCACCAATTCGCTCAACCCACCAACCTTAGCAGGCACCGGAAACATAGCCTAGAGGCAAATTTGGTGTGTATTTGTATGCGCACCACACCCTTAGACTACGAACCATGCAGGCAAAAAACAGTAACGGCAAGGAAGCCGTCACTGGCGCACCAAACAATCGACTCAGCTTACAAAATTCATTTGGAGAAGTCTTATGAATATGCACAGAAAAAATAAATGCCTGCAACTCGCTTTACTGCCATTAGCCATATTGCTCACAGAACATTCCACAGCTGCGACTATCATTTTAGGTGATACCACTAGCCCTCGTATTTTCACCTATAAAGACAGCTTTACTCGACCCAGCAGTAGCGAATTTACGGATTGGTTTGTATTTAGCTTTAACCCTACAAGTTATTTGGATGCAAAAACAATCAGCTTGAAAAGCGGTTCTATTTTCGGCATCACCAATTTGCAAACCAAACTCTACCAAGGGCAATTAGATGCTAATGGTGCAGTTCAACAGGGGCTATTGCTGGCGGAGGCCATTGTTTCGACTTCGGGGTCTGCAAATACCACGGTGCAAAGCATAAGCCCATTATTGGTTCAGGGTGGCCGCTATTTACTTAAAGTCAGCGGGCGTGCCACGGGCACCCTTGGCGGCTCCTACTCTGGCTCTCTCAATTTAGTTCCCCCTGGCCAAGTGCCTGTACCCAGTGCTGTGAGTCTATTGGGAATTGGGCTAGCAATGATTGGCTTCGTCTTTCGTGGCCGACGCTACTTGGTGAAAGGTCAAAACGAGAACACCTTGAGTGCATGTTAAAAAACTGGTCCCACTCTGGACTAAGAATCCCTAACCTTCAGCTAAACTGATTAGCGTGCGAAAACCAATTTATGCATCTACGAGTAAATATTATGAATAGGCATTTGAAACTAGCGGCTTGGTTAACTGGGTTATTGACCGCGGCAACATTACAAGTAAGTGTAGCTCAAGCCAACGTCCTGAACTTTGGTTCAAAAATTAGTCCTAGCAGTATCTCTTACGAACACGAATTCACCGCACCTATACCAAACTTTGTTGACTGGTACGGATTTTCCATCGACCCTAGCAATGCGGATGTGCTAACAGCAAGCAGCCGCCTTGGACCCATTTATGGTATTACCAACCTTCGCACGGAACTGTGTAGCGGTTTTATCACTAACTCCGGAAACATAGTTAATCAGGGGTGCTTAACAAGTGGTATTGTCACAGATGATACGGATGACTACTCTGTGTTGACCCTCAATGAAATTTCCGATTTTAAACTCAGTGGTGGTAATTACCTCATCCGCGTGACTGGATCTGTGAACGGAGAACTGGGTGGTTATTATTATGGGGTAGCAAACTTTCTGGATTTGCCTGAGCCAAATATTGCCAATTTGATGATTTTAGGGCTTGGCTTGATTGGCGCACTAAAGCTGCGCAGTAAAAATCTAGCCTAAATACAGTGAAATATCCCTGCGATAGAAAATGTAAACTATCACCACTCACAGTTTTTTGGTCTGCAACTGTGAGTGGTTTAAGGCGTTAGAATTTGCAGCCATTATTCACTCGCGACCCGCAGCGCCTCTTCTAGGCTCAGCACTAAAGCGGAGCCCGAAGCAATAGATTCCCAGGTGTCCCCGGGTTGGTTGTTCAAGATCGCTTCCCCAATTGCACGGTACATTCTGCGATAGCTATGCATTCGCCCAAGACTCAGTGTCCGCACAATTCGATCATCTCGCTCAGCTCGATAGTGAGCGCCATTTTCAATACAAATCACTGCATTGTGCTGACGCAACTCAACATGATCCTGCACGCCTAGCCGGTGGCTGCCTTTTTCAGTGAGTACCAGTGTAAACAGTGCGCCATTTTGCAAGGTGACGCTCACGTTCAACGTACCGTCCTGAGCACAGAATACGGCGTAACGATGCACCGCTGAAAAATTATTCAAAAACAAAAAGTGATCCACCCAATGACATCCATTGGAAACCAAGCGACTGCAGGAATTTGGCCACCGATACCAATGCTTGGCGGGTAATGGCACCTCATATACCAGTGCGTGGTAATTAATGGGATCAAGCGGGCCTATGTTGAGGTCGTCACGTACAAACTGATTAAATTTCTGGTACCGCTTATGAAAACACGCAAAATAATGCCCACGACTAAGGCGAAACGCCTCTTCCAGTCCGACGAGTTGTAATCGCGTTGTCACCAGCGGTTTTTCCACCACCACACTCGCATTGCGCTTTAAACCTTCGCAAGCCAGTGCGGCATGCGTGTGATGGAATCCCGCAATGAAAAATACAGCGTTGTTATCGTTGTCGTCAATTTTTGATTCTGTCGAGCAGATATACTGGTCGATGGCACCACTCGAAATTTGTAATGGATCTATTTCGTGTACGCGTGTAATACGCAATCTTTTTGGCAAATTGGGCAAAATCACTGTTTTGGCATAATTGCCAAACCCGAACAATGTAGCATTAAATGGGTTGTTCAATTCCTGCTGTAGTTTGGATGCTCTACAAATATCGCGTGCTGATGCGCTATGGGTAATACAAGACTGCAAACTAAGCTGACCAATCAGCGGCTTAATATGTTGCCAATCTATATTGGGCAATTGACTACCCGAAAACGAATGCCACCCGGCCAACTCGCTTAACTCAGCAAATTGCGTCGATTCAGAAGCAGAATCCCCGTGCGCCTGCGCATAATAAATGGTATCCGCTTGAAGCTCGCTCACAAATTGCGGCAACTCATCCTGGGCAGGATAAATCAAACCATTGGGTAACGGCAGTATGTCCACGCAGGCGGGGTGCAATGGCGCAATAAAATATACTGGTGCCCCATCCAATAAATAACCAAAACCAACCGATAAATATTTGTCGTTTCGATGTCTTTCAGCTCTGCGCGACAGTATTTTAGCCAGAGTTGGCTTCACGCCAATCTCCCTAACGTAATTCCAAATCAAGCGCCAACTGCTAGCCCGGGTAAAATAGGCGTTACCAATGTCCAGAAAATTTAGAAAAACCACTACCCGAACAACGGATTCGCCTGTTTGCTGCGCATAATCCAAGGGAGTTTCGCGCCACTGACCTTTAAACAAGGTTCTCATGTTCGCTGTACCAGGAGCTTCCTAATTATTTCGCTATACATGGCGTATTTTTCATGAGGGGTAGGAAATTTTTGAACCTGAGTGACACCACTGACAATGTATTGCCGCCTCAGAGGTTCACTCTCGATTAAGCGTGCAATTTGTGCCGCCGCCGCGCTGGCACACAGCGGCTTAAAATACAATGCCGCCGACTCACACACACTGCGAGCGAAGTCAAGATCCGAGGTCACAATGGGCAGCCCCATGCACATGGACTCTGGGTAAGTCGCTGAAAAGGTTTCCAGCACCGAAGGCAAAAATGAAATCTGGCAGCTTTGATAGAGCGCGGGGCCAGCTTGCAATGGCACGTACCCAATGTTTTCGATGTGCCTTTCCACGTTAAGTTGGCGAGCCAGCGTGACAATCTCAGAATCCGCATAGGCCTGCTGAGGCAAGGTAGTCACAAACGTAAAATCCGTAATACCATGGCGATGAATCAGCTGGGCAGCAACCTGGGGGATAAGCTGGAGACATTTATGAGGGTAGTCTGACGCAAAGCACAAAATGCGCTTGGGCGGTGTTGCAGCTAACGGCCCCGCGTCGGTTTGTCGCAAAGCCCAATAGCCTTGAGCACAATTATTGGCAACAATGTGCACGCCTTCACTGGGTAGATGCCAGCGTTGCACAAGGCCTTGCCCTGCAGCCGCTAATTCTACCACCCAGGCATCGGCAGTTCTAAACCAAACACCTTTATAAATGCTTCGCAACAACATTTTTAGACGCGCGAATTTGTTCGGCAAAATTGAATAAGCTTGTCGCCCGGCATGTGTCACCCAGCCATCCGCCGCCCCACACAAATGGGGGCATGGGAATTTTATATAACTCGGACCAAAAAATGTAAACACCGCATCGGCACGTTGCGCGGCAAATAACTGTAATTGCCTACGCGATTTTCGGCATTTACTCGGCGACTTCTCTATACAGATATCCTGCTCGGGGCGCAGCGGGTGTGCGTAACTCAACAGTTGTTCGCGAACCTCCGGTGATACAGCGAATATCCAGTCGAATTCGCTCTCACTGGCAACGTCCTCCAAAATTACCCGAATAAATGACACCACAGCTTGAATAGCACCACCGCGGTTGAGGGTGGTAGCATTCAGCAAAATTTGTGGTTTGTTTGAAATGAGGTTATGTTGGAGTTTTGCCGCTGTAGTCTGTAATGCGCTAGCCGAATACACCATTAAATACCGATCTGCAGAACGCGCTATGGAATATTCGTTAGCTCCCATTGTGCGGACTACAGCAGCGGCTCTGCGTAGGTCACCAAGACGTGTTGCTAAATTACTGAGTTTTTCCGCCAGCTCATCTGCGTTGCCTGGCTGAACGAACACCGTAGCCGGCGATTCGAACGGTAATAGAGCGTCTATCTGCGATAAAATCATGGGTGTGCCACACATTACCGCTTCCAAGCAAGCAATTGGCATACCTTCATAAATGGATGGCATGATAAGTGCGTCGCAGGCCTTAAGATACTCGCAGACATTGGGCACAATCCCCGCAAATACACACTGCGAGGCCACACCCAGTTGTAAGGCCTGCTGCTCTACAACGTTTTTTTCTGGGCCATCGCCCAAAAAAATCACGCAAAGTTTCGGGTCACGAAGCATTGCCAACGCATCCACAATTACGTTTTGCGCCTTTCGCAACACCCCGTTGTCAATCGTAAATGAACCAACGCAAACCAGCACTATTGAGTTGTTAGGCAGATTAAACAGTCTGCGCAAATCGAGATTTTGTAGCGAATCCAGATCCAGCCAATCTATGCCATTTTGAATACACACTCGTGTTGCATTCAAAAATGGAAAGCGCTGCAGCGCAGCGCCTGAACAGGCTATATCAACATCAAAGCCGCTGCGCAAAAAACGGTGCGCTAATTTCGGTATGCGCTCAGAGGCATGTACGTTATGCAACGTACGAACGCGGCGAATTTTCTTAAAAAATAGTAGCTTACCGGTTAGCCATACCAACAAATCGGATTGCTCTAGGTGGCTATGAATAACATTGGGGGAATATTGCAATGTAATGCGACACAAGGTGGCTAAAACGATGAGCAAACGTCTGCTAGGGGGCACAATAATCGTAACCCCCTGCTGCTCCAACATCACTGCTAAGGCGCGCCCCTTTTCATCTAAAATACCAGCGAATAAAAAGAGTGCTACAGGAATTTCGCGACTACGATACTCCTTGCATAAAGCCGCAGCAAAACTTTCCGCGCCACCCGCGCTTAAGGAATTAATTACAACCAATATTTTCATGTTATTAGATAAACTCAATAAGCAGCAGCTCTCCGCTAGCACTCGACGCCAAGACGAAGCTATTAACCTAGCAACAAAATACATCGTCCTGACGTATTTTGCTTACGCGGAAAAGCAGCTAAAAACGTGTCCTGCGTTTGTTATTAACCCGACATCTATCGATTCCGGGCTAATACATTCGCCGTGTTCTACGTAAACCGATTCAGCGCTACCGCTATCTACCAATGCGAATTGGTGTACAGGGCGACACCAAAAAAATATACGGGTGCTTTCGCCCTAAGAAATTCGGTTCAAATTTAACGCCGCAGCACATGCTTGTGTGAAAATCTATAGCCTGCACCGCGAACGGTTTGCACAAATCTATCGTGACCGTCCACGGTAAGCGCCTTACGGAGACGACGAATATGCACATCAACAGTACGCAACTGAACGTAGGCATTACCGCCCCAGACTTTTTCTAACAGGGATTCGCGTGAATGTACACGCTCTTGATGGGATAAAAAATATTCCAGTAAACGATATTCGGTTGGGCCAATAGGCACCAAACACTCGTTAATGGTTACAGCATGGGTGCGAGGATTTAGACACAAACCGCAAGCGAACAAGGGATTTGCGGAAGAATAATTATCCACTCGATTGAGTACGGCTTTAAGGCGACTGACTAATTCTCGAGGGGGCATGGTTTTAAGAATATAATCATCGGCACCCACCTCCATACCCGGCGGGCTACCGCCGCTCTCGTAACGATCACTTAATATGACAATGGAGAGTAACGCCATAGAAGGCTCGCGGCGCAGACGACGCACCAACTCATAATCCGATGTTTCTGCTAGGGACGAATCCAACAAAATTAAGTCGGGCTTTTGCGCCATCACAACCGCATAGGCAAGCTGTGTATCCGACTCTTCCATACATTGAAAGTCTGACAGTTCCAAAGCCACACGCAAAATATCTCGGGCTGGCCCAGCCTCAGTAACGATCAAAACTAACCTGTCTGCTAACATGGGTTTTACTCAAATTATGCTTACTTCACTAAGGGCGATTAAGCAACAGATTTGTTGCGGTTTAATGACAAGCACCACCATTTACTGGCAAAAATTCGGCTATTAATTCTGAAAACTGTCATAAATTATTCACACTGTTAAACCACAATTAGGGCCAGGGTGCTATTTGTGCTCGCCCATACACCACAGATTGGAAATCAGTGCCTAAGGTTTTTAAGTGCGTGATTGAGCAGGATCGCGGCTCCGCCCTTCGGTGAATGGTAACTGGTGTTCAGCCTCAGACCTCCTCATTTCCAACCGGCTTTTACTGATACTTTCAAGGCTGTTATGACGTTTTTTAGATGGCCTAGCTGCAAAATAGCGATACAGACATTGGCAATCGCTTCTTGCTTTAGCATCTTGAGCTGTGGCAATAGTGGCGGGGCAGCAAGTAATCAGGCGTCGGCGACTATCAACGGTGGGAACTCTGATTCCACAAAAACGCAGGATCATTCCAACACAAAACTAGGCATTGCTAACTCTTCATCCGCTTCTAGTTCATCTAGCTCATCCAGTTCATCTAGCTCATCCAGTTCATCTAGTTCATCCAGTTCATCTAGCTCATTCAGTTCATCTAGCTCATCCAGTTCGTCTAGTTCATCCAGTTCGTCTAGTTCGTCTAGTTCGTCTAGTTCATCCAGCTCGTCTAGCTCATCCAGTTCGTCTAGCTCATCTAGTTCTTCCAGTTCGTCCAGTTCATCCAGCGGGCTACCTGAGACACCGTTGCATCGACTTGTAGTTAGCGGGCTCTGCATACGCTGCCATACCGCAAATGGCAGTGCACAGGCGACTCGATTGGTGTTTACCAGCGGCCTTTATAGCCGCGTAGAAAAATCAAACCTGACCCTGCTGGAAGCTTTTATTCGCGAAAATGGCGCCGACTATTTAACGGGTAAGGTGATAAATACCATTCCTCACGGTGGAGATGCGCAGCTCGCCGCCGACTCCCTCGGCTTTTCCTTGTTGACCGACTTTGTTAGCCAGGTTACCGGGGTCCCTAACACAAAAATTACTCTGCCAGAGACTGTAAACGAAAATCGGGCAGCGACGCTGCGCCGTGCCAGCCTGTTATTGGCGGGAAAAATTCCTCCTGCCGCTGCACTAGAGCGCATGGAAACTGCCACCGACGAGGATCTACGAGACGCCATCAGGCAATTAATGAACGACAGCAATTTCCATAATTTTTTAACCACTGGCGCAAATGATCAGCTGCAGACGCGCAGCCTTAAACAAAGTTATAACCTGAGTTTCGCATTAGAAAATTACTACCCCTGGTATGCGCAGCTCTATTTTGAAACACCCAACAATTTTGCCTATCTCAGCCAGGTCAGCGCCGAATTAGCCGAGGCACCACTGGAGCTTATTGCGTGGGTAATCGAGCATAACCGACCCTACACCGAAATTGTGACAGCGCCCTTCGGCATGGTTAGCAAACATTCGGCTCGATTTTATGAAACCGACCTCACCGTCAAGCAGGGCGAGTTTGTGCCGGCCCAAAATTTTGGCCAGCGCGTTTCGAATACCGCCTTACGGGAACCCAGCCACAACTGGAATAATGCGTCTGGCGTGGCATATCCCCACTCCGGTGTGTTAACAGACATTGCATTTTTACAGCAATTTCCCACCACCGCCACGAATCGAAATCGGGCGCGTGCCCGCTGGACATACCAATTATTTTTGGGCGTTGACATTGAAAATTCTGCTGCACGCAATATAGATTCAAGCTTGCTCACCAACATCACCGTACGGGTAGATTCCCAAATCGCCTGTGCAATTTGCCATGAGCGCTTAGACGCCGTAGCAGGCGCGTTTCAAAATTTTAGTGACCGCAGTGTTTATAAAGATTCTTCTTATGGGCGAGATTCTTTGGCGGAAAGTTACAAGGCCACCAATTATTATCGGCTAGGGGACACCTGGTACAACAACATGCCAGCAGCGGGATTGGAGCGGTTAACTTTTGATACCGCAGCCACAGAAGACCCCGCGCAGCAACTAGGCAAAGCCTTAGCCGCCGACCCACGTTTTGCGCAAGGCGCTGTAAAGTTTTGGTGGCCCGCGATATTTGGCACCTCACCTGAATCCGCACAGCTTAATGATGCTGACAACAAAATCAGGGCCACCTCGATAGCGGCATTTGCGCAACACTTTCGGGAGCAGGGTTTTGATTTTAAAACCTTGCTCACCAACATGATCATGTCTCCTTGGTTCAGGGCGGACCCGGAAAAAATTAATCCCTATCGCCAGGATAAACATCTACTAACCCCAGAAGAGCTCTACAATAAAACCGCTTCATTAACCGGCATTAAGGACCCGCGGCTACTGGATGATTGGAATTTATTATACGGTGGTATTGATTCATACAATGTTGAAAAACGGCAGCGGGATTTCACCGCCATGATGATGCGAGTAGCAGGCCGCCTAGCCGCCTCCAACGCCTGCGCCATGGTAACGCAAGATTTTGCCCGGCCCGCTCAAGCGCGACAATTATTTACCGACATAGAATTAGACGCACTGCCGGACGCCACAACAGCCGAGCAAACGCTGCAGATCAACACACAATTCACCAAGCAATTGACTACATTAATCGAGCGTTTCTGGGGGGCATCACACGTGTCGCGCACGGCAGAACTTGTGGACCTATTTACCGCGCTGCGCGCTAATGCGCTAAGTAGACAACAAAATAATGTGCAGGATAACTGCAACCTGCCCGCCGGTAGTGTATTGCCGCCCGAGGCCATGGCTACCGCCCAAGTCAATTTAGCCGCGTGGCGAAGCCTGCTGGTGCTGCTAATGACCGATTACCACTATTTACACGAGTAACCCATGCGCAACATTTCGCGTCGTCGCCTATTGCAAACCCTCAGCCATCTGAGCGTGCCTCCATTACTGGGCTTAACCCAAAAAGTAAAGGCTGGCGCGCCAGAAAAACCTGTATTTTTTATAAATTTACAGGCCAGCGGCGGTTGGGATGTGGCCAGCTTTTGCGACCCTAAAATGAATGTAGCGGGAGAAAAAATTGTAAACAACTGGGCTAAAACCAGCGAGCTTCAAACCGCGGGAAACTTACGATTTGCCCCCATTGGTAATAATCAGGAATTTTTTAACCAGCATTACCAAAAAATTCTGGTCATTAACGGCGTTAATGCGCGCACCAATGTGCATGCGGCAGGTCGCCTTTCGTCGTTAACGGGTAGCGACCACAACGGTTCACCCTCATTAAGTGTGCTTTATGCGGCGGAGCGCGCCCGACATTTACCAATGCCGGTAATGGTGGGCAACTCATTTGAAACAGCCGGCCTGCTCGCACCGACGCAAATCGGCGGCAATATTGACGAATTAATTGCACTTAATCGCGCCAGCAATAAAAACCACAACCTCCTGCCGGCGGATGATTTTGAATTGTTACAAAATTGGCGTCGGCAAAGCGCAGTCAAGCAGGGTAACGATAGTAAAAATTGGCAAAATTATCTGGCCGCCATTAACGTTGACGATAGTGGTTTCCCCTTGTGTTTGCACTATTACGAAACCTTGGAGCAGGGTAATGTGGTAGCCAATCGTGTGCACAATGCCATTAAATTTGCGCTTTGTGCGTTTAAAGCTGGCCTAGGCCTCGCGTTCGACTTCAGTATCGGCGGGTTTGATACACACGACAAACACGATCTGCGCATGGCGAATTGCCTCACGCAACTGACGGATGCTGCCACGGCAGCCTGGTTTTTTGCGGAACAGTTAGCCATACAAGACCAACTGCTGCTGATGATGGAATCCGAATTTGGGCGTACCCCGTTTTACAATGACGTAGCGGGCAAAGATCACTGGCCCTACAGCAGCGTAATGATTATGAAAGCCAATGCCAGTTGGACCAACCGCGTTATTGGGCAAACTACCCCCGATTGTCGAGGTACGCCCCTCGACCCCAAATCTCTACTGCCGTCCAGCCAGGGTGTTGAATTACAACCCAAACACCTCCACGGCGCCCTGCGGCGCTATCTGGGCATCGCCAATGGCGCCTATGCACAGCAGTTTCCACTGAAGGAGGATTTGCAATACAACTTTTTTGGCTGAGGTTTTGCCGTATCGAACTTTAAACGTAGAAATCTCAGTTGGGAGCCAAAAAGCTGTGTATTCCAGCGGTGTGATTAGTGAAAGTTAAATTCGGCGGGCAACCTGGTTGGTTGTTCACCAATTTTAGCTTTTGCTAGGCGCTGCCCGGGGGTTGCGCAGACTTTGGTGATCCAACTGAGGTTTCTAGGTTCAATAGTCATGTTTCTGCAACACTTCTGCCGTTTAATCCGTTTCCATGTTTTAGATTCGACGCTGTTATGAAGCAACTGCTGCAAAATCTCCGCAATGGCGATACCTGGGTAGAAGAAATACCCATTCCAGCCATTAACGACCACCAGGTGCTCATTCGCACCGAGGTTACGTTGGTCTCCGTTGGCACCGAAAAGATGCTGGTTGATTTTGGGCGTGCCAATCTTCTATCCAAAATAAAACAACAGCCCGACAAAGTGCGCATGGTGTTGGATAAGGTGCGCACCGACGGCCTATTCGCCACCTTGGATGCCATTAACGCCAAGCTGGACACTCCCATTCCCTTAGGCTATTGCAATGTAGGGCGGGTAGTGCAGTTAGGTAAAAAAGTTACCGAGTTCGCTTTGGGTGACCGTGTGGTATCCAATGGAAACCACGCTGAATATGTGGCCGTGGGCAAAAATCTCTGCGCGAAAATGCCGCCACAGGTTGCGAATGATGCCGCCGCTTTCACCGTTATTGGCGCCATTGCCCTGCAAGGGGTTCGCTTAGCCGCGCCACAGCTTGGCGAGACGGTCGCGGTAATCGGCCTAGGGTTAATTGGCATGCTCTGCGTGCAAATTTTGCGGGCCCACGGCTGCCAGGTTATCGCCATCGACTTGAGCGCAACCAAAGTGGCCGCGGCGACGGCCTTAGGTGCGCAGGGTTTTGTGATTACTCAACAAACACCGGACCCTACAGATTACGCATTGCAGAAAACCCAGCAACGCGGTGTGGACGCCGTGCTCATTACCGCAAGCACGCAAAGTTCCGAGCCCATGCACCAAGCCGCGCAGATGAGCCGCAAACGCGGACGTATAGTGTTAGTGGGCGTAGCTGGCTTAAACCTTTCCCGCGCGGATTTCTATGAAAAAGAATTAACCTTTCAGGTGTCCTGCTCCTATGGCCCAGGGCGTTATGACGCCAATTACGAAACTAACGGTCAGGACTACCCCATTGGCTACGTACGCTGGACTCAACAGCGAAATTTTGAAGCCATAGTGCAATTGTTAGCCGACGAAAAATTAAATCCCACCGCGTTGATTAGTCACCGCTTTCCCATTGATCAAGCCGCCAGTGCTTACGCATTACTCGGCGACCCCAGCACCACAGGGATTTTATTAACCTACCCCCACCACGACCTACCGGTGTACCAGCCAAACCCAGCACCGCGTTTGGTCAACATCAAACCCCATGACTCGGCGGATTTATTAACCGGCATTGGTTTTATCGGAACAGGCAATTACGCCACTCGCCATTTAATTCCAGCATTTGCGAAAACCGGCGCGGTTTTAATCGGTGTGTCCTGCCGCGCTGGCATCAGCGGCGCGCTGGTCGCCAAAAAATACAAAATGCCCCTAGTCACCACGGACAATTTTGAATTACTGTCAAGCGCGGCTTGCAACACCATTGTCATTAGTACCCGCCACAACACACACGCAACCCTTGTACAGGCCGCTCTACGCCAAAACAAACACGTATTTGTGGAAAAACCGCTTTGCCTAACACTTGCCGAGCTGCAAGATATTGAATGCCAAAAAAGCGAGCAGCCGGATCACCAGCTGCTTATGGTGGGGTTTAACCGACGGTTTTCGCCACTGACCGTTAAACTCAAAAACCTCGTGCAGCAAACGCGTGCGCCTATGGTTATTCAATATCACATTCAGGCGGGTTTTATTCCGGCAGATCACTGGACACAAAACCGCGAAATAGGCGGTGGCCGCCTACTCGGCGAAGTCTGTCATTTTATTGATGCCTGCCGATTCATTGTAGACAGCACTATTACCAACGCCAGCATTGCAGCACTTCACCAACAGGACGCTGCACAAGACTCCGTGCTAATCAACCTCGAATTCGCCGATGGTTCTGTAGCCAGTATTAATTATTGCTGTATTGGCAACCGTGCGCTGCCAAAAGAAACACTCAGCGTACACACCGCAGGCAAGTCGGTAGTGCTCGACAATTTTCGAAAGCTCACTGGGTTCGGTTTTGGCCCCACCGCCACTACACGGTTATGGTCACAAAACAAGGGGCAACAGGAATGCGTAGCCGCATTTATCAACGCTGTAGAAAAGGGCGAAAACAGCCCCATCCCCTTTGATGAAATAGTAGAAGTCAGCCGCATTTGCCTCGAATTAGACGCAAGGCTTCATCAACGTCACGCCACTTCGGGCGCGTGACTGGCCAATGCCGCCTCATAAAACCGCGCAGCCACAAACTGAAAATTCCATTAGCGCACACTCAAACAGCCATATACAGCCCCTCACCGTGCGGCAATGGTGCCTGCGAATTTGGCACACCCTACGGCCACTAAAAATCCGCCAATATTATTTTCTATTTATACGCAGAATATGGCGCAACGCCTATCGTCCACCCAAGCCGCATTTGGCGCTGCACCAACAGCTGCGCGGCGAGCCATTTCTTCACCACAATCCTTCGCTAATTAAAAACCAGCGCTTTAATTTTATTAATCAGCTGTCCGAATTTGAGATAACAGAACCCCAATGGCGTGCCGAAGGCCACGCGAAACTCTGGCGCTACAACTTACACTATTTTGAATTTCTACAAACCGATATTAGTAACACCCAAAAATCCATGCTAATTGATGACTGGATACAACAAAACCCCCTAGGCGAACCCGATGCCTGGGAGCCCTACCCCGTCAGCCTGCGCATGGTTAATTGGATCAAGTATTGGTCGCGCAGCGACTCCCCTGCCCCACCCCAAGCATGGCTAAATTCGCTCTATATGCAGGGCTACTGGTTAACCCAAAATATAGAATTTCACATCGACGGGAATCATCTATTTAAAAACAGCGTAGCCCTCGTATTCTGGAGCCACAGTTTCACGGACCCTTTCGCCAAAAAATGGCGTAGCCGCGCCATAACACTATTCACTCAGGAACTATTTGCACAATTTACGCAGGACGGCAATCATTATGAGCGCAGCCCCATGTACCACGCCCTATGCCTAGTTTTCGCTCTGGACGCTTATAACGTGCTGGCACATAACTCGCCCACGGATTTAACCGAAGTCCGCAGCCGCCTACGACTAGCCCTAAATTTCTTGCAGGCAATTGTGCTGCCTAACGGGAGTATTCCCCTCTTAAAAGACAGCGCCTACAGCATAGCACCGGAACCACAGCTAATTATTGATTATGCCTGTGCTTTAGGTATTCGCGCTGCCGAAAACCCCGCTGCCAAGCGCAGCCTTGATGCGCAATGGTTAAGTCGAGCGGGATATTTTATAGCGCGGCAAAGGGGCAATTATTTACTCCTCGATGCGGGGAATATTGGCCCTGCCCATCAACCAGGCCATGCCCATTGCGACGCCCTGCACCTAGAATTGGTGCTGAATAATCAACCGATTTTGTGCGACACAGGAGTCCATTCTTATGCGGACTCTGCCGACCGGCATTACGCACGCTCCACAGCAGCCCACAACACCCTGCGCATCAATGGCGCCGAACAAAGTGATATCTGGGGGCAATTCCGGGTTGGAGCACGGGCCAAGGTGAGGGGCCAATGGTTGTCCGATCAGCAATTCGAAGGGCAGGTAGAACACTTTTCACACAACGGAAAAAAATACACGCATCGACGCAAAATTTTAATTAATGATTTTCACGAAATTGTCATAGACGATCAGGTGACCGGCGCAGGCCGATGCGATATTGAAGTATTTTGGCATTTGGCCCCTAGCCTCAGGTTCATGATACAAGACCAGCAGTACCGGATCCTCAATTCAGAAAAAATGACAGTGGCTGTCATAAAAGTTCAACAGAGCTCCTGTATCTCTAACATCCATCAAAGCGACTATTTCCCAGAATTTGGTCTACGCACCTGGCGAGAATGCTTAGTGGTAAGCCAGACCGGCGCGCTTTTACCTTGGTCGCTGCGCACCAGTATTTCGCCCATGCCAGCAGGTGTTAACGTTGAATAGGTCGGCCCATGAAAATTCTATTTCTATCCCATTATTTCCCACCCGAAGTTAACGCGCCGGCTACGCGCACGTTTGAACACTGCCGTCAATGGGTACGTCAAGGCCACCAAGTCACCGTCATCGCAGCAGCGCCCAACCACCCTCGGGGGCGTGTATTTCCCGGCTATAAAAATAGTCTCTACTCTGAAGAGTTCCATGAGGGTATTCGCCTCATACGCGTCTGGACCTACATCACACCTAACGAAGGTTTTGTAAAACGAACTCTAGGTTATGTGTCGTTTATGCTTTCCTGCATAATTGCCTCATTATTCGTAGGTAAACACAACCTAGTAATCTCCACCACCCCTCAATTTTTTAATGGCCTCGCTGGCTATTTTGTGAGCCATCTACAACGCTGTAAATGGGTGCTTGAAGTTCGCGATCTCTGGCCAGAATCCATCGTGGCGGTAGGCGCAATTAGTAATCCTAAGATTATACGGTTTCTAGAAAGTATTGAGTCGTTTTGCTATCGCAAAGCTGATCAAATCATTGCGGTCACCAAAAGTTTTAAAAAACATATCGCCGAACGGGGTGCATGCCCTGAAAAAATTGATGTAATTTACAACGGCGTAGACCTGAAACTATTTGAGCAGGATGCACTCTGCCACAAATCAAGCATTGCAAAAGAACTTGCAATAGACAGCTACGCGCCAAACCATTTTATTGCGGCCTACGTGGGCACACATGGCATGGCTCATAAACTGGATACCATTTTGGAAGCGGCGGAAATTTTGCGCAACCACCCCAATATTCGCTTCTTAATGGCTGGTGATGGATCGGAGCGTCAACGCCTTCAAGCCATTAAAATGGAGCGGCAGTTAGACAACATCATAATGCTCGATCAACTACCCAAACACCAGATGCCTAAACTCTGGCAACTGGTAGATGCCAGCTTGGTATTATTGAAACGTTGCGACCTATTTAAAACTGTTATTCCGTCAAAAATATTTGAAAGTATGGCCATGTCAAAACCCATTGTGCTGGGGGTTGAGGGCGAAGTCGCAGAAATTATCGAACAATCCCGAAGTGGAATATGTATAGAGCCCGAAAATGCAGTGCAGCTAGCCAAGGCAGTGCTTGACTTGCATGACAATACGAACCCAGAATTTGGTCAGAATGGGCTGGAATTTGTGACCCGAGAATTTGATCGCCAAGAACTTGCCCTGCAATTTTTATGTATTCTAGAGCGAGTTAATAGCAACAGCGGCACACCATTTTCTGGCACTTCAACATTCCCGTCCACCAAGGCTAGGTCGATCTAAACGGGCTGAGCTCTATGCCTGCAAGTGCGCTTACAAGTCGATTCGCCGAGCGCAACAAGGATGGAATACAGCAATAGCATTGTGTTATAGGCAAGAACGCAAACTCGTCGTTTGAGCTGATGGCATTGTATAAACATTTTAATTTGAGAGTTGCGCTAACCCAAATGTTAAACCCAACGCCAATGCATAGTGATTTAAGCGCCTTGCACAACACCCAACCAACCCAATTCTGGTTGTGGCTTATTGCTGCACTGGCCGCACTGGGTTTTGTTTTTGCCAATGGGCTTGGCAACATGTTCATGGTGTGGCAGCACAAAGAGGAATATAGCCACGGGCCGCTGCTGCCCCTCATTTCCATGTTTCTCATTTGGCAGAAAAAAAACGAAATCGCTAAAGAAGCATTACCTGGCACTTGGTGGGGCCTGGGTATATTCGCCCTAGGCTATTGTGGTTACCTCGTGGGCGAGCTCAGTACACTTTACCCCATCATGCAATACTCATTAATTATTTGCGCCGCAGGATTAGTCCTATCATTTTCAGGCGCCAAGTCATTTCGCTATTTTTCCATTCCATTGCTGATATTTTTATCCAGCATACCGCTGCCCAATTTTATCTATAAAAGTTTATCGCTGGATTTACAGTTACTTTCGTCTCAAATTGGCGTTCTAATCATCCGGGCCTTTAATATACCGGTGCATCTAGAAGGCAATGTTATAGACTTGGGTGCGCTACAACTGCAAGTAGTCGAAGCCTGCTCAGGACTGCGCTATTTATTTCCATTGATGACCATAGGTTTTATCGCCGCCAATTTTTTTAAAGGAAAAACCTGGCAGAAATGGCTCATTTTTCTCTCCACTATACCCATCACACTGCTGATGAACAGCTTGCGCATAGGCATGATCGGGGTGACGGTTGAGTGGTGGGGGGCAGCCATGGCCGAGGGCTTTTTGCATGACTTTGAGGGCTGGATTGTATTCATGGGCTGTACCGGCATTCTAATTGTCGAAATGTGGCTACTTGCAAAAATGCTGGTGCCCAAACAGCAACTTATCGATGTGCTTGCCGTAGAACTACCGGAAAAATTGCCCTCAGACCCTGCCAGCCGCCACATTCGACGCCTACAAAAACCCTTTGCTGCAGTGTGCCTGCTTTCCATTTTAGGCGCGATGATAAATTTAATCCTACCTAAACCGGAACCGGCAGTAGTAGAACGCCAACCCCTCAGCAATTTCCCGCTCTTAATCGGCGGCTGGACAGGCACTACAGACACCATGGGTCAAGATTACATTGACGAACTCCAGCTGAGTGATTACGCCATAATTGACTACCGCAACACCGCTAATGAAACCGTAAATTTTTATCTGGCTTATTACGACACCCAAAGTGCCGGACAATCTGCGCACTCACCAAAATCCTGCATACCTGCGGGCGGCTGGCAGGTTCAGGTTTCCAATACGCTTAGCGTGCCAAGCATTCAAGTGGAAGGTAAGGCTCTTGTAATCAATCGACTCGAGGTGCAAAAAGGCAATACGCACATGCTGGTTTACTACTTTTTCAAACAGCGGCACCGAATTCTAACCAATGAGCTCTTGGTCAAGTGGTACCTGTTGTGGGATTCCATAAACCTCCACCGTAAAGATGGCGCCCTAATTAGGTTAACCATCGCTGTTGACGGCACTCAGACACCGCAGGAATTGGACCTGCGCGCTCAGCAATTTTTAACGGAAGCCTTTGCTAAATTTCCCGAATTTGTGCCCAACTAGGTTATTCGCGTGATCTATTTTAGCTGTTTCGTATTGGCTATGCTGCTCGCGCTTTCGCTTATTCCGCCGTTGATTAAAATTGCACCGCGCTGGAATTTTGTCGATGCCCCTGGCGAACGAAAAGTACACACAAAATGTATTCCGCGTATCGGCGGTTTGGCCATTGTTACCGGCACACTAGTGCCCATGCTTATCTGGTTGCCCGCTCAGCCAACGTCCGTGAGCTTGATTCTGTCTATTGTCGTGCTGCTGATTTTTGGCGTATGGGATGACCGAAAAAATTTACACTATAAAACCAAATTTGCCGGCCAGTTTCTAGCCGCCGTTATTGTCGTAGTTTTCGCTGACGTGCGCATTCATTGGCTACCGTTTTTGTCGCAGCCGCTGGCGGAGCCTATAGCCTGCCTTTTTACTATCGTTGTAGTCGTTGCTATCACCAATGCATTAAATCTTGTAGATGGGCTTGATGGATTGGCCGGGGGCACCACCCTACTCGGTTTTATGCTACTCGCCCTATTGGCCTATTTGGCACATGATGACACTGTGGTAATTATGTGTTTAGGTATAACCGGTGCAACGCTGGGGTTTTTACGGTTTAACACCCATCCGGCAAATATTTTTATGGGCGACACCGGCAGTCAATTCCTTGGCTTTGGCGCCAGCATTGTATCCATACGTCTCACTCAACAAGCCGATATTAAATTAAGCCCTTTACTGCCACTCATTCTGCTGGGCATTCCCATTTTTGATACCATGGCCGTTATGCTACGGCGCATGGCCAGAGGCGCCTCGCCGTTTTCTCCCGACCGCAACCACATACACCATCGCCTGTTGGATATGGGTTTCGATCACTATGAAGTTGTGGTAATTCTGTATGTACTGCAAGGCTTTTTGAGTGTCGCCGCCTTCCTCCTGCGGTATGCAGACGACATAATTTTAGCCGTATTTATCGCCGTTGTTTTTGGTGCTATTTTCGGTTCGCTGCACCTAGGGGATCGTTATCCAGGCCGCTTTCGTCGTGAAAAAACACCCAGCACTTCGCCAGATAAACACCTAGGCTACAGGTTTCACCCTAATCTCTATGTGGCTATAAAATGCTTACTGGCGCTAACGCCCAGCACCATAATCGTATTAAGCGGATATTACTCAAACACGCCCTCACTGGATTTAGGCGTGCTGACCTGGGCCATCAGCCTGCTATTTTTCATCACCAGTCTACGGAAAGCACAGCCACATCTGCTGCATATCGAACACATAGCGCAATACATTCTTTGCAGTATCTCCGCATTCCTGTTATATAAAATTGCAGCCAACACCGACGCCTATTACATTCGACTATTGGCGGCTTATCTGTTTGCCTTTACCTGCTTCTTATTAATTTTCCCGCCGCCCAGCAGTGCAAAATTCGAGCTAACCCCGCTGGACTACCTGGTCATGTTAGTAGCGGCTTTTCTGGCAGAATTGCCCGTGGAAAATCTGCAACTGCAAATACTGGCGCTATGCCTAAGCTGTTTGATTATGCTGCTTTATATTACGGAATTTGTCATCGCAAATGAAGTATTCCCAACACGCAAACTGCGCATAGGCACGCTGCTTACAGCATGCGGGCTTGCTGCTTCTTTGTTTGTTCGCACCTAACTTAAGGGCGCCTCCGGAAATTCAATTTTCGCGATGATCGCAAGGCATTTTCGCGCGGAGGAAGGGAGTTTATGCGGTATAAATGACCGACTGAGCACGAAAATAACGCAGCGAGGGCGCGAAAAGTGAATTTCCGGAGGTGCCCTTAAATTACGCGCGGTGACTCATGGTCACCGTACGTCTCATCGGTGTACCTCAATTAGCATCCTAACCAGTACCACGCGACTTCGTGTTTGACGAGCCACTGTCGCAAATCTGTAAAACTAGCCGCCCACTGTCACATGAGTGAAATACTGCCGCTAGATAATTAAGGCAACCTCTTTGAATTCGTTCTTTAAAAAAACGGATCGCATCTAATCCTCTGTTGGTACCTATCACTATGCCCGCACACATTCAATACACGCTTGCCATCGCTGTTATGTCTTGCCTGATCAGTATAAGTGGTTGCGATAGCAAGCAGGAACGCAAGGCCAAATATCTGCAGCAGGGTAAGGATTTTGCCTCCGAAAAGAATTTGGACAAAGCCAAAGTATCCTTTAAAAACGTGCTGCAAATTGACCCGAACGATGTAGGCGCACTCGGTGAATTTGGCAAGTTAGCCAATGTACAAAAGGACTATCAAGCCGCATTTGGGTATTTTTCTAAGGTAGTAGAATTAGAACCCAATAACTTCGACGCCAATGTGGAAATTGCCAAGCTCTATGGCATGAGTGGCGATATTGCCAAAGCCACGGCATATATTGAAACCGCGGAAAAGTCGCAGCCAGACAGCATTGCCCCGCTGATTGTGCGCGCGAGTCTCGCGGCACGCTCCGGTGACACAACCGCAGCCATAGCCCTAGCACGCCAAGCACTTGAAAAAGCGCCCGAATCCGAAGATGCGGCAGCAATTTTGGCGGCGGTTTATTTAAAAGCGGGCGATGCCGCCGCCGTGGAGCCAGTGCTGACGTCAGCGCTAAGTTTCCATCCGGACAGCGCAGCGCTCTTGTCATTACTTGCCTCATTGTATCAGCTGAAAAATGAACCGGATAATGTGTGGGAAACCTTACGCAAATTGACCGCACTGGAGCCCGACAATTTCGACCGCTGGGCAAGCGTAATTAAATATTTGGTCAATACAAAATCCATTGATAAAGCGCAAGCCTTGCTAGACGAATATATTCAGGCCCACCCAGACCATTCGGAATCAAAACTTGCCAAGGTTGAGTTGGCGCAAATTACTGACCAAAACGATTTAGCCAAAACGTTGCTGCAAGAATATATTCAAAAATGGCCGGACGAGTATGACTACCCCTTGGCGCTAGCGACATTAACCTTGAAATTGGGCGATAACGCTAAGGCTATCGAACTATTAAAAGGTGTAGAGCTTAATGCTGAAGGTAAACCCGAAGCGATAAAAGCGAAAAATTCCCTGGCGCGGCTGTCTGCCCAAGATAAAGACTTCGCGGCTGCAGATGCAAAAATATCAGAAGTGCTTAAGATTAACGCCAACGATCTGGACGCTTTGCAGTTGCGTGGCGGCCTGGCTTTACAGCGTGGTGATTTCCGCTTAGCGATTGGAGATTTCAGAGCCGTACTCAAGGACAAACCTGCCGTCAGCGAGTTGTATCAATCACTGGCAATGGCCTATCTGCGCAGTGAACAACCCGACTTAGCCATAGATACGCTGCGCAATGCAGTACGCAATTTTCCCGATAAAGTCGAAATTAAAATCAATCTAGGTCAACTGCTGCGATCTACAAAAGATTTAAACGGCGCTATCGCACAGTATCAGGCGGCCTACAAAATAAACCCTAAAGACGAAACGCTTGCTCAAAGTCTTGTGGATCTATTATTGACTCAAGAACAGTGGTCAGAAGTGCGGAATATCGCACAGACGTTCATTGCCACGGAACAAAATGTGGCCTTGGGGCACTATTTTTTAGGTTTAAATGCATTAGGCCAAAAACAATACCCAGCAGCCATTACCGAATTTGATGCCGTACTGGAAAAAAAGCCGCAGAACAACGAGGCACTCACCGCCAGAGTCAACACCATGCTGGCGACCAAACAAGCTGCGCAGGCGCGCACTTGGCTTAAATCCCGTTTAGAAAAATTCCCCGATAATGTTGCCATGCTAAATTTAGCTGGGGAACTCGCCATGGAGTCCGGCGATTATCCCGAGGCTCATGAATACTTCAAAAAGGCTATAGGGCTTGAGCCGAAGTGGCCCATACCCTATTCACGCGACGCCACTACGTTAATGCGTATGACTAACAATGATGCGGCTATAGCGGTGTTACAGCAGGGCATTGGCGCCATGCCGCAAGAGCTAACCTTGATTAATGAGCTGTCCGCACTGTACGAAAAACTAGGGCGCACAGACGATGCCATTCAAAACCACCAGCAAGCCTACGAACGCACTGGCCGCCCTGCGGTAATTGCCAATAATTTAGCCATGCTACTAATTACTTATCGGCAAGATGAAGCCAGTAAAAAACAAGCCTTAGAACTTGTTCGCTCTTTAGAAACTTCTAGCAACCCAATGTTTATTGATACGGCGGGTTGGGTTTATTTTAAACTTGGGCAAATTGAAAAGTCGCGAAGCCTTTTGGAAAATGCCAGTAGCAAGGCTGACGTGCCAGTGGTGAATTATCACCTTGGAATGCTTTACCACGCGGATAAAAATGCGGTTAAAGCACGGCAATATTTAACTAAAGCCACAGCCACGGAAGCTACTTACCCAGGAAAAAATGAAGCAACCCTCGCCCTTGCAAGCTTGGCGAATGACTAATAATACTTGAAAACAAACTGCCCCCCTTTTTAGGCAAAATCATTAAGGTAAGGTTTTGGGTCGCTGTTTCGGGTGATTTTTCCATCAATAAAAAATACCCTCCGAACCCAATGTCATTAAGTTAGGTATTTTGCCTTTTAAACTACAAACCTCAATTGGGTGCCAAAAGCTGTGCAGCCCATTGATGTGATTAATGAAAGTTAAGGGCACCTCCGGAAATTTATTTTTCTCGATGATGGCAAGGCATTTTCGCGCGGAGGGAGGGAGTTTATGCGGTATAAATGACCGACTGAGCACGAAAATAACGCAGCGAGAGCGCGAAAAGTGAATTTCCGGAGGTGCCCTTAAATTTAGCGAGCAACTTGGCTGTTCGCCAAATTTAACTGTTGCCAGGCACCGCATGGATGCAGGAGATAGAGCCGCGCAGGAGGGCGAGAATGAAAAAACCTAAATCCCCCTAGCCCCCTTTCACAAAGGGGGGATGACTCCCTTCTTGTTGCAAAGTAAGGCGCAACCCCCTCCCTTTGAAAAAGGGAGGGCTGGGAAGGGATTTCTGGGTAAGAGAAAATTACCTGAATAAATAGCTCGCAACCCTTAGCTTAATGGCATTGCCTCCCAACCTCCCCCTCAAAAAGGGGGAGGGGCAAAAAGTCTGCAAATCGAGGAATCTGCTTGTTTTCAATGCGTTTCTGCTCCCTCCCCTTTTCAAGGGGAGGGTTGGGGTGGGGTTTATGGATGACGGAAATTCCTAGGGAAATAGCTAGAAACTCTATCGGCTCTTCAGCCCTGCCTGTTTCATGTCACCTGTGACTAATATTCGCACTACCAATGGGCTATGCGTTCGTCGCAATTGTGCTCCGCACCCTCTGAATATTGGCCATCGCAACACTTGTCATAATTTAGCCATATAAAATTCACATTAATGCAACCAGAGGTTCATTGACACCCCCTATAAATGGCACTACGCCAAGCAGTTAAGTACCAAGCAACTTTGCGTATGCTCCTAAGGATGCCGCTTACCGGCCAGCCGCTAAGGAAGCGACTAAAACAATTAACTGCGGGTGTTTACCCTACAAACCATAACGTTTTATCACGATCCCTTCGGAGAAAACCATGAAATTAAGTACTCTAATCGCCGCTGCTACAGTGGCTGCATTTGCAACAGGCGCTCAAGCTTCTATCGACAAAGGCACTGATGCCTTAATTGGTAACGGCGAACTGATTTTTGCTGCATGGGATAACGCTGCACAAAAATCTTATTTTTTGGACACTGGCATTCACTTTAACGACATTAAAGCTAACTTGGCTGCCAACGTTCCTACTATTTTCCAAGTAGACGCTGGCTTCAGCACCTTTTTTGGCAGTGCCACCAGCAGCTTGGTGTGGAACCTTTACGCCGGCAGCAATAACATCAATGGCGATTATAGCGACATGAGCAACTACGGTGCTATCACCACTGTAGCTACCAAATCGGCTGGTTTAACGCTTAAGTATGACTTTAATGGCCTTGATTCATTAATTAATGCTGTTGCACCCGATGCAATCTTTAAGAACGAAGGTGGTGATGCATCTCCCACTTCAGCCAACCTTTCTTACACTTCTACCAACCCAAGCGATGCCAAATTTTTGGGCACATCTTTGGTTTGGGGCCAATACGGTAACTTAACCGCCAACACTACTGCAGTAAAAAGCGGTGAGTCCAGCTATGCCATTCTTAGCGAAGCATTCCTAGACGAAAACTTCGACTTTCAAACTACAGCTACCTTTATCGGCCGTGCTACTTTCGACGCTAGCACTGGTGAAGGCCGCATCAATACTCCAGTTCCTGCCGCTGCTTGGTTGTTGGTTTCTGGTTTAGCCGGTTTTGGCGCAATTTCTCGCCGCCGTAAGCAACAAGCTTAATTGTCCGCCGGCGGCGTGCCGCCGGTTCATTTTTTATTTTTTACTTTTTCTATTTGGAGATGTTTATGAAATGTAAAACACTTGCCGCTGCCGTATTGGCCGCTGTTGCTGCCCCGGCTTTCGCCATTGTTCCCGGTAGCGAACCCAATGCTTACCAACGTTTAGACGTTTACGGTTCCGGTGCCACCGCAATCGACAAACAAATGCTAGCGTTAGCTAAGCAAATTTGTTCTGCCGGCACTCTGGACATATTTACTGATGCCTCTAGCAGCCCACAAGGCAAAAGCTACTCGGCTTATTACTGCGAAATCACTGCCGCTACCGTACCGGGTTTAACTCAACCTTATAACCTGATGCTGCACAAAAATTCCAACGGTGGTTCTGCCAACGGTGTGGTTCCGCTCACTACTGGTGCTAACGAAGACCAAATGATAATTACCACGGGTGTAGGCTCTAACTGTGGCGCTGCTTCGGTTGGCACTTCTTCCGGCAACCCTGTTTGGCAGTGCAACAAAGCCAACATAGAAAACAAACCTTTGGATTTTGGTATTTCCGACGTAGAACCTAAGATATTTGCCTCTTTAGGCTTGGTTTTGGGTGCTGCCCCTATAGTGTCTAGCGCCATGAATGCCGCGACCTTCGGCCTGCCTGTTTCCACTAAGCTGTACGCCGCCTTGCAACAAGCTCAGGGCCTAACCGTCGGTTCAACGGATGTTTCTCAAGCCCCTAACCTGTCGCGCGCGCAAATCTCCAGCATTTTGTCTGGCGGTATTCAAGATTGGACTCAGCTGAAAGTTAATAACGTTAGCCTTAACCTGGCGCCTGGCGTTGTTGCTCCCGCTAATACTAAAGTACAAATTTGCCGCCGCACTAGCGAATCCGGTACTCAAGCTCAAGCCGGCGTGTTTTTTAATGCTCTGGGTTGCTCGGCTGGTGTACCTGCGATGCTGGCTGACAACACCACATTTGATACCACTGGAAACGGCCTAACCGCTGCGTCTAACCTTCTACCTTTTGGTGCTGTGGTGAAGAAAGCCATTGTGCATGAATACACAGGTTCAGGCGGTGTTAAAGATTGTTTAAGTGTTTTGCAAGATGCGAACGTCTGGGCCGTAGGTGTTCTTTCGCTGGAAAGCAACAGCTCCAAATATAAGTTCGTAAAAATTGATGGCTATGCTCCTACCCTGAAAAACGTTGCTAGCAACCATTACGGTGACTACTTCACTTCCACCATTCAATGGACTGCTGCGATGGATGCTGCTGTAGTTGCTCCAGCGGTGGACAAATTGGCGGTGATTAGAGTTATCCGTTCTGATGCTTCTAACCCAACCAACATCAAATTGATCAACGATTCATTTAACGCTCCTGCCACTACTACTCCTAACTACACTGGCACTGACAGTGAAGTGGGTTTGTTGGCTCTGCCTTACAAATCGTCTGTAGTTAACAAGGTTTATAGCTACGCCAACCCAGTTGCCACCGCTTCACGCGAAGGCGCTACTGGTGCTGGCTCGCCAAACTCTTGTGCCACACCTATTCAATACGTGAATGGCGAGCTTTAATTGGAATTGAATATCTAGGACGATGTAGGGACGCAAAAAATGGGGGGCAGAATTTCTGCCCCCCATTTTATATTGTGGTTTTGGAGCCGAATTACACCGTTGGTCGCTTTAGCCAATGGCGCTATTAGCCGAACATTACCTCAGTGGCGATTCTCGCTAATTTCCGCTGTGAGGACTGGCCGCTAGCCATGGGCTGCACCTCGGAATGTCGGGTTAAAACCAGACCTACAAATCCGCGCGAGAATTAGCGGGAACACGTCGAGTTATTGCATTTTTTGCGCCGCTCACCACACAAGGCCCCTGCCCTACCCCCGTGGTGAAATTGGCAATTTTACGCGCTAAGCCCAATGTTAACGCGGGTCAAGACCCGCCCTACCGAGCTGGGGATTCTCCTCCGCCTGTCATTCAATCGTCACCGTTCTGTCACATTTTAGCGGCACTATGTGCGTCGCCTTGCGGCCCCCAGCACCCTGCGCAAGCTTTGACAAAGGGCCAGAACCCTTGTCAATCTCGACTATTTTCGCGCGGCGGTTACGTTAATTTTTATTAAGTGGGTTTAATGAAATTCCTCTATTTAAGTGTTTTAGTTGGCTGCGCACTGGCCGCGCCTTTAGTGGGCGCCGAGGGTGCGCCGCCACAACCGGAGCCTGATCAGGTACCCAAGGCGGCGAAGAAATCGCCCGTGTTTACTATTTTGGAATATGAAATTGCCGGTAATACGCTCTTATCTGAAACGGATATTGATCATCTTCTAGAGCCTTTTTTGGGTGAAAATCAAACCATAACCAAAATTGAGCAAGCCGCCAAAGGGCTTGAGAGGCTTTACCGCACCAAGGGTTACCCCACGGTTTTTGTAAATATTCCTGAGCAGGATATCCGCGGTGGCTTGGTGCGCCTAGAAGTTGTAGAAGGTAAAGTGCAGCGCATGCGTATTACGGGTGCCAACCACTATTTGCTGAGCGATATTCGCAAGGGTGTGCCCTCTATTAAAGAAGGGGAAACACTTAACCTGCCGCAATTTCAACAGGACTTAGCCAAGGTTAATGCAAGGTCTCAGCATTTACGGGTTACGCCCGTGCTTAAGCCTGGCAAATACCCAGGCTCGGTGGAAGTTGAATTAAAAGTTAAAGATGAATTACCGGTAGTGGCGCAACTTGCACTGAATAATCACAACTCCGCCAACACCACTGCAAGCCGTTTAGAATTTAATGCCGCCTACAACAATTTGTGGCAACGGGACCATGGTATTTCCGTACAGATGCAAACCAGCCCCGAAAATACCGACGAAGTAGCGGTGCTAGGTTTAACCTATTTATTACCCGGCATTGATGATGCACACCGAGTGGCTGTTTACGGCGTAAAGAGTGATAGCCAAGTGGCCAGTTTGGGCGGCCAAAGCGCGTTTACCGCTCTCGGTAAGGGCAATATTTTAGGCCTGCGCTATATTGTCCCGCTTGTCTCCACCAGCAGTTATTTGCATTCTGTTAGTTTTGGTTTTGATTACAAGGATTTTACCAACACCATTGAAATTGCCGCCACCTCGCCAAGTGACCAATCCATCAGCCAAAACTTGGCGCCCATTACCTACGGAGCCTGGGGGGCGGACTATGATGTGACCCGCCCATCGGCCCGCGGCAGTGACCGTTTTAGTGTGGGCGTACATTTTGGTTTGCGTGGGTTAAATGATGATAAAGAATTTACCGCGAAGCGCCCCGGGGCAGAACCTAATTATTCGGTGCTGGTAGCCGGCGTTAAAAGCCAGCGCGAATTTTGGCAGGGCTGGCAGTTGCGTGGGCAACTCAAAACTCAGCTAACGGACGGCATGCTAATTGGCAACGAGCAATTAGCCAGCGGCGGTTATGATTCCGTGCGCGGTTATTATCAATCCGAAACCATGGGTGACCAAGGTATTAATGGCAGCCTAGAATTGCGCACCCCAAGTTTATTTAAAGGTAAATTCACTCGGCTAAATGATTGGCGTTTTTTAGTATTTGCTGACGCAGGGCATGTCACTATCACCAACCCTTCAGCTGGGCAAATTGATCAGTTCAATCCCAGCTCGGCGGGCTTTGGCATGCGGCTGCGAGCATTTAAGCAATTTTCCATGGGCGCCGATTTCGCGCAGGCGTTACAAGATGGCTCGCAAACCCAGGCGGGCGACACGCGGGTGGATGCGGATATGCGTTGGGAGTTTTAGTCGTTACTCACTTTTTATTTAAACACCGAATTTCAGCAATTATCAAAAATCGATTTAAAAACTTGCATCGATTTTTTGTATTGGCGTGGTGCCTAAGCTGAGTGAACTCCAGCTTGTGGGATTAAGCACCCACGTCATTACATTAAGGGAAAGCAACTGTTCAGCAAGTTTCCCCGTCATCCCCGCGCAGGCGGGGATCCAGCGGCAAATAGGGGGTTTTTACTTAAGGGCACCTCCGGAAATTTAATTTTCGTGACGATCGCAAGGCATTTTTGCGCGGAGGGAGGGAGTTTATGCGGTATAAATGACCGACTGAGCACGAAAATAACGCAGCGAGCGCGCGAAAAGTGAATTTCCGGAGGTGCCCTTAAGTGGAGATTGTAATAGCTTTAGAGCGGTTGCCATCTGGATCCCCGCCTACGCGGGGATGACGTAAGAAAATGAAAAATGTGCTGAATAGTTGCACCCTAATGACATGGGGTTATACACAGCCCGAGTGTAATCCTAGGCTGCACCCCATTAATCGCCGCGCAAGACGCGGCTTCTTATATTCAATAGTGATGCTTATGTCCAAACCACAAATCTCTAAACCTATGCCTAATTATTTCAGTGTGCCGTTTAAGCCTAGGTCAATTTTGGGTTGGACTATTTCGCTGCTCATGTGGCAGCCACAAGTGTGGGCAGACACAGCCCCCGTACCTACGTTGCCACAAATGACTAGCGATGAGGCAGCTCGCGTGGCCCAGGAGGGTTTGGCCGTTATTAATAATTCCACCGACGGCTTGCAGCAAACTATTAAGCAGCAGCAAGACAAAATTATTTTGAATTGGGAGTCGTTCAACATTGGCGAAGGCCATAGTGTGAATTTTCAGCAGGCACAAAATGCGGTGGCACTAAACCGCGTGTTGGATTCCACCGCACCCAGTCAATTATTGGGTGCGTTAAATGCCACCGGTAGCGTGTATTTAATTAATCAGTCTGGCATTTTGTTTGGCAAAAATTCCCAAACCCATGTGGGCAATTTAATTGCATCAACACTGGACGTCAGCGACGAACGGTTTACCAAAACCAGCATTAACGACGCCATTAATCACGGCGAAGCCGCGCTGCTGGCCAATCCTGGCCCGCCCGGTACTATTTTGATAGAAAAAGGTGCGCAAATTTCCACCGAGTCGGGTGGCAGCGTGTTGGTGGTTGCACCGGAAATCGCCAATGCCGGCGAGATCCGCACGCCGGACGGCCAAACGGTATTGGCAGCGGCCACCGACAAAGTGTATTTAACCGTGTCGGACAAGGACAACGACCTGCGTGGCGTATTTGTGGAGGTCGGCACCGGCGGCAGCGTGGATAACTTGGGTGAGATTGTGGCCGAGCGAGGCAACGTAACACTCATGGGTTTGGCGGTTAACCAAGCAGGACGGGTGCGAGCTACTAGCTCGGTGGATGTGAATGGCACCATTCGGCTGTTGGCTCGGGATGGCGCCAAAGCCGAACAAACCACTATCGATGACAAGAATTCCCCTAGGCTAGGTATAGACAGTGTTTTAGAAACACCGACCACACAGGGCAAATACGCCTTAGCCACCAATGTGGGGCAGCTTACCCTTGGTAAAAACAGCCTCACCCAAGTCAGCCCGGAACAACCGGCTCAGGCGGTGTTGTTACAAGCCGGCGACATCAGTGACACCGAGTTGTTTGCTAAGCTCATCAGCGCACCTGGCAGCAAGCCACTCAGCCTAAACGACACCAGTGGGCACGCCTTCAACGGCTTCGCCGTTGACCCTGCCACCTATGTACAACTCACACAGGCGCTGGCGAAAGCTCCCACCTTAGTGCGGGTGTTAAGCGCCGAAGGGCAGATTGCCCAGGTTGCCGCCGCCCGCGTGACCGGGTCCACCGCGCCAGACGCCGCCACCCGCAATGCGGACGGTAGCTTAAAAAACCCCAGCAAAATCGCGCTCTACGCCAACAATATTCAACTAGCCGAAAACGCTGTGGTAAGGGCTACGGCTGGCCAAATTGATGCCATTGCCACTAACCATGGCGCAGACCCAGTGAGCCAAGTGGCAAAATCCGGAACGGGTGGACACATTGGCCTTGCCAGCGGGGCGCTGCTGGATGTGGCAGGAGCCGAGGTTGAATTGGATCCGGCTAGCCAGGTGGTAGAGGTAGAGTTGCGCGGCAGCGAATTACAAAATAGCCCCTTGCAACGCGACGGTATTTTGCGCGGTAAAACCATCCACGTGGACATGCGCCAAGGCACCAAAATGGCCGATATCAGCGGTGCTGTGGCCAAGGTCAAACGGGGCATAGATGAGCTGAGTACCCAAGGCGGGAAAATTCAACTGTACGCCGAGGGGGATGTGACGGTGGCAGCGGCTGCCAAGCTGAATATTCAGGGTGGCAGTATTCACTACACGGAGGGCGAAATAGCTACAACCCAACTGCTGAAAGACGGCAAACTCGTGGATATCAGCAAAGCGGACCCCAACGTAATCTATGACGGCATCGCCACCGGCAAAGCCGGTGTGGACCAACTGCCAGCCTTCGACCAAGGCCAAAACGCCGGCAGCCTGCTGATTACCACCCGCAAACTAGACCTGCGTGGCAGCATTACCGGCGGTGCCCAGGTAGGCGACCTGCAACGCACTCTTGCCAGCATGCCTTATCACGGCAAGGTCACCATCGACCTAGACTATTTCAACGCGAATTTTGGGCAAAACGTCTGGCTGGGTACCAGCCTGCCCAGCGGCCACAACATGGATGCTTGGCTAACGCCCGAGCAAATTAATAACGCCAAGGTTACGGAGTTTAGTCTTACCGCTAGGGGCGCCGCGGAAATGGCGCAAGATGCGCAACTGCAATTGGTGCCAGGGGCACAGTTTAGCCTTGCCGCCCAGGACCTAATCATTGGCGGCCAAATTACTGCAGCCGGGGGTGCTATCAACCTTGTTGCTGACGTTTCCGCATTTCGCACGCAAGACAGTGCGTCCACTGAAGAGACTCAAGCCAATCGTTCGGTTTGGCTGAAAAATACCGCGCGCCTAAACACCAGCGGTAATTGGGTGAATGACTATGCCGCCCTTAACTCCGGTGAACCCGCCGGCGAGGTAAGCGCCCTAAACGGCGGCACCCTTAGTCTAAGCGCCCGGGGCACCCTGCGCCTTGATACGGGTTTTAGCTTAGCGGCCAATGCCGGGGCCAGTTATGGGCCTGCGCAAAATCTTAACCTCGGCAAGGGCGGTAGCATCAGCCTAAAAACGGCCATGGAACTTACCCCAGCCACACCCAGCACCGACGGTGGCCTACTGTTAGTGGACGCTGATGGTCTGCGCAAGGGTCTGTCGTCTTGGGGCTTTACGCAGGACGGCCAGCTGAAGGTAACCGCCAACAGTATTCAAGTGGGCACGGGCAAAACCACACAGGCGCTGCTAAACCCGTTTGTGTTGGATGATGCACTGCTCGCTCAAGCCGGGTTTTCCGCCTACAGCCTATTTGCAAATCGCGGTGGCGTGGAGGTGGTAGGCCACCCAGACGCCTATAACTTCCGCCAACGCAATTGGGTATTCGCCCCCGGCGCCCAGTATACCCAAGCACCCAGCGGAGCCCCACTGGACAGCCTAACCCAAGCTAGCTGGCTGCCGGATCCGCTGCGCAAGCCGGTAAACCTCACGCTCAGCCAGGGCCGGCCGCTGAACCCCCAGCGCAACGTGGACACCAGCGGTTGGGTGAGTATTGACCCAGGGGCTACCCTAAATTTTGACCCAGGCGCCACTATAAACATCAACACCAACACCCGCCTGTACATGGATGGTGTCTTTAACGCTCCCGCCGGTAAGGTCGACTTACAGCTTAATGCCCTAAACGCCCTAGCCGGCTTTGATGCCCACAAGGCCCTCTGGTTGGGAGCCCACGCCCAGTTTAATCTGGGGGGTACGGTGGTCTGGTCGCCGGATACTAATGAGTTGAAGCTAGGCAAATTATGGGACGGCGGCAACCTCGGGCTACACGCTATAAACGGTTACCTGATCAGCGAAGCCGGTGCACGGGTGGACTTGTCGGCAGCCGACGCCACACTGGATGTACCAGCGGCCAGCGGTTACCAACGCGAGCACTTAGCCTCTAATGCCGGCACGCTCACCCTAGACGTGGGTGAGGGATTAATTTGGCAAGGCGCCGTAACCGCCAATAGCTTCCGGAATTTGGGGGCCAGCGGCGCAACGCTGCAAGTCAATTTGTTAACCGACGATGAGGCAGGGCATACCTTTCTCAATGAAGGTAAATACCCGGAAAACCCGCGGGGCATTGATATTTACGCCCAAAATCAGGTCGATTTGTTAAGCGGCTTAGCGTTTGGCGATGCCCTTCCCAACTTCCTACAAGATGACAACGAGCAGCTGCAACTACTCAACGGGCGCGCAATATTATTCGCAGATCAGCTTAAACGCTGGGACCTCGATCAAGTCAGCTTGAACACGCAGAATTGGAATTTAAGTTACAGCACAAACAAACGTGACACGCCTGCCGAGATTGTCTTTAAAGACTCACTGGATCTGACCGCCGCGCGCCAAGTCGAGCTCGACGCCCTTGATATACGAGTTGAAAGCAATAGCACTGTTAAGGTGGCCGCGCCTAAAATCATCTTGGGAGAAGCTAATGGCGACGACAAAGCAAACCGTTTTCCAAGCGGTCCAGCGACGGGCCAGGGTTTATTGTCCCTTGCGGCGGAGCAGCTTGAACTCACTGGAAATAGCCGAGTGTCCGGCGTTCAAGACCTTTATCTCCTCAGTGAAGGCGACCTGCTGGTCCACGGCCAGCTACCAGCACAAGATCGGCCAGAAGGCGCCAGCCAACTCCGTACCAGCGGAAATATTACCCTTAAAGCCAATACGCTCTACCCGGGCACCCTGTCAGATTTCACGTTCCAAGCGGGGGATACGCTTAACATTTTGGCGGGCCAAGCGGCTCCGTCAACCGTGTTAACCGCCGGTGGGGCCCTGCACCTAAAGGCACGCCAAGTTAACATCGACGGCAACATTACAGCACCCTTTGGCAATATCGATGTGCAGGCCACAAGCTTGCATTTGGGCTCCACTGCACAGCTGAACGTGTCGGGCAACGGCGAGTTAATCCCGTTTGGCCAAATTTTGGGCAATGACGAATACTGGTCCTACCAGACCACAAGCGATGCCGCCAGCCGACAAATTTATAACCAGCCGCCGGAAAAACGCGTCACTCTAACCGCCGACTCGGTGGTAATGGACAAAGGCAGCCAAGTAAACCTTTCCGGGGGCGGAGACCTACTGGCCTACCAATTCACGCCAGGGCCTGGCGGCGCCAAAGATGTGCTGCGCAATGACTTGGATGGCGGCGCCTTTGCGGTGATTCCCAAAGGGCATGTAGCCGCCTATGACCTGAGTTTGATGAGTGACTCTGGTTACGCCAGCAACGACACGATTACCTTAGCCGCTAGCCCTGGGCTTGCGGCGGGGGAGTATCAGGTGTTGCCCGCGCGTTATGCCATTCTACCCGGGGCGTTTTTAATCACACCCACCAACAAGCCCGCCTTTGCCGATAGCCTGCAAAATACCACCAGTGGGGCGTTTGAAGTGGCTGGCCGGCTGAGTGTGGCAAATACCCAAATTCACAGCCCGAACTGGTCCACCTTCAAAGTAGACGCCAGCACCACCAAAGCCAGCAGCCAACAGGCCGCCGCGCCCAATCAATTGGCCAACTATTACCTGCGTACGGCGAACGCTTTTTTCGGCGCCAAGCCAACGGCGGACCCAGCCGCACTGGGCAACTCAAGCTTTTTACCGCAAGACGCCGGTAGCCTAGCCCTAAGCGCCACCAAAAGCTTGGACCTTAGCGGCAGCATCACTGGCGAGGTAGCCACTGGCGCGCGTGGCACCCGGGTGGAAATTGTGGGTACGGATATCCGTGTGGTGCATCAACGGGACGCCCAGCAGGGGCTGCAGCTATTGGATGACGAGCTCTCTAACCTCAAGGCCGACTCGGTACTTTTAGGGGCCCAGCGCGACACCCGCAGCAGTGACCACGCGTTAATCGTCACCGCCAATACCGTTAAGCTGGAAGATAAAGTTAAGGTGGTATTGCCAGAATTGATTTTGGCTGCCAAGGACCAAATTACCCTAGCCAAGGGTGCCAGCCTGACGGCACAAGGCACCAGCAACCAAGTGGATACCTCACTAACCCTGAAAGGCGATGGAGCAATCTTGCGCGCCAGTGCGGCGGGGCAAAGCCACCTAGAGCGCCAAGGGACAGAGGGGAAAAAAGGTTCAGTGGTACTTGAGGAAGGCTCGACAGTAAGCGCCAGCCACTCGCTGCTGCTGGACGCCAGTCTAAACACCCGCATTAATGGCAAGTTGAATTTAGCGCAGGGTTCGCTTTATCTGTCGGGCCAGCGCATGCAGCTAGGTGGCCCGGCACCTACCGAGGCAGACACCCTGTTTTTCAACGCCGACTTTTTTAAATCGCTGAATTTGGACGAGCTGATTCTGCAAGGTCGGCAGCAGATCGCCCTAGGCGCCGACCTCAACCTGCGCGGCAAGAACCTGCAACTGCAAACCGCCCAACTCACCACCGCAACGCCCGACGCTGTAGGCACCAGCCACATCGAGGCCACGGAAACTTTGCGCCTGCGGGGCAGCAACAACCTAGCGCCCACTACACCCAGCCTGGGTATACAAGGCCTAACGCTGAGTGCCAAGCAACTGGTGATTGGCGCTGCCGCCACGCCTAGCCAGATGGCAGTACAAGGCTTTGGCGCTACCCAATTCAATGCCACCCAACTGATAACCGGCGAAGGCACTAGCCAACTAACGGCCAGCGGCAACCTCAGCCTGCAAACGCCACTGGTAACGGTGGGTACCCGCGGTAATTTGGCCATAACCGCCGCCGGCGACCTGAAGGTGCAAGCTACTGGGCCGGCCACGGATTCCAGCCAAAGCGGCCTGGGCGGACGACTGAGCTTAAGCGGTAATAAGCTGGAACAAGCCGGCAATCTGGTGGTGAAATCCGGCCAGATTCTGCTAAACGCCACCGACACCCTAAACCTAAGCGCCAACAGCCGAACTGACGTGGCGGGCGGAAACCTCGCCTTTGGCGACACCGCCGTGGGCGCGCCAGGCGGGTTAATAGCCTTAACCAGCCATGGCCAACAATTAACCGTTGAGCAAGGCGCGGCCTTGGCATTCGGCGGCGGCAGCCTTGCCAAAGCCGGCGAGCTGCGTTTAACCGCTAACCAAGGCGAGCTGAGCTTCAACGCGTTACTCACCGCCGGCCACAAAACCGGTGACACCAGTGGCCGCATTAGTATTGATGCCCTGCGCATTGCCAACAGTGATGCCCTATTTACCGCGCTGGGCGCCAGTGGCGCCACGGAATCCCTCAGTGTCCGTCTGCGCTCAGGCCATTTAACCTTTGGCGCCGGCATGAACTTCCAAGCCCGCAACCTTGACTTCAGTAGCGACCAAGGCGCAATCACCCTAGCGGGCAACCTAAAAGCGCAGAGCGAAACCGGCGCCGGTGGCACCCTGCGCTTGCAAGCCAAGCAAAATATATTACTCACCGGCAAGGCTCTACTAGATGCCTCCTCCACGCAAGCGCAGCAGGCTGGCGGCACCATTTTGTTAGCCAGTACAGAAGGGAATATTCAGGCAGGCAGCGGTACTCGTCTTATAACCACCGCTAAAGACGCCGACCAAGCGCAGGGGCGGATCACCCTACGTGCGTCCGAACCCGGTATGAACAATTCACAACTTGCGAGCCAATTGAAAACCGGCAAAGTCGACCTGCAAATTGCCAAGGCCGTAGAGCTGGCCAACGGCAACATTAATCAAACCGACCTTGATGCCCTGCTAGCCAGTACCCAAGCCCTGTTTCAAAACACCCAAGCCTTGCAAACTCGGGTGTTAGGCAGCACCAACACGCCCAGCCAAGTGAGCCTTGCGGGTGAATTCTGGGCGCCGGGTGACGTAAAGCTCACCAGCGACCTCGATCTCAGTCAATGGCGTTTTGGGCCACAGCAGAGCGCTGGGTTATTCAGCCTAGGTGCCGGCGGCAACTTGCACATCGACTACGCCATCAGTGACGGGTTTACAGCCGACACCACGGCCTGGGGCAAACTGTTCGCTGATGCCAATGGCAAACCCTTAGCGGCGCTGATGAGCGGGCAATCCACTAGCCTGCAACTGGTTAGCGGCGCCGACCTTAACGCCGCCAACCGGCTAGCGGTGAACCAAGGCATGGGTGACCTGCTGATGGCACAAGGCACTCGCGTGCGCACCGGCACTGGCTCCATCGACATAGCCACCGGCCGCAACCTCGACATGCAACAGGGCGAGGTGGCGGACGCGGCGATAGGCGGGACCGCAACCATCTATACGGCGGGCTTAACCCGCCTGAAGCAATACGACAATTTTCAAACCGATGCCAATGGCCAAGCCACCCAAGAATGGCTACCGGACTACGGCAGTGTGAACCCCTACTATGCGCCTATCAACGCTGGGCAGATCTTCTTAGGCAAGGTCTATTACCCAGAACAAGGCGGCAACATTAGCATCAATACCGGCGGAGACATCCTAGGTTCGAATTCCAAACAACTGTTTACCGAATGGCTGCACCGCCTGGGCGGCAAATTTTTGTTAGACGTAGACCCGGTAACACTCCTCGGGCAGGAGCGGAACATAACCACTTGGGGTATTGCCTACGACGATTTCAACCAAGGCATAGGCGCCTTTGGCGGCGGTAATATCAACATCAGCAGCCACGGCAATATCCAGAATTTATCCGTAGTGGCGCCTAACACCGGCAAAGCCATGGGTGAAGGCTTACAAAACGCGGTAGCCATCCAGGATGCCGGCCAAGTCACCATAACCAGCGAAGGCGACGTAATAGCCCCTCGCCTGCTAGCGGCCAGCAAACAGTTTGCGCTGACCAGCGGAGGCGATATCAGCGCCGCTGTACTGGGGCTCTCCGATGCTCAACTCAATGTCACCGCCACCGGTAATTTAACACTTAACGCCTTGGTTAATCCCAGTGCATTACCCCTCAGTGCTACACAAACGCTGGGAGAAAGTGGCGTCAGCGATATCATTGCCAATTATTTTTATAGCTACGGCCAAAACACGCAACTTCACTTAACCTCCTTGGGCGGCACTCTGCGGCTAGAGAATTCGCAGGACCTGCAAGACAATTCTTACATTGCCGACACCACTCACGTAAATGCCTATGGCTTTAACCTGTTCCCAGGGGAATTTACAGCCTCAGCACTGACGGGCGACATTACCATTGCGCAGTCCATGGCGTTTTACCCCACGGCGGACGGTAGCTTTCAATTATTCGCTGGCCAAAACGTCATTGCAGACTTAGGCAAAAAACACCTATTTCAAGCCTATTTTACGCCTGACGAATTAGGCACACCCAACGCACCCTTGAGCGACGCAACCGTAATGCGGAATTATCTTAGCAATCAGTTGGATCAAGGACAGGAAACGGCAACATTCATTCCCCCGTTCCTTTCAAAGGCGCTCCATGAGCAAGACTTTAACCCCAGCCGAATTGTTGCCAACACGGGAAAAATCGCCAACCTCTATGTGGATGCAGCCGAATCAGTAGACCTACGCGCGGGTACTGATATAGAGGATCTAAACGTAATAATCCAACACACCAATGCCGCACAGGCATCCAGTATTAGAGCGGGCCGGGACATCCGATTTACCCAAACACTCAACAATGGGACCCTGAGTAACGTAGACAAAGGAATCTACATCTCCGGCCCTGGCAGCCTGCGAGTGGAAGCTGGCCACAACATAGAATTGGGCACCAGCGAGGGTATTCAAGCCATAGGTCAAGGCATATCGGTCGATAGTAAAACCGATTTGCGACGCTACAACAGCAGCTTAGAAGACCGCGCCGCCGACCTCTACTTACTTGCCGGTGTGAACCGCCAACCGGACTACACCGCCTTTGCCAACCGCTATGTAAACCCCGCACCCGACGCCCAAGTCGGCACTAAGACGTTTATTGATCTGGTGAGCAGCAGCGTACTGGCTGATTCGTTTATTGCCCGAGTCAACCAAGCGTTAAGTGACGCCAAGGCCGATACAACAGCAAAAAATCTGGCCGAAGCGCGGGACCTTTTCGCCAAACTGCCCCGCCTAGCGCAGCAACAAATAGCCCTAGCGGAAGTGCGCTTGCCCAGCCACAACTGCACCCGGGAGCTAATGGCTTGGGTTACCAGCGACCAATACAACGCACAAAAACTGCCGGCGCTGGTGGGCGCCGTTACCGGTAAAACCTACGGGGCTCCGCAGCAGGCGCTAGAGGATTTAGCAGCGCTGCCCATCGCGCAACAGCACAGTGTAGGGCTGGAAGCCTTAAAGGTCGCGCCACTGATCCAGCAAAAGAACTTTCTAGAATCCATTGCCATGAGCGAAATCCGCAAAGGCGGTGAAGCCGCCATTCGCAACAACTTGAAATTGACCGACGCGGAAGGTTACGAGCGGGGCTACCAAGCGCTAAGCACGCTCTTCCCTGGCATGAGTGCCACGCAAAATCCCTGGGACGGCAGTGTACGCATGGACAACTCCACCATTAAAACCCTTGCCCAAGCCAACATGAATTTGCTGGTGCCGGGCGGCAATATCGAAGTGGGGCTGCCCTCTCCCACTTCGACAAAAAACTTGTCCACGTTGGGTTTCATTGTGGGTAGTTATGGCGAATTAAACGCCGCCGCCAGCAACAACATTAACGTCAACAGCTCACGAATTTTTAACCAAGGCGGCGGTGACCTCATGCTTTGGTCATCCTGGGGCGACATTGATGCCGGCAAAGGCTCTAAATCCGCGCTAAACCTACCGCCACCCAAAGTGGTCGTGGATTCAGCCGGCAACCCCAAACTGGTATTCCCACCGGCGGTAGCCGGCAGCGGTATTCAAGCCGCCAACCCACCGCCCAGCAGCGACTACCGCACCAAACTGTCTGACGGTGCCGACGTTCTATTATTCGCTCCCGCGGGGGTAGTAGATGCGGGGGATGCGGGCATTTCCTCAACCGGGAATATTCTGGTGGGCGCATTGGATTTTGTGGGTCGCGACAACGTCTCCGGCAACGTCACCGTAAGCGTCGCCGGTGACACAGGTGTAAGCCTACCCAGCGGCATGGGTAGCGTCGGGAACGACGCGTCGCAATCCGCTGACAAAGCCGCATCCAATACCGGTGGCGACGAAAAAGAGAAGAAAAAACTCGCGTTTTTAACCATCGAACTCTTGGGGACTGGTAAGGAAGCCGATGAAGAAGACGAAGACGAAGACGAAGACGAAAAAAAGAAAAAGAAAAAGCTTTAATTTAACCTCGCTCTAACCCGAATAACGGCGACTTAACTCGCCGTTATTCACCACAACAAAACTGTAAACAAACTGAAACCCACCCGTCACACAGTGGCTAGATACTGCGGCTATTAATAGTAGCCGAGTGTCGTTATGAAAAAGTTTATCCATGTAGTGGGCGCGCGCCCCAATTTCATGAAAATTGCCCCCCTGATGTCAGCATTAAGCCGTGCGGCAGCTGAACAGAATATTGAACTGCAGCAAATCCTAGTACACACCGGGCAACACTACACCCCCGAAATGTCAGACCTTATGTTTGAGCAATTAGGCTTGCCAGCGCCGGATTACAATTTGGAAGTGGGCTCGGGCCCGCACGGCCAGCAAACCGGCAAAGTGATGGAAGCCTTTGAAAAAGTGTTAATTACAGAGCAGCCGGATTTAGTTGTGGTAGTGGGCGATGTGAATTCCACACTGGCTTGCGCCATCGATGCGCGAAAAATGAATATTCCGGTTGCACACGTGGAAGCCGGTTTGCGCAGCTTCGACCGCACCATGCCAGAAGAAATAAACCGCATTCTTACCGATGCCATATCCGACTACCTGTTTACCACCGAAGAATTAGCGCGTGTTAATTTAGTTAATGAAGGTATCGACGGGCAGCGCGTCTATTTTGTCGGTAACACCATGATCGACACATTACTAAAACACAAAAACGCGGCAAAAAACCGTCCCATACTCGAGCAGCTTGGCCTTATGGACAATGGCCAACCAAAATCCTACGGCATTGCCACGCTGCACCGCCCGAGTAACGTTGACGACCCCACGACACTGGCCAATATTTTAGAAAGTTTATTGGAAGTGGCAAAAACTCTGCCGTTGATATTGCCGCTACATCCACGCACACAGCAAAATATACGCAAATTCAACCTGCAATCATTGATAGAGAGTCACACACTCACCGTAATAGACCCGCAAGGCTACTTGGATTTCCTGTGTCTATTATCCAACGCCAAAATGGTACTGTCCGACAGTGGCGGCATTCAAGAAGAAGCCACGGTGTTGGGTGTACCCTGCCTAACGCTGCGAGAAAATACCGAGCGCCCAATTACCCTAACAGAAGGCACCAATCGACTGGTGGGTAAAGACCCAGCCAATATCATCAAGGCGTTTGAACGCCTCAAAAACAGCCATGGCACCCATAAAATCCCACCCCTATGGGACGGCCGTGCCGCAGAACGCATAGCTGAGGTGCTGCTGGGCGAGACAGCTGACAAAGCTGCCCCCTAAACTCCCAGCATACGAGCCGTGCCGCCACAGGAACCTGCGGCGCGGCCTCACCAGTCAACCGAATTCACATTACAGCTGAAGCGGTGGTCCCAGCCCCAAAAGTGACACATTAGTTTCACAATCGCCCTGTAACCTCGCCTTCACAAACAGGCAGCCACCGGTTCAACCCATGTTAGTTATCACCTATTCTCGCCATGCGTTCAGACGATTTTTAGCCGTGCTGCTAGCCTGTTGCTACAGCTATACAACCATGGCGGTAGCAGACTCAACATCTCCCAATTACCAATTAAAACCCGGCGATATTATTGAACTACTGGTGTGGAAAGAACCCGAACTCACACGGGATTTACTGGTTGCGCCAGACGGATTTATCAGCCTGCCACTGGCTGGGGCTATAGATACCAATCAAAAAACTACGCAACAACTGTGCGACGAAATTAAAAATAAATTGGCAAAGTTCGTAAACGCACCCAGCGTAAACATCAGCATAAAAGGCGTGGCCGGCAGCAATGTTTATGTGCTCGGCAAAGTAAATAGGCCCGGCGAATTTATTTTGAACCAACCACTGGACGTATTACAAATACTCAGCAAAGCCGGCGGCTTCACTCCCTATGCCGATGCCGACGACATACACATCATTCGCCGCAATGGCAAAACTCAAGAAGTGAAAAAATTTAACTACGGCCAAATTGAGCGCGGCAAAAATATTGATCAGAATATTATGCTGCAAGATGGCGATACGTTAATTGTCCCCTAAGCAACAATTATCAACTCCAGTCCGCAAGCGTATTGCGCCCACCAGGACAGAGTGATAGGTGCGACAAAACACATGACATTCCTTACGCATTTTACAATTCGACTCCATAGCGGCGTTAATTTATGAAGATCGAAAGTGTACTCAACCCGCAGAAACAAACTGGCCCCACGCGTACAATTTTCTGCCACATTTACACCGTGCTGGCCGGGTTAACCGTACTATTTCAGGCGGCTACCGCAGGCGCAGCCCAATACACCTACACAGCCAATCTTGGCCTAAGCCAAATTCACGACAACAATATTGGACTGCGCTCCAGCGGTGAACACAGTGTATTCGGGCAGCGCTTGAACTCGGACGCAAGCCTAGCGTTTACCACCGATCGCAATAACGGAACCCTAAGCGCCACCATTACGGAGAATCGCCTCTCCGACCATAGAGAATACGAAGCCAACAGCAAAAGCCTAAACGCCACGGATGATATTAATTTTGAACAAGGGCATTGGGGGTTCAACGGCGGATATTTAGAATCCAGCACGCTTAGCGAGGGCGAAAAATCCGGCCAAGCCGTATCCGTCAATCAAGGCCAAGCCCAAAATGACCTAGGAACGCAACTGAGCTACAACGTTACACAGCGCCTAACGCCCTACGCACAAATTGATTGGACAGCGGTGGACTACGCCGCGCAAGCGCTAACGGCCTACCATGATTATGATCGGATGGTAACGACTGCCGGTTTGCAATACAGCCTATCGGAAAAAACCCTGCTGAATATTTCGGGCTATTCCGACACACTTAACCAGAGCGCTTCAAATCTTGTAGCCACAACGGACGCGGCAACACTGACAAGCAAAATCAAGCTGTCTGAAACTTTTTCGCTCAGTCTAAAAGCTGGCAAACGTCGCACCGCAACAACCCTATCGAGCGTAAACCAACCCGTTCAATTTGCTAGCAACGGTCGCCTGTTCAGTTTGGAAATCAGCGACAAGTTGAATAGCTGGGAATGGCGATTATCCGCCAGCGAAGATCTAACGCCGCGTTTTAATGCCGTATTAGACAAAACCCAAAAAGCTGAGGCCGCTCTGGGCTACGCCTATAGCGAAAAATGGCGCTGGGATAGCAGTGCCTCGCGCATTAAACGCACCCCTGAAAGCACCTATTACCGAGAATACGCTACCGATTATTTAACATTGGTTAATTCCATCAGCTGGATGCCCCGCGAAAACATACGGGTGCTAGCACAATATCGTTACATCAACCAACAAATCACAGACCTACAATCCAATGCCTATTCCAATTACCTCGGCATTACAGTTGGCTGGCATTTCGACCACAAAAACTAACGAGAATCACCCGTGAACGAGCCCTTTCAGCAAACAGCACCCAACATAGACCTGCGGGATATTCAGGCCAAATTGCAGCGCCGCAAAAAACCCGCGTTAATTATTGGATCGACGGTTGCCGCCATCGGCCTGTTGCTCGCACTATTTTTGCCACCCACCTATTCGTCTTGGTCCACCATACTCATCGAACAACAGGAAATCCCGCAGGATATGGTGCGATCCACCGTAACCAGTTACGCGGACCAGCGCATTCAATCCATTACCCAGCGCACAATGACATACAGCAACCTTACGACCATCATCAAAAAATTTGATTTATACAGTGACGAACGGGCGGCGCAACCCCTGGAAAAAATTATTCGCTTAATGCAAGAGAACATTAAAACCAAAGTCAATACCGCAGAAGTAGTAGACCCACGCAGCGGCCGCCCTACCCTAGCCACCATTTCATTTACCATTGCCTACCAAAACCCGTCGCCACTCACGGCGCAATTAGTGGCCAACGAGTTAACCAGTCTATTTCTAAATGAGAACCTCAAAACCCGCAAAGAAATGTCTAACCTAACTGTTGAGTTTCTCGCTCAAAGTGCTGAAGACGAACGCAAAAAAACCGAAGATCTAGAACAGAAAATATCCACCTTCAAACACGAACACGCCCGTGAACTACCCGAATATACGCAGCTCAACATTTCCTCATTGGAGCGAACCGAAACCGAGTACCGCGACGCGCGGGGTCGATTAGATGCGCTGCAGGAAAGACACATCTACCTAACGGGCGAGTTAGCGCGCCTAGGTGCATCACGCATCATGGCGGCTGGCGACATCAACGGTTTAACACCCGAAGAAAAATTGCAGTACCTGTTCAACCAATCCCTACAACTAAAAGCCCAGTACGGCGACGACCATCCAGACGTGATCCGCGTGAATCGGGCCATCGACGAACTGCTCGCCCAAGGCGTCAGCATTCAAGACAAAAGCTTCGTAACCGAAATGACCCGCCGCAAACTTAGCGAACGCAACCAGCTCATCGCCAAATATTCCGCGTCACACCCTGATGTCGTTAAAATAGATACCGCACTCCAGGCGCTTAAAAAAATAGAACCCAAAAGCAATTCAGGCGCACGCAACAATGCAAATAACCCAGATTACATACAGCTAGCCGCCCAACTGCAAAGTGTCGACGCCTCCATTGAATCGGCGAAAACACAACTTGCGCAACTCACCGAGAAAATCACAGGGCTACAAAAATCGTTGAGCGAATCACCCACGGTGGAGCAAGATTACCGCGCACTGCTACGCGACTTGGAAACCGCCACCCGCAATTACAAAGAATTCGATGCGAAACAAACACAAGCAAAATTGGCCAACGCCTTAGAGCAAGAGCAAAAAGGTGAAAAATTCACCTTAATTGAGCCGCCACTGGCACCCGTGGACCCCATTAAACCCAACCGTACCTTAGTCGCTGTGGCCGGCTTAATGCTGGGCCTAGCGGCTGCCATAGGCGTAACCTTTTTAATGGATTTTTTTGACACCAGCGTACGCGGGCCTAGGTCGCTCAGCCAAATAACCGGCAGCGCACCCTTCGCGGTGGTGCCTTACATTTATCTAGCGTCAGAATTGCGGGCGCAAACGGGTCGCAAATGGAGTATTTGGATCGGAGCTATTATTGCAGTGTTGATTCTAGTCACGATCGTGCATTTTGCGTTTCGGCCGCTAGATGTTCTTATGTATTCACTATTGCGCAAGCTGGGGCTTTAATACCATGACATTTATGCAAAGTCGTAACAACTACACAGTCACGCGAAAATGTGTATTAGACGAAACCGTATTGCGCAACAATCGTTTGCTGATTCAAGATGAAACCACCCCTGCAAGCGCCGCATACAATATGCTGCGCACGCAAGTGTTACGTGCAATGGACAAAATACAGGCACGCACCCTGGGCATCATTAGCGCTCGCTCCGGCGAAGGCAGAACCACAACCGCCATTAATTTAGCGTTGAGTCTCGCCCGCGAACGCAACCATACTGCGTTATTAGTAGACCTAGACTTCAATAATCCCTGCATTAAAAAATATATGGGCATTGACGGAGATGGTTCGGTACTTGCCGTACTGGAACACAAAGACGCGGTAGAAAACGTACTGATTAATCCCGGAATTCCTGGCCTTACGCTACTTGTGGGCGACGACCGGGTGAGCGATTCCTCAGACATTCTTTCCGACCCCAAAACTCAGGAATTGATTGCGCAACTAAAATCCCGCTATGACTCTCGAATAATTATTTTCGACCTGCCCGCAGCACTTGAGAAGGACGATGCAATCGCATTTCTGCCCTATCTGGACGCCGTATTGGTTGTGGTAGATGACGGAAAAACACTACAAGAGGACCTAGCAAAGCTGGCGTCGTTGATAGACGCACAAAAAATTATCGGCACCCTACTCAACCGCCAGCGCTAGGGCATTCGCCAGACCAAACACAGCGTCTTACTCCAGGGCATCTGCAACATTACAGAAATATTAGTGTAGTAATTTGTCGGAATAGGATCTGTGCCGAGAGCACACTGGTGTATGACAAAGTCATAGTGCTATGTCGATTACCACTGTCATGCGAATAAGTCGGGCTCATCATTTTCAGAAGCGATTGAAAATGTCCAGTAAATTGTGTTTTTCGGATACCTAAGAATGCGCGTCCTTTCTGTCATTGGTACTCGTCCAGAAGCCATAAAAATGGCCCCTATCATTCGCGCGCTGGAAGCAGACAATCGATTTAGTGCCGCGGTTTGTTCCACCGGTCAACATCGCGAAATGCTCGATCAGGTAACCCAGTTTTTTAGCATCCGGGTGGATTTTAATTTGGCGATTATGCAGCCCGGTCAAGATCTATTCGATGTAACCGCGGCCGTACTCTTGGGCATGCGGCGCATACTGCGGGAATTCAAACCGCAGATTATTTTGGTACACGGCGACACCAGCACCTGTTTTGCCGCCAGCCTCGCGGCTTTTTATGAGGGTATTGCCGTAGCCCATGTGGAAGCCGGATTACGCACCGGCAGTATGCAGGCACCCTTCCCCGAAGAAGCAAACCGAAGCCTTGTGGCAAGAATCGCGAAATATCATTTTTGCCCCACCCAACAAGCGCAACTCAATCTACTAAACGAAGGCGTTTCTGCCAACTTAACGCAAGTTACTGGCAATAGTGTTATAGATGCCTTGCTCACCGCCCAACAACTCATCCAAAAAAACCTGACACAACAAGATTGGATCGACACGTTTGGTGAAGCATTAGTGACACGCATAACCGATCCAGAAAATAAAATGGTTCTCATCACCGGCCACCGGCGAGAAAACTTCGGTCAGGGGTTTATTGATATCTGTAAATCCATAGCTCATTTAGCCGACCACAACCAAAATACTCTTTTTGTTTACCCAGTACACTTAAATCCCAACGTGAGCGCGCCCGTATTCCAACTGTTGAGCGGGCGACACAATATTGCCCTCATTGCACCGCAGGAATATGCGCCCTTCATCTGGCTCATGAGTAACGCCTATTTAATATTGACAGACTCCGGAGGAATCCAAGAAGAGGCGCCTTCGCTGAATAAGCCCGTGTTAGTGATGCGTGAAACCACAGAGCGACCTGAAGCACTTGCTGCGGGCACCATAAAATTAGTGGGCACCAATTTCGACGAAATAACCACCGCAGTGCAAAGACTGCTGGAAAATCACAACGACCAATACGCTCGCATGGCAAGCGCACAAAACCCCTTTGGCGATGGGCAAACCACCAAACGTATTATCGAATTCCTCGTTGGCACAACGGAATTCAAAACCACCGAGCAAGCGTTAACGTGAAGCACACCTTGGCCTCCCGAGTAAAACTGGCTACAGCAATAGTGTCATTGGTTGTTCCCCAATTCAGCACAGCCAATGAATGCACGCCGTTATACTTCCCCTTTGATGGCTCCACACAAGGCGTTGCTGGCGACCAACCGGTATTCCCCAGCGTGAGCGGCTTGGTAAATTATGCCGATGGAAAATTCGGAAAGAGTTTACGAGTAGGCAGCATTTACGCGCATTTAACCGTTAAAAATCAGAGTTGGATAAATGCTCAGGCAGGCACTGTAGAATTTTGGATACAACCATTAGACTGGCAAGCCTCCGATGGCAGCTTCCATGTATTTTTTGATGCCCGAGGAAAAAACGGCGGCAAATTAGTGTTATACAAATATTTCGAGTCTAACCAGCTACTGGGATTGACGGACAACCCAGACATCAGCGCAAAAAATTCGGTGCTCGCAAAAAGCATCAACTGGCCACTCAACAGCTGGCATCACCTTGCCATGACGTGGTCGCCCCAAGGCCTAAGCCTTTATGTCGATGGCCAGCCTACCTTCACCCATCCGATGAAATCCATAGCGCCTCGCGAGCTTGCGGAGTCATTTGTAGTAGGAGACGAAGCTTGGGGACGGCCGCGCCTCAGCAGCAGCCTCATGGATGACTTAACAATCTACCCCTGCGCGCGCAGCGCGGCGGATATTGCCGCAGACTTTAATCAGCAGCCACCCGAGGAAGACAGCATAAAACCCGCTCCACGGCGTGAAAATACAAATATCCAGCCCGATAAAATACCAGCACAAGTTACCACCAGCCAAGACGCAATTAAACAAGATTCTGCCCCGCCAATAAATAGCCTAAATAGCCCAGGTGCAGGAAATACCATTGCGCAGGCGCGTGCCATTAAACCGTTTGAAACACTCTTACTCCGATCGAATCGCTCCACTGTCACCATAGCGCCGCTCACCGGCTTATCTACCATTCTTGCCGCAGACAAAACTCCGCTGGTACAGAAGACCAGCATTTTCATAAAGCGTAAACAAGCGGAATACACATTCACCGCAAAAGCACCCGGCCAGCTCGCGCAAAATGCCAACGCCTCTTGGATCAATCATCGACTCTCCAGCCCTTTGGGCATAGACATCACTGTAACTTCAAAACTGGAAAAAGAGGGCGAATACCATACGTCGCTGAGTATTGCTGGAGGCACGCTCACCGCGGAGGATGAAATTAGACTGCAATTTGAGCTAAATCCAAAGCTGTTCCAATATTTTCATCAATGGACCGAAGCCGGCATAGACGCCTTTATACCACTAGAGAACAAACAAAACATAAAATTAGCTTATAGCCCATTTTTTTGGCTAGGTAACGATTTACAGGGCCTATTTTGGTTTTGCGGCTCCTCACGCAACTGGCCCAACGCAGAGGCTCCGGACGCGATACAGCTGCTGCGCACTAATAATCAGCTGCGCCTAATAATCAACCTAAAAAAATCCGGACAATCGCTGCCAATCGGCGCCGCTGTCAATTATTCGTTGTTGCCAACCGGCGCCACTACCGCAAATAAACCTACGGTGGAGCGCCTGCGCATGGCGCCCGGCAAAAATGCAAACCTAGCGGTAATATGGCCTGAAGTGTATAAACAAGAATTCCTGCACTACGGGTTCCCGCAGGCTGCAAATACCAACAACCTGAAAACTCTAGTAGCGAATTTACGGACCAAAACCCAAGCCGTAGCCCCCTATATTACGCCTACATTTGTTTCCACAAGCTGGAGTGAATGGCCAGCGCAAAGCGACTCCCTGTGGATGGGCTCCTACGACGCCACCTCCGCCGATGTGGTGTCGTGGAAGGCTCCAATTGCTATGGTTTACCCCACCGACAATTGGACAAAAACATTCACGCAAAATACCCGCAATTTTATCAAGTCCATCGGCGCGAATGCAATCTACGTGGACAACGCGAAAATCTATG
>CAMCXE010000002.1 GCA_945882995.1 Thalassocella blandensis | reverse complement strand
TGCGCAAGCCCCAAACGCTCGGGGTTTTCGATAATCATTAGGCTGGCATTGGGCACATCCACACCCACTTCGATGACGGTGGTGGCCACCAGCAAATGGATTTCGCCAGCCTTAAAGGCGGCCATTACGGCTTCTTTGTCCCGGCTTTTGAGACGCCCGTGCACCAGCCCAACCTTCAGGTTGGGCAGCGCGGCTTGCAACTCGGTGGCGGTATTTTCAGCGGCGCTGGCGGCAAGGGTCTCGGACTCCTCAACCAATGTGCACACCCAATACACCTGTCGCCCTTCTTCGCACTGGCCGCGCACGCGCTCCGCCACCGCTGGCCGTTTGGTTTGGCTAATGAGCACGGTATTCACGGGGGTTCGCCCGGGTGGCAGTTGGTCGATGATGGATAAGTCCAAATCTGCGTAGGCGGTCATGGCGAGGGTGCGCGGGATGGGGGTGGCGGTCATTACCAGCTGGTGGGGCGAGAGCCCGGCGGTGCTTTTGTTGCGCAGGCGCAGACGCTGATGCACGCCAAAGCGGTGTTGTTCGTCGATGATCACTAAGCCTAATTGTGCGAATTGGACGCGGTCTTCAAACAGTGCGTGGGTGCCAATAATCAGCTGGGTTTTACCGCTGGCCAAATCTTCTAGGGCCTGGGCTTTTTGACTGAGGCTGAGTTTGCCCACTAGCCAGCCTACCGCTATGCCTAGGGGTTCCAGCCAGGCACGGAAATTCGCGCGATGTTGCTCGGCCAGAATTTCCGTGGGCGCCACCATGGCTACCTGTTGGCCAGCGGCAATGGCGTGCAGGGCGGCGCAGGCGGCTACCAGCGTTTTGCCGGAACCCACATCCCCTTGCACCATACGCAGCATGGGGAGTGGTTGGCTGAGGTCGGTTTCTATCTCGCTAATTACCCTTTGCTGGGCTGCCGTGAGGCTAAACGGCAGGCTGTGCAGTAGCTGAGATTTAAGTGGGTGCGCGGTGGACAGTGGCGCGGCACGTTCCAAGCGAGCCGCGATACGCGACTGCTGTACGGCTAAATTGTGCGCCAGCAGCTCTTCGAAAACTAAGCGTTGTTGGCAGGGGTGTGTGCCTTGTAGCAACGTCCACACGGGTGCGTTTTGGGGTGGTGAATGCACATAGGCCAAGGCCTCGCTCAGCGACCCCACACCAAAATGCCCGTTGATATGCGCCGGCAGGAATTCTTCGGGAGCATGTTGTGCCATCAGCCCCAAGGCGCCTTCGGCGATTTGGCGCAAGCGATTTTGGCTCACCCCTTCGGTAAGCGGGTAAATAGGCGTAAGGGTATGCGCTAGGTCTGGCGCTTCGTCTAAGTCGGTAAGGAACTCCAACTCTGGGTGATAAAACTCTAAACCCGTGACGCCCATGCGTGGGTCACCGCAGCAGCGCACGGCGGCGCCAGGGCTTAGGCGATCTTTTTGCGCAGCGGTGAAATGGTAGAAGCGCAGGGTGGCCTGCCCAGTTTCGTCCACCAGAATACATACTAGGCTGCGGCGGCGCCCCTGCAGGATATGCGTGCTGTGCACGCGGCCCTGAATAACCACGCTGGAGTTGGGTTGGAGGTCACCCATGGGGGTGATGGTGGTGCGGTCTAGGTAGCGCAGAGGCAAATGGAACAGCATATCTTGCAGGTTGCTGATGCCCAGTTTCGTCAAGCGCTGAGCCAAGCTGGCACCCACACCCTTAACACGCGTGATGGCGATTTGGTCTGGGCTGGTTGAGTTAGCTACGGATTGCATGCAGCGGCTCGCCGAGATGACATTGCGTTATGGCTCGGCTCAAGGCATCTATGGCTTTGAGGCGGGGGAAGCTGGCGCGCCAAGCCAAGGCCACGGTGCGCTTCGGCACGGGTTCTACAAACGGGCGCACCACAAGGTTGATGGCGCCATCGTAGCCTGTGCCTGCCGCCGACTCGGGCAAAATGGTGATGCCAAGGCCGGAGGCCACCATATGTTTGAGCGTTTCCAGTGAGCTGCCTTCCGCGGCGGTGCGCACCCGTCCGCTAGGGTCTTGGATGGACGGTTTAAGATTGGGGCAGGCAAACAGCACTTGCTCGCGGAAGCAGTGACCTTCACCCAATAAAAGCACATTTTCGCCGGTGAGCTGGTCTGGTGCTAGGCGGCTAAATTGCGCCAGTGGGTGGTTCCCCGCCAGCAACACCACAAAACTCTCTTCATAGAGCGGTTGTGTCACTACGTCCGGTTCCGTGAAGGGCAGAGCAATCACCACAGCATCCAAGTCCCCTTGGCGAATGCGGCGTCGCAAAGTCGCGGTGTAACTTTCTTCCACGTAAAGCGGCATGTGCGGCGCAAGCATTTGTAGCTTGGGAATAAAATGGGGAAATAGGTATGGGCCGATGGTAAAAATGGCACCCACATGCAGCGGACTGGTAAGCTGGTCTTTACCCGAGCTGGCTAGGTCCTTAATGGCAGCGGCTTGCTCCAATACGCGCTGCGCCTGCTGCACAATTAGCTCGCCAAGCGGCGTGGGTGAAACCCGTGTTTTGGAGCGCTCGAATAAAATGGCATCCAGCTCGTCTTCCAGCTTTTTGACGGCGATACTCAATGTTGGCTGGGACACGTGACAGCGCTCGGCGGCGCGCCCAAAATGCTGTTCCTGCGCCAGTACCACAATATAGCGCAACTCCGTTAACGTCATATATCACCCCTCGTCCAGCTGGCGCTGCGTGCTATCAATAAAAGGTTTGCGAACTTTATGTCTTCAGCTAAAAAAATACTCTTCGCCGGCTGCGGCGATCTGGCCCGCGGTTGTATGGATAACCTCTTAGGGCATGCACTGACGGCCATTGCTCGCCGCCCAAAACAATTGCCGCCCCAAGTGACCTTTTGGCAAGGCGCCATTACCGACTGCGACTTAGGTGCAGAAAATTGGGACGCCATTGTGATTACCCTAACCCCAGATGCTGCCAACGCCGAGGCCTATCGAGAGGCATACTGGCTAAATACCCAGTATATTTTGCACAGTTTGGCGCCCACTGCCAAACCCTTAATTATTTTCGCCTCCAGTACCCGCGTGTATGGGCAAAATGATGGCGGCTGGGTGGACGAAAACAGCCCCTGCGTACCCAACGATGCCAATGGCCAATATTTGTTGGATACCGAAACATTGATTCGCCAGAGCGGTTTACCCCATTGCATTGTGCGTTTTTCAGGTATCTATGGCCCAGCGCGGGACTATGTGGTGCGCCAGGTGCGAGCGGGGCAGGGCAGCGGTGAATCCTACACTAACCGTATTCACCGTGATGACGCCTGCGGCCTGATCAATTTTTTGCTGTTGCGACATTTTGCTGGCTACCAAGACCCCAGCTTAATTTTGGCCAGCGACCAACAGCCGGTTACCCGTTCTGAGCTGTACCGCTGGTTGGCCCAGCAATTGGGAATTACGCCCTCCCATGTACAGCCCAGTGCAGATTTGCGCAGCGGTAATAAGCGCTGTGATAGCCACCGATTATGCGCACTGGGTTTTGAGTTTCGCTACCCAAGTTATGTTGAGGGCTACACCGCAATGCTAGCGACCGAAAATAAAATGTGATGCGCGTCACATTTGTGGATGTTATTGGCGGCGTGATTAGGTGCAGTTTTACCCCCCTGCCAACGCAGTTTAGCGGCAAAAAAATGCATTTATTGCAGCGCTTCCCGCATCACGGTACGGCCGAGATTAGCTAGGGATAGTTTTTAGATCGGCCCTGCAAGGGCGGCAAGGTCGGACGAAGTAATGGCTGCGTGCTAGAGTCGCAGTGGACGTTAGTGATTACTAACTGTCGGTTTTTTTAACAGGGTTAAGCTCTCAAGCTAAAACGCGGATTTCGCCGGCGGTTTTGCGGTTGTTGGCCAAAATCAATTCCGCTACTATCTGTTTCACCCGCTTGCCAAGCAACAACGGTTTAAGCGCAAGAGGCAAATAGGCAATAGGCAACACGTAAAGCTATTGGCCCAAGCCGATTTACATCACCCACGAATTTTCACCCATAATCAGAGGCTAAGCACCATGCCAATTTATTGAGAATATGAAGGTATCAAAGGTAACGTTACCGCAGCAGGCTACAAGGATCACATCGAAGTTCAGTCCATTCAATTTGGTGTAGGGCGTGGTATCAGCATGACGCCAGGCAACTTAGCAAACCGTGAAGCCACTCGCCCATCTATTAGTGAAGTCACAATCACTAAAAACGTCGACAAAACTGTGGTTCAATTTTTTAAGGAATCCGTGGTGGGTTCTGCAGGCAAGCTTGCGAAATTCAAATTCACTAAAACTAGCGGCGACAAATTGGTTGAGTACATGACTGTAAACTTAACTAGCGTCCTAGTTAGCGGCTATTCTTTGTCGGGCGCTGGCGATAGCGCGCCACAAGAGAGCATCAGCTTGAGCTTTGCTAAAATCGAAATGTCCTATAACGATTTCGATACCACCAACAAAAATTCTACGCCACAACGCGCCGGTTACGACTTGGCTACTGCCAAGCCTATCTAATTTGGTCTGGAATAGCAGCTCGGAAAGGCCTAGAAGTGTTTCTAGGCTTTTTTTTTGTTGGCAGGAAATACGCTCTATTTGGCTGTTTGGGCTGCGGCATGCGGATTTAACCGGCGTCACCGGGCATCCTGAGCTCTTCAGTAGAGCCAGTTGGGTGGCGGTTGTTTGTCGCTGTGTTTCTAAAAAGGCTGATTAATTTCGGCGCGCTAAAAATGATGATGTTAATACTTAGGTGAATGTAATGAGTAGATTTTCACAAGATAACCGCCTGATGGCTATTTCGGATTTCGGCTTGGGGAAGGATGCATTTCTCGTTACGTCGCTACATGGCAGTGAATTTCTGTCCGGTTTGTTTGAGTATGAAGTTGAAGCCATATCCGACAAGCACGATTTAACGCCGGAAAAAGTCGTAGCTAAAGCCGGCACTATTACGTTGCACACCAAGCACAAACGCTATTTTAATGGCTATGTGTGTCGTCTAGCCATGGGCGAAGTTGAAGCCCACGATTACCGACAATACCGATTAACCTTAGTGCCTTGGTTATGGTTTTTGTCGAAAACTCAAGGTAATCGCATTTTTCAAAAGAAGACCACTAAAGATATTATCGCCAAAGTATTCAGTGATCTCGGCTACAGCCATTTCGAATTCCGCGGCTGCAGTACGCCGCCGCGAGAGTATTGCGTGCAATACGGCGAAAGCGATTTAAACTTTGTGTCGCGTTTGATGCAAGAAGATGGATTTATTTACTATTTTAAGCATACAGATGGTAACCATCAGTTAATCATTGCGGATCAATTCCATGCCTCTGAAAAACTCCCCGAAACGGATTTGGAGTATTCGGAGGGCAGCAATCCCAGCGCTCAGCTAACCCGTTGGGAGCGTAACTATGAGTTCCGTACCGGCGCTTGGACGCTGAATGATTACGCCTTTAAAACACCCAAAAAGGATTTAAAAGTTAGCAGCAAAACCATTAGCTCTTTTGTTGATAATAAAAAATTTGAGCACTACGAATATGCCGCTTTGGGCTTGCATGATCCAGGCGGTAGCAGCACCATGGCTAAAAATCGCTTGGAAGCCGAGGAAGTGGGGCGCAATCAGGTAGTGGCCGCCAGTAATTGCGGCAGTTTTTTTGCCGCGGGCAGTTTTAAAGTGGCCAAACACTCACACGCCAGTGAAAAGGGTGAATACACTATCACCCAAATTCATCACAGCATTGCAGAGCACAGCTATTTCCAAAAAGACCTTAGTGCCAGCAGTTATGGCAACACATTTACCTGTATTCCCGCTGACGTGCCTTTCAAGGCTGCATTAACTCACAGTAAACCCGTCATGCGCGGGCCGCAGTCCGCCGTTGTGGTGGGGCCGGCGGGGGAGGAAATTTATGTGGACGAATTCGGCCGCATAAAAGTGCAATTTATTTGGGACCGTGAAGGTAAACGTGACGAAAATTCAACCTGTTACATTCGCGTCATGCAAAGCTGGGCGGGCAATACTTGGGGAACCTCATTTATTCCACGCATTGGCCATGAAGTTATTGTGAGCTTTTTGGACGGCGATCCTGATCGCCCCATTGTTACTGGTTCCGTTTATAACGGTGACAATGCACCGCCTTATAAATCTAAAACGCAAAGTGGCATTAAAACGCGCTCCACCAAAGGCGGCACAACACAAAATTATAATGAATTACGTTTTGACGATAAAAAAGGCAGTGAGCAAGTTTACATGCATGCCGAGAAAGATTTCGACAGCATGGTGGAGCACAACCAAACCCGCCAAGTGGGTAACGATCGCAGCCTAACAGTGGGGCACGATGAAACCATCAGCATTAAAAACAACCGCACCGAGTCAGTGGGCAATAACGAGTCTGTCTCTATCGGCGCCAATCGCACCAAGAGTGTGGGCAAAAATCACAGCGAATCTATTGGCGGCAATAAAACCATTGATGTTGCCGGCAACCATACCGAAAATATTGGCGGCAAGGTGGTGTTGGATGTAGGCGGCACGCACACGGAAAATGTCGGCGGCAATGTTACCATCAGCCTTGCGGCGAATTTAACCGAATCTGTGGATGGCGCCTACAGCGAATCAGTTAAAAAGGATTACTCGCTAAAGGCGAAAACCATTTTGTTAAAGGCGGATGATTCTATAACGCTGCAAGCAGGGTCCGCCAAAATTACCTTATCTAAAAATGGCGATATCACCATTTCGGGTAAAAATATTAACCTCAAAGGCTCCGGCAACGTAGTGGTGAAAGGTAGTAAAGTCAGTGCGAATTAATGAAGAGCCCGAAACTGTAGAGTTGACCGCACAGACCGCACCCCACATGACTGCGTCTGAAGTGGTGCTAGGGCGTTTAGTTGGGCTTGATAATAACGGCCGCCCCTTAGTGAGTTACGCACTAGGGGCCTTTAACGCTGAAGCGGTCCCCGCTCTCTCAACCCAGGCTGTGCGTCTGCAAGATGTCGGCCGTCAACTTGCCTTGCTGTTTGCCGGCGGCGATGTACAAAACCCCGTTATTATGGGGTTGATTCATTCGCCGTTGAGCGAGGTATTGAATGCGGCCAGCCCTTCAGAAAGTCTTGAGAGCGAAGACCTTAGTAGCGAGCTCCAGGCGAATTTGCAGACGGCGGCCACACCCACTGAAACACGTATCGAGGGTAAGCGCCTAGTTTTTGAAGCAGAGGACGAAGTGGTGATTCGGTGTGGTGAGTCGGCTATTATTTTAACCAAAAATGGCAAGGTGACGATTCGCGGTAAATACTTGTTAAGCCGGGCCAGTGGTGTTAATCGAATTCTGGGCGGCTCGGTACAGGTTAATTAGCGTTTTGATTGTTGGGACTGACTTGAATAATAATTTTTATCAGCACATTTTGGTGTTTGACTCCGGGTTTGGCGGCCTAAGTGTGGCGCGGGAAATTCATCAGCTGTATCCCAGCTGCCGTATCAGCTACCTTGCCGACAACGCCTTTTTCCCTTATGGCTTAAAATCGGATGCGGCGCTTACCGCAAGAATTCTGTGTGTGTTGCGGCAGGCCATCGACCTTATCAAGCCCGATATAGTGGTGGTAGCTTGCAATACCGCGAGCACCATCGTGTTAGCCGAATTGCGGCAAGCATTTATATTGCCATTTGTGGGCGTGGTGCCCGCCATTAAACCGGCAGCCGCGCTTACCCAAACCCGCACGTTGGGTATTTTGGCAACTCCCGCCACCATTAATCGCGCCTATACCGATCAATTAATTGCGGATTTCGCTCAGGATATTCGCGTTATCCGTCATGGCAGTCGTCAATTGGTGTTGATGGCGGAGGCTCAACTTCTGGGCCAGCCGGCCGAGCCCGCCGCACTCCTGCAGGAATTAAATGGGCTGTTACTGCAGCCCGGCGGCGCCGCTATAGACACCATCGTTTTGGCCTGTACGCATTTCCCTCTGCTCAAACAGGAATTAATGGCTGTATGCCCAAGGCCTATGGTGTGGGTGGACTCTGGGTTGGCGGTGGCTAAGCGTGTGGGAGGCTGGCTGCAGCAGTTGGCGGTTAATCCTAAGCCGCTACAGCCTTATGCGACAATTCAGTTTTACCATACCGGGGAGTTTAGTGAGTATCGGCATTTGCCACAGGCCATTGCGCTGCAGCTGGATTCCTCTCAGGCTGTCGAGCTGTGTTATTTCGGTGTGGAGTAAGCGCATAGGGACCTTGTAAACATTTGCACTGGTGATCGTTGGCTTCGTTGATAGATCTGGGAGTGTTGAGCTGCGCTGAATTTTATGTGTCCGTTTTCGCTAAGGTTTTGCAACCGTTATTTTTTGTGTTGTTGTAGCTATTCAGCATGTTTCCCCGTCATTCCCACGTAGGCGGGGATCCAGCGGTAAATAGGCAGTTTTTACTTAGTGAAGATCGTAATGGCTTTAGAGCGATAGCCATCTGGATCCCCACCTACGCGGGGATGACGTAAGAAAACGAAAAATGTACTGAATAGTTGCATTGCAAATTTATCGGAGAATTATTATGAGATCAGCGGCTACACCACTACTGCGCCAATTGCGCCGTGCATTTGCATTGTCGTTGCCTGCGGAGGCGCTTGAAGGGCGGACTTCGCGTCGGGAATTTTTAACTAAAACGGCCGCCGCCACGCTGGCCGTAAGTTCGTTGGGGCTTGCGGGTTGCGCGAGCAATGCGGCAGCCAGCAAAAAGCGCAAAATTGAGGTGGGTATTTTGGGGGCGGGTATCGCTGGGCTACACGCGGCCTATGTGCTGAAAAAAGCGGGTATACAAGCCCAAGTGTTCGACTCCAGTGAGCGCACGGGCGGGCGCATGTTTAGCAAAGATAATTTATTGGCCGAGGGCTTGGTTACCGAGCTGGGCGGTGAATTTATTGATAGTAATCACGAGGATATGTTGGCGCTGGCAAAAGAATTTAAGTTGCCACTGCTGGATATGAAGTCCGATGCCAAGGTGGATGAATATGATTTTTATTTTCGTGACAATCACTATACGGTCACGGATTTTGTAAAAGCCTTAAAGCCTTATAGCAAAGCTATTTTGGCCGATATTGAAGCCTTGCCGGATACCATTACCTATCAAAATCCTGGCAGCGCTAAAACCTGGGATAAAATGAGCATCACCCAGTATCTGAAATCAAAGGGGCTAAAAGGCTGGATATTTGAGTTGCTGGACGTGGCTTTTACCACCGAATATGGGCTGGACTCATCTGAACAGTCTGCCGTTAATTTCCTCTTTTTGTTTGATCCTGCACTGCCGGTTGATGAATTCGAATTGTTTGGCGAAAGCGATGAGCGCTTCAAAATTGAGGGTGGCAACCAGCGCCTTGTCGACGAATTGGCGAAGCGTATACCGGATATTCGTTTGAGCTGGGAAGTTGAAAAAATTTCCACCGCAGGGCCTGGCGTCCGCGTGCTATTTCGCAGTGGCGACGACATTTATTTTGATTATTTAATTTGCACCATTCCATTTTCGCGCTTGCGTCATGTGACCTTGGATATCGCCGATTTACCCGCAGTGAAACGTCGCGCCATCAATGAATTGGGTTACGGCACCAATGCCAAATTCTTGTTGGGTTTTACCAAGCGCTTGTGGCGCGAGCTGGGGTTTAGTGGTCAGGTGTTTGCGGACAACGGTATTCAGCTGGCCTGGGATAACAGCCGCTTGCAGCCTGGCAAAGCAGGTGGCTTAACGGTGTATACGGGCGGCACCAATTCCGCCAGCATGATCAAAAATCCCAAGCCCGTCCAAGCGGAAATCTACCTTAAAAAACTCAATAAAATTTACCCCAGCTTGCAGCAGTTTTATAACGGTAATCACGGCCTATTTTATTGGCCTGATCACCCTCACACCTTGGGCAGTTACGCCTGTTATAAAGTTGGCCAGTGGAGCGCGTTTGCCGGCGCCGAAATAGAGCCGGTTGGCGCACTGCATTTCGCTGGCGAACACTGTTCGGCTGATTTTCAGGGTTATATGAACGGCGGTGCTGAAACGGGTCGCCGCGCGGCGGAGAGTGTTTTAAAAGCCATGAAATAGTCTGCTTAGGGTTTGCGTGCCCAGCGACTCGGAGCATTCATTGCCGGGTTGCTGGCCCGCCGTTACAATCTCGCCCTTTCTCACAACAGACTGATCCACCATGAGCCTTCGCCAACTTCTCGACCAGCGTTTACGCGCTGCCATGACCCTAGCGGGAGTCCCCGCCACTTGTGAACCCCATATTGCACTTAGCAAAGGTCCAGCTTTCGGTGATTATCAGGCCAATGGTGCCATGGCCGCGGCTAAGGTGATGGGCACCAGCCCCCGCGCTTTGGCAGAACACATTGTGGCCAACCTAGCCATGGATGATTTGGCCGATAGAATTGAAATCGCAGGCCCTGGCTTTATCAATATTTATTTGCGGTCGAGTTGGCTGGCGCAAGAGGTGCACGGTTTACAGCCCAGCGATCCAGCACAGGTCAACGCCAATCCGCAAACCATCGTGGTGGATTATTCCGGCCCAAATCTCGCCAAAGAAATGCATGTGGGCCATTTGCGCTCCACCATTATTGGTGACGCCGTGGTGCGCACACTGGAATTTCTCGGCCACACAGTCATTCGCCAAAATCATGTTGGCGATTGGGGCACACAATTTGGCATGTTGATAGCCGAACTTGAGACGCAAACTCTCGAGGGCGAGCAGCCCGAGTTGGCATTAAAAGATTTAGAGGTGTTTTATAAACAAGCCAAACAACACTTTGATGAAGATGCAGATTTTGCCAATTTAGCGCGGGATTATGTGGTGAGGTTGCAAGCTGGCGATGCCAAAATTCTGGGGTTATGGCAATTGTTTCGCGACCTTTCACTTAAACACAGTGATGATATTTACGCGCAATTAAATGTGTCGCTCAACCGCAGTCATATTCGCGGTGAAAGTGCTTATAACGCGGACTTGCAACCCTTAGTACAAAACCTACAGGCGCAGGGTTTAGCGGTGACTGACGATGGGGCGCAGGTGGTATTTTTGCCTGAGTTGGCGGACAAAAAAGGCAACCCTTCGCCAGTAATTGTGCAGAAAAAGGACGGCGGCTATTTATACGCCACTACCGATCTAGCCGCACTCCAATATAGGGCCGTGCAGTTACAGGCTAACCGCATTATGGTTTTTAGCGACGCCCGCCAGTCACTGCACATGCAACAGGTTTTCATACTTTCTAAAAAAGCGCATTTGGTGCCTGCAGAGATGCGTTTAGAGCATCATGCCTTTGGCACTATGATGGGCGAAGACAATAAACCCTTCAAAACTCGCAGTGGTGATACCGTAAAACTCGCGGAATTATTAACCGAGGCCGTGGAGCGCGCCGCTGCCACCGTGCGTGAAAAAAATCCAGACCTCAGCGCAGACGAAATGGCGGTAGTAGCACAGGCCGTAGGTATAGGCGCGGTGAAATACGCTGACCTAAGCAAAACCCGCACATTGGATTATGTGTTTAGCTGGGAGAGCATGTTAAGTTTTGACGGTAACACCGGCCCTTATTTGCAATATGCTTATGCGCGCATTCGCAGTATATTTCGCCGTGCAGAAATTGATGCTGACCAATTAACGGGTCAGGTATTAATTGAGGCAGTACAAGAACGGGCTTTGGCAATTAAGCTTTTGCAATTCAGCGATGCCTTGGAGCAGCTGGCGCAGGAGGCCATGCCGCATGTTCTGTGCAATTATCTTTACGAATTGGCCAGTTTATTTATGACGTTTTACGAAGCCTGCCCGATTTTAAAGCCCGAGGTCAGCGAGGCGCATAAAAATAGCCGTTTAGCATTGAGCCACCAAGTGGCCGTCACGCTGCAGACCGGGCTTGGGCTGTTGGGCATTGATGTGTTGGAAAAAATGTAAAACCCAGCGGGGATTTGGTTTTTTGAACCATAAGCCTGCCACCTCGTTGACTTAACATGAGCGGCAAAAAACGCGGGTTTTGTGGGTGGCTGCAGCCCGCGCCGCAAACACATTAAAAAGGGTATTTATTGTGAAGCACAGCAAATTGGTGTTGGTTTTATTATTGGTTTTTGGCGCCGGTTACGGGGTTGGAGCCAAGCTGGGCTTAGGGCCGTCTAGCCCCGTGCTACCTGTGGATTGCGTGGCGGCAAAGGGCGAAACTAGGGCAAATGCAGAGGCGCCCATGGGCGCTAGGGTTGACTCTAAGCCAGTGGTTTCGGCAGTGCCGGTGGCGGTCGCGGGCAAAACTTCTTCGGCCAAGGCTGGCGTAGCCACCCGGCCGAATACAGCCAGCGACGCTAAGACATCAGCTGCTGGCGACGGTGAGCCTGAGCAAGTGGCGCAAGATAATTCGAAACCCAATAAATATGAAGGGGAAATCAGTGACGAAGAAGTGGATCGCGTGCTTCCGCCGGCTTTTGCCACTCAGCTGAAAAATACTCACGGGTCGATGCGGCAAAAATACAAAGCCTTTGCCGCCGCTTCGCAGCAAGAACGCTGGGACATGGCGATGCAAGAAAATATCTATGAATTTATTTTGCGAGGCCAATACGCCAAGTTTATTAAGTTGGACGGATTACGCTGCGCTGCGAATTTTTGTGAGCTGCGGGTGTATGAGTCTAAAACTGGGGTGTGGAGCCTAATGCTAGCGGAGATGGCGTTACAGCCTTGGTGGGATATTGGCATGTCTCATTCCAGCGGATTTGTGCCGGAGGGCGGGGCTGGCGAATTTATTATGGGTTATTTCGTGATGTTGTCAAAACGAGACTCTTCTATCCCAGAAGCCGGCGCTATGCAATAAATTGGTGTAATCCAGTAGTAGGATTTCCCCAGTGATAAATGACCGGCCTCCTGCTTTCAAGTCGGTCTTTGTTACTTTGTAATTGGTGCTCTAATTGGTAGTGAGGAATGCTACCTATCAACCGAGGTTTCAACCTAGAAACCTCAGTTGGATCACCAAAGTCTGCGCAACCCCTTGGCGCGCCTAGCAAAAGTTAAAAATCACGTACAACCAACCAGGTTGCCCGCCAAATTTAACTTTCACTAATCACACCAATGGATTACACAGCTTTTTGGCGCCCAACTGAGGTTTCTAGGTTCAACATCTAATTTGGCTATGACGGAAACAGATCGATAGGAATGTTCTGGGAGTACACCTGCACATCTTTCGCCCCAAAACTTAACCCGCGGAGCAGGGCGGTGATTTTCTTTTCTAACTCGGCGTTTTTGATATCGCTGGACATCAATTTGACTTCCGAAACAGCGCCGCTGGCTTCGATGACTAATTTGAATACCATGCGCCCTTGCAGCCTGGGGTCTTCGTCGAGGATACGGTAGTAGGCGGCGGTGATACGCGCTTTGGCGGCGTCCGACATGCTAACTTTTGCAAGGCATTGCATTACACGGTTGGTGGCGTCTAATTGAGGTTGCTAGGATAATGGCCGTTTGGGCTTTGCGGGTGCCTCCTGTACAGGTTGTACTTCGCTGGCGCGCGGCGTCTATTTTGAGATGGAGTTACCTTTGAAGCACATTAAGTTCCTTTTTGTTGTGGGTTTGTCATTTTGTATGGGTTATTGGTTTGGTGCTTGGTCACCAAGCCCGATTAGCGGCGGTTCGGTGGAGGCGGTTTCGGCCGCACCAGTTAGTGACCCAGATGCTGCGCGCGAATCGGCGAGCGGAATGCGAGGTCAACTAGGCGTTAATCTACCCTCTATGCCAGCCCAACCAGCCGCACCGGCAAGAAATATATTCGCGCCCGCCGCGGTGGCGGCGCGGCTGCCAGCTTCGTCCAGTGCGGGCGTACCCACGGAGGACAAGGGTAAAGTTGAGCCTGCGTTAGAAGGCAAGCCGGAAAAAAAGGTAGACGATACTGAAATCAGTGATGAGGAGATAGACCGAGTACTGCCGGCGAATTACGCGGCACTGCTGAAAGAAACCCCTCGTTTCTGGCGTAAGAAATATAAGGCATTCGCTGCAGCAACATCCCCCGATGACTGGGGTATTGGTATGCAGGCCAATATTAGCGAATTTATTTTGCGCAGCGAGCTCGCGCCATCCATTGAGCTGGAAGGCTTGAGGTGTGCGGCGAATTTGTGTGAGCTGCAGCTACATGAAACTTCTGCCGGGGCTTGGGAAAGCCTCAAGGGCGAAATGTCCAAACAGCCTTGGTGGGATATTGGCGCCGTATTTACCTCGGAGGTTGGATTTGAGGGGAACCCCCGCCGTTTGTTTTACGTCTTGTTGCCAAGGGCGATTTGAGTAGGTTCATCTCGGATACAAGCTGGATGGCTAAGCCGAGGGAGTCGGCTGCTTGAAGCTAAATTGGCTATGACGGAAATAGATCGATAGGAATGTTCCGGGAGTACACCTGCACATCTTTCGCCCCAAAACTTAAACCGCGGAGCAGGGCGGTGATTTTCTTTTCTAGCTCGGCGTTTTTGATATCGCTGGACATCAATTTGACTTCCGATACAGCGCCGCTGGCTTCGATGACCAATTTGAAGACCATGCGCCCTTGCAGCGTTGGGTCTTCGTCGAGGATGCGGTAGTAGGCGGCGGTGATTCGTGCTTTGGCGGCGTCTAACACCTTTTTCACTTCTTCATCGGTGCGTGTGCCTTTGCCGCCGTTGGAGCCTGCTGCTGCTTGTTTGGCTTCGGCCACCTGTTGGGATTCGGCCAGTTTGCTTTGTACGGCAGTAGCTTTGCGGCCGCCCAGCGCCCCGCCGGCGCCGCCGGTGTCGCGACTTTGGCTGGCCACGTTAATGCCGCCACTTTTGGTGGCTGCGCCACTGTTGATGATGGCGCGATCTACTGTAGCGGCGGTCTGCGCCGCCGCATCTGGGGCGTTGAGTGTGGGTTTGGCTACGTCATTGAGGTTCAAGCTTTCGCGCATGGCGGCCAGGTCATTTTGTGCCTGCATCACACCGGCTTTGGCAGCTTGATTGCGGGCGTTGTTCAGGCGCTCCTCTTTGACGGCGGTTGCATTGACCTCGGGCACAGGTTTGGCTTTTGGATCCGGTTTGGGTGGCTCAACTTTGGGTTTTGGTTCGGGCTTGGGCTCAGGTTTTGGCTCGGGCTTCACTTCGGCTGGCGTTGGTTCGGGCGTTTCTTCTACTACGGGTGGCGGCGGTGGCTCTTCCACCATGGGTGGCTCGGGCAGAACTACCGGCTGTTCAACAATCAATAGCTGCACGGGCGGCGGCACGAGTTTAGGTGGCACCGGCAGGTGAATAATTTCCACGGCAGCGATGAACGCAATAAACACCAGCAGTGCAACGGTCAACAACTGGTGCAGGCGTCGGTCGTCGTCAGGCAGCGGCGACCAAGGCAGAAGTAGGTTGGGGCTCAGCGCGGCAGTCATCGTTAGCCTCCTGAGGCACCGCTGGGTTGGCCATCAATTTGGTTGATAGCTAAAGCAATGTTCCGATACTCCGACTGGGCGCAGGTGGCCATAATTTTTTTCAGCAGGGCGTAGGACACCGCAGAATCCCCCATGATGGTGATGGAGCGGCCCTGCTCCTTGGCTTGGGCATTGGCATAAGGGTGAGCGTTGGCTTCAGCGGCTAAGGCTTGCTGCAGGGCGGGTAAAATGACATTGCCGTCCGCTACGGCTTGCGGCACTCCCATCACCGTTTTGTTGCCGACTTTGATATCCGCACTGCTCAAGGTGATGATCAGGTTGCCATTGGGGTGAATTTCGGAGACGGACTCGGGCAAGTCTAGGTTGTATTCATTTTCTAGCACTTCACCTTCTGGCGCGTTGACTAATAAAAAACACAATAAGATGGTGAACATGTCTACCAGTGACACCAAGTTCAACACCACCAAGGGGCGACTGCGTTTGCCGCGGCGAAATTTACGGCGGGCGCGCAAGCTCATTTTCATGGCGATATCCCCGCAGCCGGCATCATGGGTGCCGGTGCGTCCCCTAGGGAAATTTCCGGGAACAGCGCCGTACTAACCAGCGACGCGGCCACCACAATTTTGTAGCTGCGCGCGGCGTCCATGGCGCTGACGATGGTTTGGTAGTCGGTATTGGGTTCGGACAAAATTAAAATGTCTTTTTTATCCACGCCCTGAGTGGCGAGGTTTTTTTTCAGGCTTTGCAACAGCAGGGAGAGGGTGTCGAAATCGGCGTGGCCGTTAACGGCGGGCAGGGCCTGCATTTCCACACCCGCGGGGAAGTTTAAGGTGATTTTATTTTGGCGAATAATCACTTCAATTTTTTTGTCTTTGAGTTCCTCTGCGGTGCCTTGAATGCCGGCCACATGGGGCAGGGTTAAATCAATAATATTGATGCGCGTAAACACGGCATTAAACAGCAGCGCAGGAACCAGAATCATCATCAGGTTCATAAAAGGCGTGATGTCGATGTTGGAGCCGTCGTTATTGCGGCGGAGGCGTCGGCGCATAATAAACGTCTATTTCCCGAATACTTAATGGTTTGTTGAGTTACTGGGGCGAGCGCGCGCCGGTTAACATGTTCAAACATTTGAGCGCCGCCATTTCGATGCTGTCGATAATTTCCAGGGCTTCGGCTTGTAATTTGGAGTGCATAATTAACAGCGGAATGGCGGCTACCAGACCAAACGCGGTGGCGTTCATGGCGACGGAAATACTTTGTGAGAGGAGGGCCGCTTTTTCAGAGGCGGCGGCTTTCCCCACAGCTTCGAACGCGCTGATTAACCCCATAACGGTGCCCAACAGGCCGAGCAGTGGCGCCACGTTGGCGAGGGTAGCAATAAGCGGCAGGCGTTTTTCGAGACGCGGCAGAGTTTCCATCACGCCTTCTTCCATGGCGTATTCAATTTCTTCACGGTTTTGGGTGTGTTGGTATTTGCTTAAGCCCGCGCCCACAATGCGGCCTATGGGCGCGTTAGAGGTGCGGGCAATTTCCACGACTGCGCCAAAATCTTTTTTGCGCATAAGCGGCAAGATGCGGTCGAAGGCTTGGCGGTTGGTGGATTTGGCTTTACTTAAATAAATCCAGCGCTCAATAACCATGGCCCAGCCGACAATCATGGCCAGTGCGATGGGGTACATGTGGACGCCGCCATCTTGAAAAAATTTGATGATGCTGTCGAAAAAACCCATAAAACTTCGAGCCTCCAAATAAATCGAAAATTAACAATTGAGTAAATGTTTGTGCGCCGGTTATGCGCTGGAGCGATTGGCCTAAATGGTATTAGGGCTCCTTTTTCTCGCCGCCGTCAGCGCCCGTCAAATAGTGAATTTCACGTTGGTGTTCTTGGCGCTCCACCTGCTGAAAAATTTGTTGCAGCGAGGGTTTGCTGAGTTCTTGCAGCGGGCGGTTATCGCCGGCGTCCTGCCAGGGCACTATGTATAACACCGTGGGCTGCTCTTGGTTGCCGTGAATGCTGATGGCGACGTCAGAGGGCTGCTCTGCCGGTGGTGCAGGTTGGGCACCTTTTGTCTTGGGCGGCGGATTGTCCGCCGCTTCCGTGAGTGTAGCAATCATTAACATAGGCACTAGATAAATAAGCCAGCGTGAGTTCACAAATTTTACTCCCCGGCCTTTTTGCCGATGCGGCGTTGAAGTTCGAGAATCCAGCCTTTGATTTCTTTGCTGGGTTCAGGGCTGAGTTGGTCGCAGAGCTGAAACTGCTGCAGCGCCTGCTCGGGTTTGCCTTGGTACAGGTCGTACAACACACCCAAGCTGCGATGGGCTTCGTAGTTGTGGGGCCAAACGGCAATGGCTTTTTGGTATTGGGTTTCCGCTTCGGCAAATTTGCCTTGTTCGCGCAGCATGATGGCGTATTGGGTGTAGGCGTCGCCGTTGAGTTTATTGGTGGCTTGGGCCTGCTCGAAGTAGCCTTGGGCGGCGCTGGTGTTCTTTTGCTTCCAGCTCACCAGTGCCAGGTTGACGAGGGGGCCGGATAATTTGGGGAAGGCTTTGTGCAGGCTGAGCAGATCGCGCTCGGCATCACTCAATCGACCCGCTTTGATGGCGGCATTGATGGAGGCAAACGCCTGCTGGGCGGCGGCTGGGGCATTGCCAGCCTGCGCCAAGTAGGGGTTGGGCAGGACATTGGCTATTTTCGGGGCGGAGACTACCGGCTGGTTGTCCGCTGCTTTGGCGTCACCCTTACTGTTAGGCTTGTGTGCAGCGGGGCTGCAGGCGGTTAACAACAAGCAGACCACCACGAGGCTGAAGCCATTATTCCAAGCCATCGCTCACCTCCAAAATTTTCTCCTTTTTGCCGTAGCGGGCGGGCAGTAGTTTGGCTAATTCTTCGTAGCTTTTCTTCACCCATTCATCGTAAATACCCTGTTGCGCGCGTTCTGCATTGGCGCTTAGCAGGCTTACCGCTTTTTCTTTAAAGGGGGTGGCCTGTTCGTCGAGCATGATGTCGTATTGTTCGAGGGCTAAGTCATCTAAGCCCGCTGGACGTTCGGACTTTTTCAAGTCATTAAACAGTTGGGCGTAGATTTCGCCGATGTGATGGTTGGCCGCGGTGGCAAATTCTGGCACCCCGTAATCGATGATTTTTTTATAGCTGGCTAAGGCGGTGTCCATGGCGGCACGTTTGAGTTTAATGCTGTCTTTGAGAGGAGCGCTAAGGCGTACCGCTTGAAAGGCGCGCAGTTGTTCGTCGGCCACTTGGCTACTGGCCGCGGCGGCTAAAAAGCGTGAGCGCGGTGTGCGTTGGCTGCCGGCACGGGCATCGGCATCCACCAAACTCTGCTGCCAACTGGCGCTGGCTTTTTTGTCGCCCTGTTTGGCGGTTAGCTCCATTAACTGAAAGCGCGCCTCGGTGGCCACGTCAAACGGCGCTGGATAGGTTTTGACGTAATCCGTGTAGCGGCTAATGGCGTCGGGTAGGCGGCCTGCCTTGCGCGATAGTTCCGCGGATAAAAACAGCGAGTTGCGGCGCGCATCTGGGTTGCTGTCGCTTTTGGCCATAGCGGCTAGCGCGTCGGCGGCTTTGTCCCATTGCTGTAATTCCTGATAGATCACCGCCAATTTGGGGGCCACGCTGGGGGTGAGTGGGTGCTGTGGGTAGCGGCGCACAAAATCGGTGAGTACCTGTTCGGCGCGCTGCCATTGTTTCAGCTCCAGTAGCTGATTGGCGGCGTCGTATTGGGCCTTGATGGCAATGTCGGAGCCAGGGGCTACGCTACTGATTTGCAACAGTTGATCAATGGCCGCGGTTTGGTCTTGCGGCGCCGTTTTACCTTCGGCCGATTTATACATGCTGGCGGCGATGTGTTCGCTGATGTCTTTGCGTTTGTCATCCCCGGCGGGCATTAGGGCTAGAGTTTTGCGATAGGCTTCTTCGGCTTGGGCGTAGTGTTGTTGGTCGAATTGGGAGTGGGCAATCACCAGCCAAGCGGTTTTTTGTAGCTCGGGTGCAGCGGCCGGTTGCCATTGGGTGATACGCGTGGCTAGCGCCATCGCGGCGGGTTTGTCGCCTTGTTTGAACAGGTCTTCCGCAGCGCTGGCCAGCCCGTTGAGGGCGCGTGGGTCTTTGGGGAAGGCCTCGGCGAAGGCAATAGCGCTACGGTTTTTTTGTGCTTGCCATTGGGTTTGGCTGGCGCCGGTGGTGCTGGTGACCAGCTGTTGCAAGGTAATCAGTGCGGCGTAGCCCGCCTCTGGGCCGCGTGCTGCGTCTTTTTGGGTGTAGGCAACTTGCTCGTAGGCTTTTACGGCCTCTGCCTTGGAGCCGGCGTCGTTGTAGGCTTCAGCCATGAGAAAGGTCATGGCGGGTAGGGCGGGGTCGTTGGGGAAGGTGGCCACAAACTGTTGATAGTAGCCCGCCGCCTTGAGGTAGAGGCTAACGGCAGTGGCTGAGTCTGATGTAACGGCAGCGGGTTCAGAGTTTTTGTCTTTAGCTTTTTTGGTGGTTGGCGCCGCCGCTTTTTGTTGTGCCTGAGCGGCGGCGTGATAATGGCTGGACAGCTCATCCAAAAATGTTTTCAGGTGTGGGCGCAGGGCGTCTTGTTGGGCACTGCTGCGGGCCTGCCAAAACTGGCTGGTTATGCCGTAGTTGGCCACATAGGCTTCTTTGGCGGGGAGTATTTCGCTGGGAAAGCCGCCCAGTTGATAGACCTCGATCATGCGCACAAAAAAATCCGGCCCAAGATTGTTGTCGGGGAATTGGGTGATGAAGTGTTGGTAGGTTTCAGCGGAATCTTTGTAGCGTTTTTTGTCCAGGTAATATTCCGCCAACTGGCCGTAAATGAGTGGCTGGTAGGGGCGTTGGCCGAGGGTTTTGTAGGCTTGTGTAACGGCCGGCGCGCCTTCAAGGTAGGCGAAGGTATAACTCAAGACCCGCAGCGTATCGTCTGCCAGATTCTTTTTACCGCCGGGCAAAGCGGCTAGCTCCGTACCTTGGGGTAGGAGTAAATCCAGCACTTGGGTAAAGGAAGCAATGGCGTCTTGTGAATGGCTGCGTTTGAACGCTGACCAGCCTTGCATATAAAGCGCGTTTAAATAGAAGGGTGAGGATTTGCCTGCAGCCACCACGCGGCCATAGGAGGCTTCGGCCTCGGCGTAGCGACGGCTATTAAAAGCTTGTTCGGCACGGCGAAATTCGGCTTCGGCGGCATAGTTTGAGTCTGGATGGGCGGCCACCAATTTGGCGAGGGCGGCATCGGACTCCGCCATGCGACCATCCAAGGCATAGGCTTTCGACAGGCGGTACAGCAGGCGTTCTTCGGTGGCGGCGTCGCTTTGGGTTTGGGGGTGTTTGAGCAACTCATCGTAAAGCGAAATGGCCTGTGTGAATTGCGCTTGCTCGCTGGAGGTAGCCAATTGACGGTTTTGGCTGCGGGCCATTTCGATGTCGGCTAAACGCACTTGCAATTGGTGGCGTAAATCTGGGTCTTGGGCCACGTCTAGGGCTGCGTGGTAGGCGCTCTCGATGTCTTCCAGCGTGGCCTTGGGCAAGCTGGTGGGTGCAGTGGGCAATTCGCGGCTTTCTAGGCTAGCGAGTGTTGGGCCTGTATCGTGCACACTGAAATACACCGGCGAGCAGCCAGCAAGGCAAATACCAACGGCCATGGCAAAGCTTAGACGTGTTAGGGGCATTAGTATTTCTCCCCCGTGGCTTGGTCCAGCAAACGCGCGATGGCCAAACGGGATTGGGCTAAGTATTGGGTGATGCGGTCCCGCTGGCCCGTAAGGGTTGCTAGAATTTGGTCGCGCAGCTGATTTTTGGCGGCGTCCAAGGCTTGATTCACTTGGCGTTGCTGGGCTTGCAACCGGCCCAATAAGGTATTCAAACGCTGGCGCTGTTGCTGAATATCTTGGCCGCTGGCCAGTTGGCCACTCACCGACGCCCAGCTGGCTTGCACCGCCGCGAGCTGAGCATCCACGGTGGCCAAGCCGGTTTCCAAACTGTAAAGATTCTCTGCAGATTGTGCTTGGGCGTCCCATAAGGCTAGGCCGGTATAGAGCCTCAGCTTAGTCGCCTGTATCGAGACATCGGTGCCGGCCGCTTGGGCGGCAGCCAAGTGCTTTTGTGCCTTTTCCAGCTGTGTTTGCCGCGCCGCCGCTTTGCCGTCCAGCAACAATCGCGGGTCTCCAGAGTTTTTAGCCGCCGCTAGGCGTGCGGCCAGCAGGTCGCGTTGGGTTTGTAACTGGGCCACTTCAAGGCTGTAGTTGTGTTGGTTGTAGCTGGCTAGGTGTTGGCGGCGGTTGATTTCCCGCTCGCTGAGCATGGCTTGATAGGCTCCTAGACGTTCCTGCCAGCTCAGTAATGAACGTTGTATGGCCAACAAGTCGCGCAGGGTTTTGACTTCCCGCTGAAACAGCTCTTGGGAAAATAGCTGCGCCAAGTAAACCTTTTGGGGTGCCAGTTGGTTGCTGGCAGCATAGCCCAGCCAATTAACGTCCTCGTTTGGATCGGCCTTGAGCATCTCAAGAATACTGTCGCCCTCAAGCCCTTGCAGAGTGATATTGAGGCTGGCCACCGCTTGCACATAGGTTTTTTCGGCGTTGCGGTAGGCGTCTAGAGCCTCGCTGTGGCGTTTGAGTTTTTCATAGGCATAGGGAATGGCAATAAAGGATTCTTGTACGCTTTCGTCTATCAGGCTGTGGTGACTCAATGCTTGCCAAGGCGCTAGGGCTTGCGCGTAGTTGCCATTTTCCGCCGCTGCCCAGCCGTAGCCTAGCAGTGCGCGGCCGGACACTGGGCTGTTTAGGCGCACCCGGGAAAATTGGCTAATGGCCTGGTCGTATTGTTTGTTCAGCAAATAGCCATAACCCGCACTGGTCATGGCTTTGTCGTGGAGGGCAAGGAAATCGGGGGCTGGGCGATACATGCTCAGCAGCGCGTTATAGGTTTCCACGGCCTTCTTAAATTGCCCAGCGCGCCCATAGGCGGCACCTAAATTGTAATAAAGGTAAGGCAGCCAGCTCGATTCTGGGTCGGCGGCGCGTACCAACTTAGCGGCGCCGTCAATGTCGTCGCGGCGGGTGAGTATGTTGCAGCGTAAGGCCAGAATATCTTGGGCTAGGTCGGCATCCGGTTCCGCGCTGACGCGGGTTAATGCGGTTTCGGTGCCTGCCCAGTCGCCGCGGTTATAGTGCATCTGCGCTAGGTAAAACCAAGCGGCATCGCGCACTTTTTGTGGCCGGTTGTTGTCCAGCACGCGGGTAAAAATTTCATTGGCGGCGCGCTCCATGCCATAGGCCATATAGAAGCCCCCAGCCATAATCGCTGGGTTTTCTCCTTGGCCTTGAATGCCGCCTCGCGCCTCGGCCACCATCAGTTCGCTGAGGGCTTCCAGTGGCTGGTTTTGATAATAATCGTAAAGCGCTACACCAAAACGCAGATCGGCCACCGAACTGGGTGGCTTAGGCGGTTTGGCATAGCCCGCAGTGGCGCTAAGCGTCAACCAAGCCGCTAGCAGGGCGCAGCCCCAGCGGACTATAAATGCCATTCTTTAATATCGAAGCTGGGTTGCAGGTTGTGGCTGGTATCCATAATGCGCAGCTCTAACATGCCAGGCTTTTGGTCTTTGTAATAGGTATAGGTGGCGCCCCGTTTGTAATCGCGTTTGTCTGGGCCTTTACCCACAAAAAACGCGGTAATTTCATGGCGACCGGTTTTGAGGTTGCCTATATACAGGCGCTGCACGCCACCGCGACTCAGTGCACTGGTTTGTTTGGGTGTATACAAATGGCTGGCGACCAGCTGATCGTCAATGGTGAGCTTCACCGAATCCAATTCGAAAAATTGGCCAGTGTCCAAGGATAAGAATACGGCCAGCTGCGTAGACGCGGGGAATAACAAATCCTCTTCGAGGATTAACAGGTCGCGGTTCAGCTCCAGCGAGGTTTTTTTTAGGTCTTCGATTTGTGTAGCCAAGGGCGCGGCCACTGCCGGTGCTGTAGCGACGGGCAGAGCAGGAGCCTCAGCGATGGCGCCTTGCGACGCCATCAACAGAAGCCCGCCAGTAAAATTCAGTAAATAAATACGCATAATTCTCCAAGGGGCTTGGCCCATGTGGCCTAGGGCTCATGGCTAGAGGGTTGTTTTACTGTACACGCACTGCCCCGAGCGAAAGCCGTGAGGCTCCAGCGCAGACGGGTTCTGCGGTGCAAGCCACACTTTTTCCGCGTTCATGAAGGGGTGAACGTTAACCTAGCCAGCTCAATTGACTCACCGCCGGTTTGATGCGGCACTGAAGTTTCTAGGTTAATTGCTTTGTGCAGGACTGACCAGCAATCGGTGCTGAATGAGTAAAATAAAGCCTATTAAATTAGGGCGTGGGCTGTGCACTGGGTGGCGTTAGGCCTTTGCTGTAAAACACCTTGCCGTTTTTGTCGATAATTACCGCGTCAAAATCTGGCAAGCTATTGATTAACGCCAGCCCTTTTTTTACACCCGAAATCCATACACATTTGGTGAGCGGGTCCGTATCCAGCCCTTTGGGGCCAAGAATGGTAACACTCATCACTTCGCTGGCGGACTTGCCGGTTTTGGGGTTGAGAATATGGTGAATACGCTCACCACTTTTTTGGTCAAAGAAGAAACGCTCGTAATCGCCGGAGGTGCTGATGGCGCTGTCAGCCAAGGGCAGCAGGGTAATTACCGCGTCTTGTTTGGAGGTGGGGCGCGGGTTCTTAATGCCCACCATCCACGGCTGCCCCAATTTGTCGCCCAGCAGGCGGCTGTCGCCACCGGCGCTAACCGTGGCGTGGTGGATGCCCATGCGCTGCAATATTTCCGCCGCCCGATCCACCGCGTAGCCTTTAGCGATGCCGCCTAAATCAATGCGGATATTGGGGTGGCCGTAACTCAATTCGCCACGGGTTTTGTCCAATTTCAAAAAGTGGTAATTAATGGCAGGAAGTAAGCGTTTGATTTCGTTATCGCTGGGCTTTTGGTGAGCGCGATAGTCGTAATACCAACCCACCGAAGCAAAGGTGATATCAAACGCGCCGTCCGAATATTCGCTGTAGTGCAGGGACTTGTCGATGAGGAGGCTGAGCTCGGGGGAAATTTTGACTGGGGCCTTGGCTGCCGTAGCATTCACCTTATACAGCTCAGAGGTTTCGATATAGGGCGAGAAGGTTTGCTCCATCCAGCGCATATCATCCATCACCGCCTTAATTACCGGGGGTCCTTCATCAGCCTTTTCCGTCCAAAACGTGAGGGCAATTTCCGTCCCCATAATGCTTTGTTTGTCGGTAAACCACTGGGCCTGTGCCTGCGCACTGGCAAGCCCGAGTCCGACCCCTAGCCCTAGCAGGCCAGCGATGACGCAACCGAACCTAGCCACCCAGCGGATAGGTCACGCGTAAAATGCCGTTATCACCGGGTACCGCCACCAAGCTTAAGGCGTCGCGTATGGCCGCGGGCGCTTGCTCACCGGGGTTGATATCACCCACTAAGCGCGGCGGTTGACCGGCTTTCAGGGTTACATCAAGGTTCACTTTGATCGGGCCGCTGGTATCCGACACCTTCGCGGTCAGTCCGCCTTTGCCGTCGGCCGTGAGCGCCGCTGCATAATCGCCCAGCGCATAGGAGTTGCCATTTACGCTAATTTTAGCGGCGCGCCAGTTCAGCGTACTGTTTAGCGCATTCACGGCTAAGGCCTTATTCCAGACGGCATGTGTCACCTGCAGCGATAACGAGCCTTCTACGGATGTGCCCATGTCGGCTACTAGGCTATTGGTAAGATTAGCGGGAATTTCCACCTGCACGCCCCGCATGCTGCTGCCGGTTACCCCTTGGCACAATTCTCCGCTCAGTTTCTCGCTTTTAACCGTGACACAAGCCTTCAGCAGCAACAGTTTTGCTGGGCTTAAGTGCCAGTTAACACTACCGAGGGATAAGGGCGCGCCGTTTACGGTAAGGAAAGCGCCGGCTGCCCGCCCGGTCCAAACAGTGCCGGATATCCCGCCTAATTTAAGCTGTGGCAGGGCTTTCATCACAGCCCAAGACACCAAGGACGCTGGCGCAGCGGCCACTACCAAATAACAGAAATAAAAGCCAAAAACGGCAATTGCCAAACGTTTTGAAATAGACGGCATGATTAGTCTCGGTGCAATCGCAGGTTAATTATGGCAGAGCCGGTTTCCGGGCCGGTGGCAGCTGTAAGTTCTTTTACCTGAACACTGTTTACATTTTCCATCTCGTTTACCCAAGCCAAAACGCTATTAAGGTCGGCTTTAGCTAGGCGCACTCGAGCATCAGCGTTGCCAGTGGGTTGAAAATCTTCCACTTGCAGTTGGTATTTGGGTGTGGTTGCGTTCAACACATCAATTAAGCTGCCGCTGACCACGGACTGATCCGGGGTTTGGGCTCGGCCCAACAGTTGTGAGGCGAGTTCACGCACTTGTTGTTGCTCTGTTAGCGCCGCCTCATTCATGCGGATTTGCTTGTCACGTTTCTTCTGTGCGGGCAGTAGCACCAAAGTAAATAACAACAGTATGGTTAGAAACCCGCCGCCTGCCGCTATCACCAGCTGCTCACGCGGGCTCGCTTGTAAGAACATCTCCCTCAATTGATTCATGATTTGCCCTCCGTAATCCGCATTTGCGCTTGGTTAATCTCGCCAGAGACACTGGCGCGTTTGATTTCAGCCACTAGGCCCGCTTCCGCAATTTTGCTCCGCAGTGCCTCCAGTGTGGCTATGTCCTTAGCTTCCAAACTCAGCAGGAGTTCTCCGCCATCGTGGGCGTAGTGAAAACTGGTGAGTTTCACGTCTTTATTTGTTGCCATCACTGGCCCCACAAAACTCATCATGGCAATTAGGCGTGAGGATTCGCCTTGATTTGTGTTGCCTAGCTTCCCTTTAAGTGTACGTACGGGGTCTTGAATAGGGCCGTTGCCGGTGACCACTTGGCGGAACATGGCATCGCGTTCAGCAAAAATTTGGCGTTGCGCTTTTTTAGCCGCGTTGAGCTGGCTCCAACTGGCGAGTAAAGCCAACAGGAAGGCCGCTGTGGCAGCGCTGGCGGGGATTTTCCACTGCCGCCACCACTCCGCAAAGGGTAGTTTGCGGGCCAAACGCCCCAGTCGAAAATCCACCAAGGGTTTGGTTTGCGTTTTTAAAAAATCCCAAAAACCGCCCACTTCTTTTTGCAAGGCTAAATTTTCATTCTGCAGCAGTTCAGCAGGCAGCAAGGCAGTAAGCTGCGCAAGGGATTCTTCATCCTCGGCGACCAGCAGCACATTTTCGGGTGGGTTTTCGGCGCAAGCCGACGTTAAATACAACGCCGCCAAGTCTTTTTCCACCACAAAACCACTGAGCAAGCCGTTGGCCACCAGCAGGGTTTCGCCATCCTGGATGAGCAGCCATTGGTTGCTATCGCGGGCTAATTCGATGTAATCCACCACGCAGCGCTTTACATCAGCCCCTAGGGCTTCAAGCTCGGCGATGACTTCGGCGGCGAAGGGTTCGTCTACGTAGACTACGGGCAGTTGGCCATCGGTGATTGGCCCGTAGGCGAAGGCAAGCTCTTCAATACTGTCAACAATATCGTCTTCAATTTGATAGGGGATTACTTTGGCCAGCAGGCGCCGATCTTTAAGATCTGTCTCCACGGTTTGGCTGACGACCCGTTGCCCAGGCAATATGAGCGTAACCGTAGCGCCGGCAATTGATTCGGCTAACAGGTTGATATCGCCCGTGTAAAAGGTATCGCTTAACCATTTCCCCGTGGCGCTGGCGACGCGCCACTGCCACAGTTGTTGATCCAGTTTGCGCACAAAAATTCGTTCAGACACAAAAGCCACCCAATTGCATGAGGTTTCCCTCGCTAAATACACGCCTGATTCGGCGCGTCCGTTGTCATTATTGTAGTGGTGAAAATAGGCTTCACCGGTGTTTCTTGCAGGTTTTAATTCCCGCCGTTGCTGATTATTTAAAAATTTCCGTCGGAGCGACGCACCACTTGAATGCCTTCTTTGCCTCTGGCTTTGCGTCGGACGAGGCTTTTGTTGGTTCTTACCAGTTCGCCTACGCGCACTTCACTGGAAACGGCGAAGTAGCTTGAGGCGCGCCCCACATACCGATCAAAGAAGCTTGTGTTCCACGTCATTCCTGAATTAGGGCCGGTATTCCTCAGTTCACTGAGGACCAATGAATTCTCTATCGCTTCATTTTGCTGTGTTGCACAGCCCGGCGGGGCTTTGAGCAAATTGGGGCCGGTTTGGACGGGTTGGGTGGCGGGCTTTTTTTTACGAGCGCTAGGGTTTTCACGCAGCATTGCAAGGCGCCGCTCATCAAAGGGCTCTAGGCTTTCATTGTAATTGAATATGCGCTCCATCTCTGGGGCCATGGTGTTGATGTTAAGGCGCTGATCGCTATTGAGCGCGGTGAGGTAGGGTGCCAATTTGGCGTATAACTCGGGCGTTACACCTTTGACCAGTGCGAACTCCGACACGCTGATCATGGGTTGATTACCAATGGTGTAAGGCTCCTGTAAGCCTTGATAGTAGCTTTGTTCCGCACCACCATTGCCGTGAGGATTATTGTCCTGGTCTACCCAATCAATGACGGCGTCTGTGATCTCGATGGCTTGAGCGATATCCATATGGCGCCCTTCTATCTCTACTATTTGCAGCAGGCGGATAAACATGCGCTGCGCTTCGGTGAATAGACTGGCGGGGGTGCTGTAGGTCGCGTTGGGTAGTGGCACAAAGGGGTCGGCCAGCATGTTGATATTAAACCGGCGGTTAAGGTCCTCAATCTTCAGGTCAATGGCACCTTCATCGGTTTCCATGGTGGGCAGGTCGGCGGCCCAAAGGTCTTGGCGTTTTTCCAAGTCGGGTGTTAAGCAATCGATTGCGTCGTCGTCATCTTCCAATAGCTTCATGGCAAAATTTTCGGCGGAATAACCGTAACTGCGGATCATGGCGCCGTGCCAGCGGCTTTCGTTGCGCATTTGCCCCAGCTCAAAGCGCCAAGTGGTGGCCACAGCAATGCTGGTGACCAATACAACGATAAACATGGCAAGAATAAGCACCACGCCGTGCTGTCGATGCGGGAGGCGGTTAGCGGTCTTCACGGGCGCCTCCGGTATCATTCACAGGTTGAACAGGAGTGGGGCCAGGAACACCTCCTGGAACCAGTGGTCTGGCTACAAAAACTGCATTTTCGCCAGGCAAAATGTTAAACAACCGTTTGATCTCACCAAAATCCTCGGCGTGCAGGGTGAACTCGATGGCTCGCGGGAGTTTTGCTTTGTCGCCATCGGTGGGCCAGTCCGGCAGCCAAGGGCCTGCGGCGATGGAGGTTGCAGTATCCGCCAGTACGCGCACCCGCATATTTTTAACGTCGGTCATGAGTATTTGTGAAACCGCTTTGCGTGCATCGGAGGTGCCAGTGTCCTGCCACATATCGCGCCAGAGCGTGCCATCTTCCAGCCGATAACCCACTCGCACCACCTCGCTGCGGGTTAGGTGCAGCGGGTTGGCCACACCACCGCGCAGTAGGGTTAACCAATAACCGCCAGAGCTACCCGCCGTCATCGCAGGAATAATTTCGCCACTGGGCGGTGCAATTAATCGAGGCAGGGAATTGCGCAGGTCGGTATCCAGTAATACCCATGTTCGGTCGATACTCGCCATGCGTTTTACGGCGTCATCGGTTACGGCGCCACTGGTGGTTGCAGTGTGTAAAGCTTGCCCGGCAAGCGTAGCGATAATGGCCATAATGGATATGGCAACTAGCACCTCCATCAAGCTAAAGCCAAATTGGGGCAGTGGGCGGCGCATCAGAATAGGAACACCACAAGGTCGGCCATAGGGTCTTCGCCCTGGGGGCCTGCACGAACGGTCATTTTAAACCCCTGTAATTCAGCCGTATCGTTGTTCACTGTTTCAACATTCCAGTCCCATTTGGTTCCAGCCATTTCTACATCGCCGGCTTCTCGGCCCCGCGGCTCCAGTTTTTGTAGCTCGCGGGTTAATAAAATTTCTTGTAGTCGGTTTTCAACCACCCAGTGGGCCATGGTTACGGTGCGGTTGTGGATGGAGGCATTGGCCATACTCTCCATGCGCAACAGTAGGGCAGGTAGGGCAATGGCTACTATCACCATTGCCACCATCACTTCGATTAGCGTAAAACCGCGCTCAGCGTTTGCTTCGAGCTTTTTCATCTTCAACTGCCTCACGCCACACGATTTCACCCTCGTTGCCAACCTCCAAATGTTGCACGAAATCGCGTAAATCTCTGTGCCTTAGCTCCATCACAAACGGTGTGGTTTCGCCACTGGGGGAAATGGCCACTACTGGGTTAGATTTATCGACCAGCTTGCGCCAATCCCAGCGTTTGCCGCCTAAAGTCATTTCTACTTGAACGTCGGGAGGTAGGGAGACGGACTCCATGGCGGGCACCGCTTCCCAACCCCTAATCCCCATTTTTAACCAGCGCAACCGCCAGCCAATGTCGTTGATATCGTCTGCGTCTATATCTTTTGCGTTTACCTGCCATTGGGGTGGCTCTACCATCAACCCCATGGCCTCACTGGAAATAGTGGCGTGCTCGCTGGCAAATTCGCTCTGTACCAAAAATTGTTCAATTTTTTTGAACACCTGATGCTCGGGGCCGCCCTGACCAATAGACACCATGATCATGCTCAACCCCAAGCCCACGATAACCAGCACAGCCATCAACTCCATCAGGGAGAACCCTTTGATGGAGTGAGGCCAGTGAGCGCGCACGGCGGTTATCATTTCAATGCGGCCAAGTTATTTACTTTCGTCGCCCGGTTCATCCCAATAACCAATGTCTTTGTCGTCGCCTTCACCACCGGGTACGCCATCGCCCCCCAAACTTACGATGTTGAACGGATGGCCGTCGCTGTCTTTGGTGTAGATATAGTCACGATCCCAAGGGTCTTTGGAAATTTTTTCCATATAGCCTTCGGACCGCCATTTGCGCGGTACGGGTTCAGACGAAGGTTTGGTTACCAAAGCTTGCAGGCCTTGCTCGGTAGTGGGGTAGTTGTAATTATCTAACCGATAGGACTGCAAGGCGGTTTTAAACGCGGCCATATGGCCTTTCACCGTTTGCGTTTTCGCATCGCTAACTGCGTCCCACACGGTGGGCCCAATTACGCTGAGCAGCAAGCCCATGATGACGATAACTACCATGATTTCAATCAGGCTGAAGCCGCCCTGACGCTGATTATTCATATATCCCCCTAAAGGATTAACGTTAACGAATGAAATAAAAAAACGACTAAAGCCAAGAGTGCTAGTGCACCATTTGGTTTAATTGGAAGATGGGTAACATGATCGCCATCACAACAAAGCCGACAATCCCCGCCATAATCAAAATCATGGCCGGTTCCATCAAGCCCATTAAGGTGCCTAGTGTGTAGGAAAGTTCGCGCTCTTGATTTTTAGCGGCATGAAGTAATTGCTCGGCCAGCTGGCCATTGGCTTCACCGCTCGCCGCCATTTGCACCAGTAGCGGCGGAAATTCGCCGCATTGGTCCAGCGCCTTGTTAAAGCTCATGCCTTCCTGCACGGAAACGGCTACACCAAGGCTGGATTTTTGAATGTGCCGGTTGCCCAACACTTGAGATGAGATGCGCAGGCCTTCCACTAAAGGCACTCCACTTTTCACCAACAACCCTAAGGTGTTGGCATAACGCGCCGCTTCTGCGGTGCGCACCAGCTCACCCACCAACGGCCAATGGAGAATAAATTTATGCCAGCGCAGCTGCCGCTCCGGTTCCTTCAGTAAATGCTTGAACAGAAACACCGCGCCAACCATGCCGATAAATATGAACACGCCGTAATTCACCACCAAATTACTGGTGGCAATAAGCAGGTCAGTAATAAACGGTAAGGCCTTTTTGCTATTTTTAAACAGCACAATCAGCTTGGGTACTACAAAGGCCATCAGCCCCGTAACCACCCCTAAGCACACCACCACCAACACGATAGGGTAGATCATCGCCATTTGCATTTTTTGCCGCGTCTCTTGGCTTTTTTCGGTGTAGTCGGCCAGCTGTTCTAATACGGCACCCAAAAAACCGGCCGATTCACCGGCGCGGATCATGGCGCGGTATAGGGTATCGAAAGCTTTTGGTGCTTCGCCCATGGCCTGGGCAAGCGATAAGCCTTCCAGGACTCGGGCCCGCACCTGCAGCATCAAGCTTTTGATGGCGGGTTTGCGGCTTTGTGTGGCGGTGGCTTGTAATACCTCATCCAGCGGCAAGCCGGATTGAATAAGCGAGGCTAGCTGGCGTGTTACCAGCGAAATATCCTTGTAGCCCAGTTTTGTCGGGCCACCGAACAGCGAGAATTTTTTGGTGGATTTGGCATTGATCGGTTCGCGTTTATGGGTGCTGATTACATCCAGCGGGCGCAAATTTTTAGCGCGCAGCAGCCCACGAACCTGACGTTCCGAATCGCCTTCAATTACGCCCTTGACGGTCTTGCCCTTGGGGTCAAGGGCTTGATAGCTAAATGCACTCATAGTGATTAGGACGTCACGGTGACCCGCAACACCTCCTCAATACTGGTAATTCCGGCTAAGACTTTATCGCGGCCGTCGGCATCAATGGGTTGGCAGAATTTGCGCACATGGGCCAGCATCACCTGTTCGCCTACACCTTCGTGAATTTGTTGGCGCAGGGTATCGTCCACGGGAATTAATTCGTAAATGCCGGTACGGCCTTTATAACCCCGGAAATCACACTTTTCACAACCCACCGGACTGAAAATGGTACTGCCGTGGGGGATGCCCATGCGTTCGCATTCAGACTCGGAGGCCACATGGGAGCGTTTACATTCGTTGCACAGTTTGCGCACCAAGCGTTGAGCCATTAAGGCTTCTAGGCTGGAGGACAACAAAAAGGGTTCTATGCCCAAGTCTTGCAAACGTAACACCGCGCCAATGGCCGTATTGGTGTGCAGGGTGGACAATAACAAGTGGCCTGTTAAGCTCGCCTGTACAGCGATGGCAGCGGTCTCTTTGTCGCGAATCTCCCCGATCATTACAATATCTGGGTCCTGCCGTAAAATGGCGCGCAGGCCTCGAGCAAAAGTCATGTCCACCTTGGTGTTCACGGCGGTCTGCCCTATGCCGGGCAATACGTATTCGATAGGGTCTTCAACCGTCAGAATGTTGCGAGCGCGGGTGTTGAGATGGCTCAGCCCTGAATACAGTGTTGTGGTTTTCCCCGATCCCGTAGGCCCGGTGACGAGAATGATGCCGTGTGGCTTCGCCAACACATGCTTGAAGTCACCCAGTACTTTGGCGGGCATATTGAGCTTTTCGAGCGAGATAGAGCCGGCAGCTTGGTCAAGAATCCGCAATACCACACGCTCACCGTGTGCCGAGGGCATAGTGGATACCCGCAAATCAACCGCATGTCCGGCTAGCTTAACGGTGATACGGCCATCTTGCGGCACCCGTTTTTCGGCGATGTCCAAGCGCGCCATAACCTTCAACCGCGAGACCAGCACTGGGCCAAGTTGCGGCTTAGGAGAGAGCACTTCTTTAAGCACGCCATCCACCCGGAACCTAACCGACACACGATCTTCGTAAGGTTCGATATGAATATCCGAGGCTTTTTCCTGTACGGCCTGAGACAAAATGGCGTTAATCAGGCGAATAACGGGGGCATCACCCTCGCCGCTCAGCAGCTCGCCATCCCCTGAAATGTCTTCGGCAAGAGCCGATAAGTCCAGCTCCGCACCCATGTCTTCCACGGCCTGCAGGGCTTCGCCATCGTTACTTTGATAGACCTGAGTAAGGCGTGCCTGAAAGGCTTGGGCATCCATGCTTTCCACAGCAAACGAGCGCCCCAGATGCCGCCTTAACTCCATCAGCACGCGGTGGTCTATTTTGGCGGTATGCAATATGCGCCCTTGGTCAACCAACACTTGGTTGGCGGACGCATAAGAAAAGGGCAGCCGCGTATTGATAACTGATTGGGTCTCGTCACTCATGATTACCGTCTCAGTCTGCTTTAGGGTCTGATGTTGATGATGCCTTCGCGGCGGGAGTGACCATGACTTCCTTTTTGTCTTTGCTGAGCAGCGGTGATTCAAGCTCAGGTATTACCGGTAAGGCTTTGTTTTCACCCCGCAAAAAGCCATTCTGACGTTGATCTAACTGCTTCTGGCGAATGTAGTTATATTTCTCCGCGGTGGCTCCAGTAAGTGCTTCATCGTCGCGAATCACTGTCGCGCGTATAAAAATCATCAAATTGGTTTTGGTTAATGAATTATTGTTGGAACGGAAAAGTCGGCCAACCACTGGGATACGGCCCAGCATAGGCACACGTTTTTCGCCCGCAAGACTGGTGTCCTGCACCATGCCGCCCATAACGATGGTTTCACCGTCGGCCGCCATAACTTGGGTTTCTATCTCGCGTTTGTTGGTCACAATGTCTGAGGCGCCCTTAGCGTTTTCAGAAACACTGGATACCTCCTGCTTGATTTCCATTAACACTTTATTGCCTTCATTGACGTGGGGCTTAACCTTTAACTTAATGCCCACATCTTGACGCTGGATGGTTTGGAAAGGGCTGCTGATGCCGCCCAAGCCGCCACTGGCTCCACCACCAGCGCCGCCGCCCGCACCGGTATAAGAGCCTGTTACCATGGGGACGTTTTGACCAACTTGGAAAGTTGCTTCGGTGTTGTCCATGGTCATAAGTGATGGCGTGGACAATACGTTGCTTTTAGTGTCGTTCTCTAAAGCATTGAGAACTGCGGCAAAATCGACATCTTTATTGGTGCCGAGTACACCTAACAATTGACCGGGTGCGCCCAGCGCGGCTGATGCTAGGGCGTCAAGCGCGGCGATGTCGTTATCGCCTGTGGCCGTTGCGCCTGCCAGCGCCGCTTTACCTGCGGCTGTACCGCGTGCTACGCCATTGGCACTGCCGCCAAAAGTACCATTGGGTTTATCGCGGAACATCCATTGCACACCGAGTTCCCGCGCTTTATCGTCCGACATCTCAACGATAATGGCCTCAACCAAAACTTGGGCGCGGCGGATGTCCAGCCGATCCACAATGCCTTGTAGCGTGGCCAGTGTGTCGCCTGAGGCGGTGATTAATAGTGAATTGGTCTGTTCATCGGACTCAACCGTCGCCGCAGTGCCGGCTGCCGCCGGCTGACCTTCACCGCCACCCGGCGAGAGTTTGCTGAGGTTTTGCACTATTTTGGTCAGGGTTTCGGCAACGGTTTTGGCCTTGGCATAGTTAAGATAGATAACTCGAACATTGCCATTTTGCGCTTTGGGTTTGTCTAGGCGCCCGATGAGCAGCTTGATGCGTTGGCGCTGCACGTCATCACCGGTCACCAATATGGCATTGTTGCGTTTGTCCGCAATTAGCCGCAACGCGTTTTGCGGCATGTTTTGCGCATCGGCTTTGTCGAGGTTAGTAAGGGTGGTTACTAGGTCCGACGAGCTGGCATATTTCAGCTCAATAATTTCGGTGGTCGGGGTAGCCGATTTGTCGATGCGCTCAATAAGCTCAATGATGCGGTCAATATTTTCAGCATCATCGGCAATAACAATCGCATTGGATGGATCATAAGCCGCAAGGTGCGCATTTTGTGGCAGCAGCGGGCGGATTACCGGCAACACTTTGTTGGCGGCGATATTTTTAAGCTGAATCACTTTAGTGATGTAGCCTCTGTTGGGCGCGCTCTGGTTAACTATGGGTATAGGCGATGAGCGTGCGTCCTTCAGCGGGATGATGCGCTGTATGCCAGCTGCTTCAATAATGGTGAAGTCGTTCATTTCGAGCACTACTCGAAACAGCGCCATAAGTTCAGCCTGATTCAGCGGTTTGGCTGAAATCACTTTCACTCGGCCGCGCACTCGCTGATCAACCACCATGGTGCGCCCTGTGACATCAGCCACAAATTTCACCACTTCTTGAATGTCGGAATCTTTAAAATTCACCGTCCACGTCTGCTCCGACCAAGCGTGCATGGAGATGGCCATCGAAAGTGCGCAAGTGGCACCCAATTTTATAATTGATTTCAAACTCAACTCCCTAACCTGAACTCATGCGAATTTGGATGGATTGGGTGCTTCCATCGCGGAGAACTTGTAAATTGGCTTCAGTGGCCGTTTTTAGCGCTTGATACACTTCTCGCACTTTCTGCGGTTCGTTCACTTCTATGCCGTTCACTGAAATAACAATGTCGTCGTTTTTTAATCCAACCTGATCAAACAGCTCCCGTTTGCGCCCCGGCCTTACTTTATAGCCAATCATGCGCCCACCCTCGGTCGCGACCATAAACCTCACCACATCGCCAATAGAGGATGCACTTTGAATTTGCTCTTGGGTGACCACGGCCTGTTGTACACCGGAAGGCGCCGGCTCGGGAGTCGCAGGCGCGACGGCTTGCGCAGGCGCTAAGCCGGCGCTCTCTTCACCGTATAGCCAAAGCGCTTCTTGTTTGCCGTTGTTGTTTAAAATTACCCGTAAATTTTCTACTTTTTCCAGGGTTACGCCAGGGGCCGGAGGTACAGCCTCGCCAACTTTGAATAGTTGCTGACTATTTTCTTCGCCGATAATGGCCCAGGAGGATTCGGGTGTGCTGCCTAAAATGATGCCCTGTAATTTGAGGTCAAGCTGAGTAATTTGGCTGGTGGTAGCTACTGCGGCAGCTGCAGCTGCAGCTTCTTGTTCCGCCTTATAATTGCCAAATAAATGAGCGGCAAACAGGCCCTCGATGCTTAACGGGGTTTTACCACCGATACCGGTTATAGGCGCGATGGGTGTGAGTTGTTCGCGTGGCGTCACTGGCGTGGGTATCACCAGCCAAAAGAGTTTGGCTAAGCTCTGGCACGCCCATATCAGGGAGCCAGCTAGCACCAAACCTCGCCATTGCTGGAGCGGAATCTTGCTTAACAGGGCCGCCACTTTCAGCGCTTCGGTGCTTAACCTCGCAGCTAAAGGCGTGTTAGCAAATTTTGATAATGCCACCCATTGTCTCCATGGTGAAGTTCGCAGTCGAGTATCGATGCTGCGTGAATATTGAATCTAGACTATAAAAGCTGCGCAGGCTACCAAAAAGCGCGCGATAAATTCATCTAAATTTGTCGCAAATTCACATTAGCTGTAAATACTTAACCTTATATGTCAATTTACGGAACTGGTTTGGTTAATATATAAGCAGAGTTGATTTGGCTAACCGCGTAGGTGCTATTTGCGCAAGCCGTCAGTGTGACCAAGGAAAATCCTTTTAGTTTGTTGGCCGCGTCGTTGTTTCGCCACTTGGAGCATAGAGCAGTTTCGGCAACAGGAAGTCTTAAGTACTTGCAATTCTCTAGGCTGGACCCATCTTTGCGTAAAATTTGCCCGAGCTCCTCTCATGCCCCTGAGCAATAATAGCCCCACCACTTTTCAATCTCTGGCCGACGTCCCCAACCGCCCACTATTGTTGGGTATTTTGCGCGGCATCGAAAAGGAGGGGTTGCGCGCTTCGCCGGCGGGAGCCATCGCTCAAACCTCGCACCCCAGGCGCCTTGGGTCGGCCCTGTGCCACCCGTTAATCACCACGGATTACAGCGAGGCGCTATTAGAATTCATAACGCCGCCCACCCACCGGCTGGACTCACTTTTTCAGTGTCTAGACGAAATTCACTACGTCTGTCACGTCGCTTTGGAGGACGAAACGCTTTGGGCTAATTCCATGCCTTGTGATCTCGCCGGCGATGCATCCGTTCCTATCGCCGATTATGGCACCTCTAATCGAGGGCGAATGAAATCCACCTATCGCATAGGTTTGGGCCACAGATATGGACGTGTTATGCAAACTGTGGCGGGCATTCACTACAATTTTTCTTTGCCGCACGCATTTTGGGCTTTTCTCCAGCAGCTTGAGGGGTCGACCGAGGATTTGCAGGATTTTATATCCCGTCGTTACTTTGACTTGATTCGCAACTTCCGTCGTCACTATTGGTTGTTGATTTACTTGTTCGGTGCCTCACCTGCTCTGGGGGCCACCTTTGTAAGCGGCCGCCCACACCAATTGTTGCCGCTTAAAAACAATCCAAACACGTTTTATCTGCAGTTTGCTACCTCATTACGCATGGGTGACTTGGGCTATCAAAGCAGCGCTCAAGAAGGGCTTCATGTGTGCTACAACTCAGCCCGTAGTTATTCGCAGTCCCTAGTGGCGGCTATTAACACGCCGTACCCCGCTTACGAGCAAATTGGCGCGACATCTGCCGCAGGGGACTACAACCAGTTAAATACTGGTCTTTTACAAATTGAAAATGAGTTTTACAGCGCGATTCGCCCCAAACGTACCGCAAAGGCTGGGGAAACCGCCCTTACCGCTTTGTGTAGCCGTGGGGTGGAGTACATTGAAATTCGTTGCTTGGATATTAACCCGTTTGAGCCTAATGGACTTTCGAAAGATCAAATCCGCTTTCTTGATGCGTTTTTGCTCCATTGCCTATTAACGCCCAGTGCCGGTTCCAGCAGTAGCGAGACCCTGCGCATTTTGCGCAATCAGAAGGCCGTTGTGACTCGTGGTCGCGATCCTAATCTGTTGCTTGAAGATGGTGCAGGCGTTCAGCAGCCTTTCGCCCAGTCGGCTCTCGCGCTAACCCAAGCGATGGAGCCTATGGCGCGGCTGCTAGATGCCGCACATGGCGACAGTTTGCACTTAGTCGCTCTTCAGCAGCAAATTGAGAATATAAAGTGCCCGGCAGGAACACCGTCTGGCAAGGTAATGGCCGCGCTCCAAGCATCTGAACAGTCATTCACTGAATGGGCGCTGCGCCTGTCTCGTCAGCATCGGGACGGCTATTTGCGTGGGCCGGCGCCCAACGTCAACCGACGCAACTATTTTCGGCATCTGGCAGAGGATTCACTTCTGTCGCAGGCCAAAGAAGAGGGGGAGCCGCAGCAGGATTTTGCAGAATACCTTCGCAACTATTACGCGCAATATCCCGTGTGCACTGGCCGCCTTGCGTAGCTGTTGTCAGCTGAGCATATAGGCGACCGAAGCGGCTATTTTTGGACTAGCAAATTGTTGTAGAAAAGATCCAAAATGCCGTCCATGTCCGCCTCGGTCTTAATAATGCTTTGTATCTCCTTAAGCGCCTCTTGTCGTAAGGCCTCTTTCCCCGGCTGGCCGCTCATGGTCTCGTCGGTTTGGCGAGCCATTAAAGCGAGTAAATTGTTGCGAATGAGGGGCATGTTGTGCTGCACGGCGCCAGCCACTTCGGAGTTATCCACGCGCAATGAAAAATCGGCTTTCAGGTATTTAAGCCTGCCTGGGCCACCAAAATTTGCGATGAGCGGCGGCTTAAACGTGATGTAAATAGAGCCTGCCGAGGCTTCGGAGCCACCACCGCCGCCACTTGCCAAGCACTGCACACTTAGCGCCCACAAAATTACGGTTAAAACCTTTAACATGACAGCTCACCTCTACAGAATATCTAATACAAGCATAGTCTGTATGTGGCGGTGTAGCAGTTGTGCTTCGGCTGAACTTTGGCTAAGTTACCCTTAGCCCCATCTTGGACCCCTGCAGAGAAGAACCATGACGCTACCTGGCATTCGCCCAACGTTTTTTATTTTGTTTTTAGCCGCGGTGAGCCTGATGCTTACCGCTCTGTATTTCGAGTATGTCCTTAAGCAGATCCCCTGCCCCCTGTGCATCACGATTCGTGTCTGTGTAATTTTGGGTGGGCTTGTGGCACTTTCAGCGTTTCTGCAGAATTCCAACGGATATGCAAGGCGTCTGTATGCCGTGCTGGGTGCCGTGTTTGCCGCGACTGGCGCGGGAGTGGCCGGCCGCATGCTGTGGTTGCAGAACCTTCCGGCAGATCAGGTTCCCGCATGCGGACCTGACCTGACGTACATGCTTGATAACTTCCCACTGCTGGAAGCTTTGGATATTTTGTTTCGTGGGGATGGCAACTGTGCCGAGGTTACTTGGCGCTTCATGAGTTTGAGTATTGCGGGCTGGACTTTTGTTGCCTGCGCTGGCCTGGTCCTGGTAAATCTGTGGCAAGGACTCCGCAGGAGCCCAGCATCAAGCGGCTGGCTTAATTGAATGTCACATGCACCGGCATTTCCGACTAGACTACACTGCGGCGACTTGCTGCCGCTCTCAACATCACCTAAGGTGGCGAACTGGACGGATGCTACTGCCCCGCTTCCAGCATTCATAAATTTCCCAATTGAGGATCAACCTCCATGCTAGAAAATTGCAAATCCGCCCGCGAACGCTGGGGGGGAGTTAGCAACATCATTGATCGCTGGCTTCAAGAAAGACAAGACTTACTGGTGCTTTACTGCAACTTAAGCGACAGTGCTGGTGGCGAAATTCAGGCGGCCCGCCTGCCGCAGTTCTGTCAGATCGTGGTGGACTACATTTCCGCGGGGCATTTCGAGGTGTTTGAGCAGCTAGTGTTGGAGGGGCGCGAATTTGACGACCAAGCCGGCCTGGACGAAAGCAAAATATTATTTGAGAAAATTCAGGTCACCACAGATTCAATCTTGGATTTTAATGACAAGTATGAAGAGACGGACGACATTGAAACGCTTAAGGCCGATTTGTCTGCCTTGGGTGAGGCATTAGAAATGCGTTTTGAGCTTGAGGACCGCATGATAGAGGTGTTGCACGTCTCCCATCGGGATCAGGTAGAACAATAGCGTGTGACGGTGCGGCGTTTGTGTCGCTGCAAGCATAAAAAAAGCCGAGGTTAGACCTCGGCTTTTTTGTTTGTCAGATAGGCCTATTGCGCCTTCTTTTTGCCGTGAACATCATCGGCCGGTGCGGCGCCTGCTGGTGCGTCTGCTTTTGGAGCTTCCGCTTTAGGGTTGATTTCCAGCAGCTCAACGTCAAAAACCAAGGTTGAATTGGGTGGAATGGGGCCGGTGCCGCCTGGGCCATAAGCAAGGCTAGCAGGGATAACAAATTGAAATTTGTCACCAACTTTCATGAGCTGCAAACCTTCAACCCAGCCGGGTATAACGCCATTCACTGGAAAGGTAACGGGTTCGCCACGGTCAACTGAGCTATCGAAGACGGTGCCGTCAACTAGCTTGCCATGGTAATGAACCTTGACGGTTTCTTCGGCTTTGGGTGATTTGGCGTCTTTTTTCTCGGTAGCTTTCGTTACGGAGTACTGCAGGCCGGATGCGGTGGTTTTAACGCCGTCTTTTTTAGCGTTTTCAGCCATAAAGTCTTGGCCTTTTTTCAAGTTCTCATCACCGACTTTTTTGGCTTCTTCTTGCTGCTTGGCTTCCTGCTGTTGTTGGAATTCCATCATGATTTTTTGTTGTTCTTCTTGCGGGATTTTAGCCTCTTTGCCCTCTTGAACATCGGTAATGGCCGCTGTCAGAACATTTTTGTCTAGTGCAAATCCGCCAGCTTTGGCTTGTGAGGCCATTTTAAAGCCAACGATATAGGACACTTTCTCTTCAATGGTGTTGAAAGTGGTAGCGGCAGGTGCCACTTCCGTTTTGGCTGGCGCCTTGTCTTGGTCTTTGGAGTTGCAGCCCGCAGCCAGAATAACAGCTGCAATGGTTGCGCTCAGTACGCATGACTTGCGCGAAAACAACTTGCTCATAATGGGTTCCCATATATTAATTTTGAAAGTTCAATTCGGATCTCACATGACCAACCATACCCAAAGGCGCCAATGGTCAGTTAGAAGGGCGGCAATCTTACCCTATTCGAGGCCCTTGCACAGCCGCCAAACGTGGATTTAGCGGGGTATAGTCATTGAAATTCGCTTTTGGTTCCATCAGCGGCCTCGGCAAGGGTGTTACGAGGGGCGCGCGGGGTAAGTTGGGGTTAGACAGGCTCACTTAGGTTTGCTGAATTGGTAGTTTAGGTAGGCGCTTCATAAATTAATTGCCGCACAAAATTAATTTAACTTACAATCATTGAGCTTTATTATTTTCGACGAGCACTGCCGTTGATAGCTGGGAGCAAATTTTTTACTGATTTGTTTCAGGTGACTGTTTCGAGATGGCATTCTCCGGTTCGTTAAAAATGGCTTTGTCTGCTGTGTTGGTATTAGATTTGGCTAGATAGACTTCGCAATCAGTGGGCCTAACTTAGGGCGTGTTTTAAATTGCTCTGTCGGTTTATGTCCGCTCAAAATATTCAAAGGTTTAAACCTGCTTGCTTCACTGTCAACTCCACTCCAAAGGTAACCCTATGGCCGTTCGCAAAAAATCAAAAGATCCAATTGCTCTTCTCGAAAGTCAAATCGCCAAGCTCACTGCGGAATTGGCTAAAGTCAAAGCCAAAAAACTCGCCGATGCGGCCAAAGCCCTTAAAGCGTTGCAAGCAAGGTTGGCCAAAGCAAAAAGCAAATTAACGTCGGCGCGAGCACGACTCAAGGAGGTTACTGCATCAACCAAAGGTGTGGTTACAACTGCGGCCAAAAATAGGCTGGCCAAAGCCAAAGAGGCTGTTGTTGTAGTGAAAGAAGAAGTCGAAACCCTCGGTCTTGAAATTGATGCCGGTCGGTTAGCGCTTGCGGCGGCAAAAGGCACAGAGCAGCTTGGATCAGCACCTGCGGCGAAACGCGGTCCCAAACCTAAGGCAGCCAAAGTCGTCGTTAAACCAGCCAAACCTGCCAAAGCGACCAGCAAATCTAAAGCATCTGCAGTAACTAAAGCACCAGCTAAGCGTGGGCGTAAGCCCAAGTTCGCTGTCGTTGCGGCGACTGCAGTTGAGGCGCCCAAGAAGCGTGGTCGCAAACCTAAAATAGTAGCTGTAGTGGCTGAAGTAGCAGAGGCCCCGAAAAAACGCGGTCCCAAGCCTAAGGCGCCGGCTGCGCTTAGTGCCGCTCGAGAGCCCGCCAAAAAACGCGGCCCTAAACCCAAGACTCAAGCGCAAGCCGTGCCAGTGGAGCCCGCGCCAATGGTAGAGGAGCTGCCCGTCATGGAAGCGGCCGCCGATGCCGTAGAAGAGGCTCAAGCGTTCCAGGTGCGCGAGTTGTCTTCCAGCGAAGAGGTTGCGGTGACGTCTGACGAGTCATCAGTAGAATCAGTGGATGACGCTGAAGAGTCGCCACTTAAGCGAGTTAGCGACAGTTTATTCGGTTAATGCTGTAGGCCGAGCTTTTAACCTAGAAACCTCAGTTGGGCGCCAAAAAGCTGTGTAATCCATTGGTGTGATTAGCAAAAGCTAAAATGGGTGGGCAACCTGGTTGGTTGTTCACCCATTTTAGCTTTTGCTAGGCGCTGCCCGGGGGTTGCGCAGACTTTGGTGATCCAACTGAGGTTTCTAGGTTTAAAGGCTCGGCTTAGTTTTGACTGCAGTGCCGAATTTCGGCTCGGTGGGGGCCTGAATGGTGGTTTAGCTTTTGAGCCCCTCGGGATTTGCCTGTCTCTCCGCATTCAGCAGTTCGCCTGCGGTAGCGGCTGGCTCTGGAACCCGGAGGCTTAGCAGGTAATCGAACAGGCTTAGCGGGTCAGTCCCTGCATCTTGGATTTTTTTAAGTTTATTGGTCATCTCTTGGAGACGCTCCAACAGTATTTTCTCAACCGCAATTTCGGCCTGTAAGATGTTTTTGCCGATAACCTGTTCTTGGGTGCGACTAAATCCACCTATTTTAATCGTCTGTTCGCGAGCGTGACGAAGCAGTGTGACAATCTCGCCGGTTATTTCTCCGATTAAGTCGATACCCTCGTCTAATGCTGTTTGGTGTAGATGAATTTCCTCGTTATCGAGCCAGCACAGCCATAGAATAATGTTGATGTTGGCGTAGTGATGATCCTGCAACTGCCGGCTGAGGCGTTCGATGTTTTTGTGAGCATAAATTCGGCAAGCAAAATCAGCTAAGTTCTCATTATTCACGGCGCGCCCTCATGTTTGTGGCCAGGGTCAGGAGAATACACCAAAAAAAGGGCGCATATGGCGCCCTTTTTTTGTTTGCTTGGAAACGTTATTTTGTAACTTGAGTTTGCTTTTCTGCGCTCACTTTAGCTACTACACGACGGTTTTTGGCTTGGTCTTGCGGGGATTTGTCATTGGTGATGAGCGGCTGCTCTTCTCCAAAACCTACGGCTTTAACACGCGCAGCATCTATACCAAATTTGCTGACAAGCACCTTGGCTACGGAGTCTGCACGTTTTTGCGAGAGAGTTTTATTCATCGCATTGGAGCCGCGGGTGTCAGTGTGTCCCTCGATAACAACCTTGGTGCCTTCATATTGCTCAAGGAAGTCGGCGACTCGTTTAACTTCACCATCGAATTCCGGCTTAACAAGGTCGCTAGCCGTGTCAAATAGCACATTAACGGTAATGGCGACTGTTTCTTTGAGGATAATTGGGCAGCCATCAGCGTCGACTTTTAATTTTGGTGCGGTACCAGGGCATTTATCCATGTTGTCAAAGACACCGTCTTTATCTGAGTCCATTGGCGCAGCTGGCGCTGGCGGTGCCACTGGTGCGGGAGCTGCAGCTTTTTCGCCGCCGAAGCGTAGGCCGAATCCTAGTCCAACAGAGACGTTGTCATAGCTCTCATCAATAAAATGGGAGTCGCGTACTTCGGCGCGAATATCAAACATCTCTGTTACGTGATATTTCAAGCCCAGCGCACCGTCTATTGACTCATCGCTGATGGTGCGGGCACCTTCTACTTTCGCATTGCTTAAACCAAGTAAAATATAGGGCGACAGCTGGCTGGATTCGGCAAAGTGGTACAGACCACTTAGGCCAAATGCTTTGTAATCGACGTCCGTCTTGGTGGGGTCGTCAGTCTGCGTATTTGCCTGTGAATAATAGGCTTCAATACCAAATGGATTGTCAAAACGGTACCCGGCTGACACCGACAGTCCTAGGGCGTTGTCCAGCACTAGGTCGCCATCAAAAACATGATAGGGCGCGCTGATGTAGGTTTCTACTCCAGCAGCTGAAACGACGGCGGGTGCTAATACAGCCGCGACGATTAATGAATGCAAATAGTTGGGTTTAAACATGGCCTTATCCTCATAGGTTAATAAAATATAATTTTTGTTTTGGCACTTTTATTACCCGCGTACTGCTATGCAGCAACGCGGTCATTAGAACATTATTTCGCCACACCAGACAACCTTAGTGCGGCGATGCTTTGCTCCACAGTAAATCCCACACACCGTGGCCCAAATTCTCGCCCCGCGTTTCAAATTTTGTGGTGGGTCGATAGTCGGGGCGAGGGCTGTAGCCGGTGTCATTTCCTAAGTTCACAAAACCTTCGGCGCGCTTCATTACCTCTAGCATGTGTTCGGCGTAGGCTTGCCAATCCGTGGCCATATGTAATACACCCCCTAACCTTAATTTTTTATGAACCAATTGAATAAATTGTTCTTGGACTACGCGGCGTTTGTTATGTTTGGCTTTGTGCCATGGGTCTGGAAAGTAGAGTTGAAAACGGTCGATGGATGAATCTGCAAAACAATCATTCAGTACGTCGGTGGCGTCGGCCATGTAGACGCGCAAATTTGTGATGTTTTCTTTGCCCGCTGAATTGATGAGTCGTCCCACTCCGGGTGGGTGTACTTCTATGCCGACAAAGTTTTCATGGGGCGCCGCTCTCGCCATGCTTAGCAAAGAGTCACCCATACCGAAACCCATTTCGACATTGAGCGGGGCGGTGCGACCAAATGCGGTGGCCGCGTCGAATTGGCCGGCAAATAAACTAAGCCCAAAGTCGGGCCACCAGCGTTCAAAGGCGGATTTTTGTCCGTCGGTCATGCGGCCAGCGCGAATCACGAAGCTGCGGATTGATTTCGGGTTAAATTCGGGTTTTATTTCCATGGGTGTTGTTATTTACCAAGTTTAAATATGCAAAGTGGCGCCATGATCTTTAAACCACCTGCGCCATTGTGGGTAATCTGGTGCGAATTGCTTTACCAGCGACCAGAACTGGGGCGAGTGGTTAAGGTGTATTAAGTGGCAGAGCTCATGAACGATCACATAATCCACCGCAGACTCGGGGGCTTGCATGAGCAACCAATTAAATTGCAGTTCGCCACGCGAATTGCAGCTGCCCCAGCGCGATTTGTATTCTTTGATGCTTACGGATTTAGGTGCTACGCCGAGTGCAGCAGTGTACTGAGGGATTTTGCTGCCGACGTAGCGGTAAGCGGCTTTAGAGTAAGCAAATTTCACGGCTTGGCGTATGGCGGCCGGGTAGTGAAGGTGCCGAGGGAGCCCGATTTCGATGTGGTCTCCTAGGATCTCGGCGCTCGCTCGCGGCGCATCCTGCACTTGCAGCCTGACTTGCCTGCCGAGAAAATTGAACGCCTGTCCGTGAGCGAATAGCTGGTCCGGAGTGGGTTGCGCGGCGGCAATTTGTTGCTGTTTGGCGAGATGTTTTTGAATCCACGGCAGCTTTTGTTGCACGAAGGTTTCTATGGCTTGCAGCGAGGCGGTTTTGGGTGCGGCAACACTGGCTGTACCTGCGGCAACTTTGATGCCGATAGACTGGCGCTTGGCTGAGCGTCGCAAGGGGAGGCGCAGATCGCCTGCATTTACAAAACTCGCGACCTTACGCACGCTCAAGTCTCGCCATTAATTCGATATGAGGGGTTTGCGGGAATTGGTCGAGGGGTTGTACCTCGCGCAGCTTGAACCCCTGTCGGGTGAGCAGTGTGCAATCGCGACTGAAGGTCGCAAGGTCGCAGGAGATATAAAAAATTGTGTTGAGCTTGGATTTTTTAGCGAGCACCTCCTGCGCCGACTTAAGGCCGTCGCGGGGTGGGTCCAGCACTAAAATTTGTGCTTGGATAACCTTGAGCAAGCGAGAAACCTGCTCCGGTTTGAATAAATCCGCCACCTCCACGGCTACATTTGGCAGTTGCAGTGCCTGTAGCTGCGCCACGGCTTCCGCGGCCACTTCGGCGGCCAATATGTGCGAAAAACCTAGCTGACTGATGACTTGCGTGAAATTGCCAGACCCCGCGAATAATTCGAGCACCGGTGCGGACCGGTCTAGTGGCGCGAGCTGCGTTGCAAGCCATTGTTGCATTTGGCTATTTTGTGCGGAATTGGCTTGGGTGAAGGGCAGGCGTTTGTTGACGCTGATCTGCGAGGCGTCAATATCGAGGGTAACAAGTTGTCGCTTAGCGGCTTTTTGCCAGTGGGGATTGGGTAATTCAGCGGTGAGTTGCTGCAACTGCAGCTGGCAGGCATCGCTGAGTATTTGGCAGTTATTGATTGGCGCCAGCTGGTGGCTGCCGGCTGCCACGAAGCCTATTTTGAGCCCGTCGGTTTTCAGCTGAGCGCGGCTGCGGTAACCGAATTCGCTGGGCGCGGGGACTATGGGTTGGACAATGGCTTTCGGGGCAAAACGTGCGACCGCCTGTGCAACGCGATCTTGTTTAGCGGCGAGCTGAGCGCTGTACTCCATAAATTGCCAGCTGCAGCCGCCACATTGGTGGGGGCCAAAGCCGTGATGGGGGCAGGGCGCGGCGCGGCGCTGGTGGTGCGGTGCGATGAGTTTAATTATGCGTGCTTGGGCAAACTGGTTTTTGATGGCGGTAATTTTGACTTCTACCCGCTCATCCGGCCAGGCGCCAGGTACAAATACCACGCGACCGCTGGGGTGCTCAACCACGCCGTTGCCTTCGCTGGTTAGTCCGCGCACTTGGGCGCTAAAGACTTCTCCGAGATTCATTACATCTGCCATATTTTTAACTGGGCGAGGATTCTACCTTGTTCGCGTCACAAAACAAAAAATCCTTGACGAGGAATGTTGGGTTGGGATGGTTGGGCGCGCAGAATTTCCGGCAGGTGACGGCTGTTACAGGGCATGATATCCGCTGGGGTACGCGTTTTTTGAGGAGGTAATCGATGGCTAGCAGGCCCGCTAAAACGCGGGTGGTTTTACTGCCCGGATTGCACGGTACGGCTGGGTTATGCGAGGAGTTTGTGGCGTTGGCGCCGCCTCAATGCGAGCTGATGGTGTTGAGCTATCCGCTTGATCGAGCGCTGGACTATGCCACTCTCACCCACTGGATTTGCGAGGAATTGGAGCAAATGCCTTCACCCGTTTTGCTCGTGGGAGAATCTTTTTCCGGTCCACTGGCGGTTTTTGTGGCGCAGCGGCGGCCTAGCCGCGTGTTGGGGGTTGTCCTAGTGGCCAGTTTTATTGCGCCGCCTAGGCCGCCTTGGCTGCGATATTTGCCGTGGCGCCGTATTTTTAGCCTGGCCAAGGCGGGTCATCGCCTAGGGTTGAGGGTTTTTGGGCGGTTGGCGCCGACGTCGCTTATGCATGCTGTGTTTATCGAGCTGCAGCGCGTGGGGTCCGACATTTTGGCGTTGCGGCTTAGGCAGACGCTGCAGGTTGATGCTGTGTCCGCGCTGGAGGCTTCTAATTATCCGCTGCTTTACTTGCAGGCCGCGCGGGATTGGGTGGTGCCGCGCTCGTCGCTGCGCCGGTTGTTGCGCGTCCGGGCCGGCGTTCGGGTGGCAAGGTTTCCCAGTTCGCATTTTTTGTTGCAGGAGGTGCCTGAGCAAGCTTGGTTGGCAATCGTTACGTTTATCGCTAGTCTGCCGCCTGCAATTTAGTGGCGGGTAGTTTTTGCGCACCACTCTCACTCATTCGGCCCCTGGCGGGCCAAATTCCGGATAACTTCATGAAACGAAAAGGTTTAGGGCGCGGTTTGGATGCCCTGCTTGGCGGCTCCGCCAAAACACCCAGTGATGCGATTAAGGCGGCTATGAACATCGCCGCCATACCTGTGCCAGACGCTGGCCCACAGGACGGCAAATATGCCGATTTGCCTGTGGAATTTTTGCAGCGAGGTAAATACCAGCCGCGCCGTGACATGCAGCAGGAGGCGCTGCAGGAGTTGGCGAATTCAATTAAGGCGCAAGGGGTAATGCAGCCGATTGTGGTGCGTCTCATTGGGCCGGAAAAATACGAAATTATTGCTGGGGAGCGCCGCTGGCGAGCCACTCAGTTGGCTGGGCTGGATAAAATTCCCGCCATCATTCGCGATGTGCCGGATGAGACGGCAATCGCTATGGCGTTGATTGAAAACCTGCAGCGCGAAGACCTCAACCCAGTTGAAGAGGCGGTGGCATTAAAGCGCTTGCAGGATGAGTTTGAGCTTACCCATCAGGAAGTGGCGGATGCCGTGGGCAAATCCCGCGCGGCGGTAAGTAATAGTTTGCGCCTGTTGAACCTCTCAACCGAGGTGCGGACGCTGCTGGAGCATGGCGATTTGGAGATGGGGCATGCGCGGTGTTTACTGAGCTTAGGCTCCGCCGCGCAAAGTTCGGCGGCTAAAGAAATTATTGCCCGCGGGCTGAGTGTGCGGCAGGCCGAGGCGCTGGTGCGCAAGCTGCAGCAAGAGGCGGCCGCGCCTTCCGCCCCATCCGCTCGGGTAAGCCCCGACATCAAAAAGCTGGAAGAGAGCCTAGCGGAGCAGATTGGGGTGCCGGTTATGGTGCAGCACGGCGCCAAGGGTGGTGGCCGCTTGGTGTTTAAATACAGTAGTCTCGATGAGCTGGATGGCATTTTGGCGCATCTAGGTTACCAACCTCAGTGAGTGGTCTGGCTCCGCTTCGCCAGTGGATCAGAATTGCTTACCCAGCTTTACCGTCAGGTCCATATCCCGCCAAGCGGCTTCGGGTTGAATAATGGGGGTGATTTTGTTGCCCTCGTAGAATTTGCGGCCGGCGGCCATTTGTGTCGCCGTGAAGCCGGCACTGGTTTCGATGTAAAAGCCTGCCCCTAATTGGTATTTCAGTTGGGTGTAAGCTGAATAGTTGAAGCTGTCGCCGAGATCCAAGCTAATTGTGCGACGGCTAGATTTGTTGGTGGGCGCCAGAATGGATCTGTACGCCCCGCCAAGACTCCACTGCCAAGTGTTATCACCCCATATTTCCAGTTCTAAACCGCTGCCTGCCGTCCACCAGGTGAAATCTTCGTGGTGGTTTGCCACCTCGGGTACGCGTGTGGTGATGTGGCGTTCTTTGAGCTGCCCGCCCAGTTCAATCCAGAGGCGTGGTTGCAGCGGTAGATCTGCGAATGTTTTGCCCAGATAAGTGTTGGTACGCCACACATAGAGGTAGCTGGAGCCGTTGGGTATCGGACCCTTAACCGGGTCTAGGCCTTGGTAGCTCACATTGCCGTCGGCATTGTAGATGCTGCCACCGACAAAATATCCCTCCCCCGTCCAAGTCGCGGCCAGTTGTCGAGTGGCCAGCTGGCCCGATTCGGAGCTGATTTCCGTGCGCACAGTGGTGTTGGTGGGAATTCCGTTGGCGCCTAGGGTTTGCGTGGTCACATCGCTGTGTTCGGAAGTTGCTACGCTGTCCACACCAGCGCCCGCCGTAAGTGCGAGCTCGAATGCCGCGCTCGTCTGGCAGCAGACGGTGAATAGGGTTGCGGCAAGCGCAGAGGTAAGACGGGAAGCGAGCATGAAGATTCCTAAGCGGCGGGTTAACTAAAGCAAAGCGCGCATTTGGCGGCCTGTCCAGAATTAAGCTACAGCCTAACTCGCTGGTCGGCAAGACGGATTGTGGCTAGGCGCGACCTTCGTCACGAGCTAGCGCAGTGCCGCCGGCTTTCGCCAGCATTTTGCGGCCCATTAAACCTCGGCTGTGCAGGCTTTAACGTAGAAACCTCAGTAGGGCGCCAAAAAGCTGTGTAATCCATTGGTGTGAATAGTGAAAGCTAAAAATGACGGGCAACCTGGTGGGTTGTTCGTCATTTTTGGCTTTTGCTAGACGCGCCAAGGGGGTGCGCAGACTTTGGTGATCCTACTGAGGTTTCTAGGTTTAACGCTCAACTGAGGTTTATAGTTTCAAGGGCGTGCCTAAATGGTTGATCCTGGCTCGCCATGAACCTATAATCCCGCGCCCCGGCAATTTGGGGGCAAGGCTTCGTCTGGTTTGTTCTGAGCTTTTCGAAATTAGCAAAAACTCGCGCCGAGTCATGAGCGCGGTTGAATTTGAGTGCGGCGACGGTGTTCTTGGACCTGCCCTTGGTTTTTTATTTGGTATGCGCCGACCTGTTCTGACTATTTTCATCGCTCACTTAGTGGCGAGTGGGCTGGCGCTTTTGGTGGTGGGGCTTTGGAAGCCGTTAGCTTTTAAGTCGGGGCTGTTTGGCTGTTTGGTGTTTGTTGGGCCCAACACCTATTTTGCGCACTATCTGTTCCGCTATAGTGGCGCGAAATTTTCCAGCTGGATTGTTCGGTCCGTTTATTGGGGGCAAATGGGCAAGATGCTCCTTACGATGGTGGGCATGGCGATGGTGTTTCGCTTTGTTAAGGAGCTGGATTTTCAGGTTTTTGCGGGGGTTTATGCCGTTATGCTGATTGCACACATAGCGATATCGGGGCGCCTAGCGCACCACATTAAGTAGCAACAACCGGCGTGAGCTGGTTCAATTTTAATTTTGTAGAAAATTCGGGTTTTTATGGCAAGCGAAGGGCAAACTTCAACAGCTTACATCCAGCACCATTTGCAAAATTTGGCGTATGGGAAATTACCAGCGGGCTATCACCGCCACGACGGCGCCGTGATTGAGCAGGATACCTGGACGCTGGCGCACAACCCGCAGGAAGCCGAAGCTATGGGCTTCATGTGTCTGCACCTAGATACTCTCGGCTGGGGCATAGCCCTAGGCCTAATTTTGAGCATGGTATTTGCCTTTGTGGCCAAAACGGCCACCTTGGGTAAGCCTACCGGCATCCAAAGCTTTGTAGAGTTACTGGTTGAATTTATCGATAAAACCGTAAAAGACGTTTTTCAGCATAAAAACCGCTTGATTGCGCCCATGGCTTTAACCATTTTTTCTTGGGTGTTTTTAATGAATTTAATGGATTTGATCCCAGTGGACTGGCTACCCTTGCTTGCGGCCAAAGTGACCGGTAATGAGCATTTCTATTTTAAAGTTGTGCCAACTACGGATCCCAATGCCACTCTAGGCATGTCCATTACCGTGTTTTTATTAATGATCGGCTTTAGTCTTTATAAAAAGGGCCCGCTGGGCTTTATTAAAGAGCTCACCATGCACCCCTTTCACTCTGGTAAGTGGTACGTGGATATTTTCTTGATGCCCATCAATTTGGTTTTGGAAACTGTGGGCCTGTTAGCTAAGCCGGTTTCCCTCGGCCTGCGATTATTCGGCAACATGTATGCTGGCGAGCTGATCTTTATTTTGCTGGCGTTAATGTTCAGTGCTGGCCTCGTTATCGGTTTGTTTGGTGGCGTGCTGCAGTGGGGCTGGGCGGTTTTTCATATCTTGGTTATTACCCTGCAAGCCTTTGTGTTTATGGTGCTTACCACCGTTTACATGGCCATGGCACATGACGTGGCCGAAGAGCATTAAGCAATTTTTAATTTTATTTTTAACTTTTCATTTTTAACTTTAAGAGGAAACAACAATGGCACAAGCATTGGTTTATATCGCAGCAGCTCTTTTGATCGGTTTGGGTGCGTTGGGCACCGGTATCGGTTTTGGTTCTTTGGGCGGCAAATTTCTGGAAAGTATTGGCCGTCAACCCGAGCAGGGCCCCGCACTGATGGGCAAAATGTTCTTGATGGCTGGTTTGTTGGATGCGGTACCTATGGTTAGCGTTGGTATGGGCATGTACATGCTGTTCGTTGTTGCTCCTGGTGTTACTGGTTAATCCTTCCAGCCCCATAATTTAAATAGAAGAGGTGTTGGTGTGAATATCAACCTAACGCTTATCGGTCAGTCGTTAACCTTTTTGTTCTTCGTGTTTTTCTGCATGAAGTTTGTGTGGCCCGCGCTTATTTCTGTGATGGAAGAGCGCGAAAAACGCATTGCACAAGGTTTGGACAATGCCGACAAAGCTGATAAAGATTTAGAGTTGGCCAAGCAACAGGTGGCCACTCAAATTAAAGAAGCCAAAGATCAGGCTGCGACGATTTTGGAGGCCGCTAACAAGCGCGCCAACCAAATTGTGGAAGAGGCTAAGGTGCAAGCCACGGTGGAGGCCGAGCGTATTAAGCTCTCTGCTCAGGCCGATATTGATCGTGAGATCATGCAAGCGCGCGAGCAACTGCGCAGCAAAGTGGCGAGTTTGGTGTTAGTGGGTGCAGAGAAAGTGCTAGGGGCATCTATTGATGCCAGTGCGCACAATCAAATGCTCGACAAACTAGCAGCTGAACTCTAGCGGGGGCGACCATGGCGGAATTAACCACCACAGCTCGCCCCTACGCCCGCGCCGCTTTTGAGCTGGCGTTTGCGGATGGACAGCTGGATGTATGGGCGCAAGCCTTGGGCGTGTTGGCGGCGGTGTGTAGCGACGACAAAATTGCTGCATTAATTCACTCGCCGACTCTCACTGCAGGCGGCAAGCGGGAAATGCTCCAAGGCCTGTGTGGCGACCAGCTCAACCCGAAGCACCAAAATTTTGTACAAACCCTTGCAGATAACAAACGTCTGGCGTTATTGCCGGAAATCAACCGTTTGTTTTTGGCTTTTAAAGCCGAACAGGAAAAAACCTTGGATGTAGACGTGAGTACCGCGTTTGAGATGAGTGCCGAGTGGCAGGCCAAATTGGCTGAAGCTTTAAGTGGCAAGCTCATGCGACGGGTAAGCCTTAGCGCGCATCTGGATACAAGTTTGTTGGGCGGCGCCTTAATTCGCGCCGGAGACACCGTCATTGATGGTTCGGTAAGAGGCCGTTTGGCCAAACTTGCTGAAGCCATGCACGCCTAGCCGTTAGGATTGAGGAATTTGAGTATGCAACAACTGAATCCGTCAGAAATCAGTGAAATTATCAAGCAGCGTATTAATAGCATTAGCGTTGCCACCGAAGCCAGTAATCAGGGCACTGTCGTTTCCGTCACCGACGGTATTATCCGCATCCATGGCTTAGCCGATGTGATGTATGGAGAAATGATCGAATTTGCTAGCGGCGTGTTTGGTATCGCCCTAAACCTTGAGCGCGATTCAGTGGGCGCCGTGGTATTGGGTGATTACCAAGGCGTAGCCGAAGGGCAAAGCTGTAAATGCACCGGCCGAATTTTGGAAGTGCCAGTAGGCCCTGAGCTGCAAGGTCGTGTGGTGGATGCCCTTGGCTCCCCTATCGATGGCAAAGGCCCGTTGAACACCACCATGACCGATGCGATTGAAAAAATTGCGCCTGGGGTAATTGCCCGTCAGTCGGTGGACCAGCCTGTGCAAATCGGCCTTAAAGCCGTGGATGCCATGGTGCCAATCGGTCGTGGTCAGCGCGAATTGATTATTGGCGACCGCCAAACGGGCAAAACCGCCTTGGCCGTTGATGCCATCATTAACCAAAAAGGTTCTGGCATTAAGTGTGTTTATGTTGCCATCGGCCAAAAAGCGTCTTCTGTTGCGTCGGTTGTGCGCAAACTAGAAGAGCACGGCGCTATGTCGTACACCACGGTTGTTGCCGCCACGGCTTCAGATCCGGCGGCCATGCAATTTTTGGCACCGTTTGCTGGGTGCACCATGGGTGAGTACTATCGTGACCGCGGTCAAGATGCGCTGATCATCTATGACGACCTGACCAAACAAGCTTGGGCTTATCGTCAAATTTCCTTGTTGCTGCGCCGCCCGCCGGGCCGTGAAGCCTACCCAGGGGACGTCTTCTATTTGCATTCACGCTTGCTTGAACGCGCCGCCCGCGTGAACGCCTCCTACGTAGAAGCCTTCACAAAAGGTGAAGTTAAGGGCCAAACCGGTTCATTGACTGCTCTGCCGATTATCGAAACTCAAGCCGGCGACGTTTCGGCGTTTGTACCGACCAACGTGATTTCGATTACCGACGGTCAGATCTTCCTTGAGTCCAATCTCTTTAATGCGGGTATTCGCCCCGCCATGAATGCCGGTATTTCTGTATCTCGGGTTGGTGGTGCGGCGCAAACTAAAATTATCAAAAAACTCTCGGGTGGTATTCGTACCGCGCTGGCGCAGTATCGTGAGTTGGCGGCCTTTTCTCAATTCGCGTCGGATTTGGATGACGCCACCAAAGCGCAGCTGGACCACGGGCAACGCGTCACTGAACTCATGAAGCAAAAACAATATGCGCCCCTGTCTATCGCGCAGATGGGTGTGTTGTTGTATGCCGCTAACGAAGGTTTTTTAAACGATATTGAAGTGCCAAAATTGGGCGCATTCGAGACAGCACTGCTGGCTTATTTGAATTCCAGCCACAGTGAGCTGATGGACAATATCGTGGCTACGGGCAATTACAACGATGAAATTGAGAGCGGCATTAAAACGGCGCTGAATAATTTCAAAGCCACACAAACCTGGTAATTGCGCCCCATGGCCGAAGTTAGCGGCGTTACTGCTGCTCTCGGCCAGTTGCAAAACTTTTTGCGAGATAACCAATGGCAAGCGGAAAAGAGATACGTACCCAGATTGGGAGTATTAAAAATACGCAAAAAATCACCAAAGCCATGGAAATGGTGGCGGCGAGTAAAATGCGTAAGGCGCAAGAGCGTATGGATAAGGGTAAGCCTTATGCCACACGTATGCGCGCGGTAATCGGGCACCTAGCTAATGCTCGTTCCGAATACCAACACCCTTATTTACAATCGCGGGCAGTGAAACGCGTAGGCTACATAGTGGTGTCCTCCGATCGCGGTTTGTGCGGTGGCCTGAATGTTAACGTGTTCAAACGACTTATTAATCACAGCAAACCATTGGCCGCGGCCAATGTGGGGGCAGATTTGTGTTTGATCGGCGCCAAGGCGGCGGCTTTTTTTCGCGGTGTAGGCGGTAAGGTGGTTGCTTCGGTGCGCGACATGGGTGAAGAGCCAGCGATTGGCACTTTAATCGGCAGCGTTAAGATAATGTTGGACGCGTTTGAGGCGGGCAAAATTGACCAGCTGTTTTTGGTCAGCAACGAATTTGTTAACACCATGACGCAGCAGCCAGAAGTCATGCAGCTGCTGCCCTTGTTGCCGGAAGATCAAGTAGCGCCCAACCACCACTGGGATTATTTGTACGAACCAGAAGCCAAAGATTTGCTCGATGGGCTGCTGCGACGCTATATCGAATCTCAAGTGTATCAAGCGGTTGTCGAAAACACGGCCTGCGAACAAGCCGCGCGGATGGTGGCTATGAAAAGTGCCAGCGACAACGCCGGCGATATCATTGACGAATTAAAACTCGCATATAACAAAGCCCGTCAAGCCGCGATTACGCAAGAGCTGTCGGAAATTGTGGCAGGTGCTGCGGCCGTATAGTGCCCTGTCGCCAGCGAACCGAATCATTTTTTTATTTTTAGGTAGAGGAAACTCACATGAGTAGCGGACGTATCGTGCAAATTATCGGCGCGGTTATCGACGTGGAATTTCCACGAGATGCTGTACCCAAGGTTTACGACGCTTTAATCGTAAGCGACAAAGGCCTGACCCTTGAAGTGCAACAACAGCTAGGTGATGGCGTAGTGCGTGCCATTGCCATGGGTTCTTCCGAAGGCCTGCGTCGCGGCTTGAGCGTAACCAATAGCAACAAGCCCATTAATGTTCCCGTGGGTGTTGAAACCCTCGGCCGCATTATGGATGTGTTGGGCAACCCCATCGATGAGTGTGGCCCTATTGGTGAGAAGGTGCGTGCGGCCATTCACCGCAAGGCCCCAGCGTATGACGAGCTGAGCGCCTCTGAAGAGTTGCTAGAAACCGGCATTAAAGTTATCGACTTGGTTTGTCCTTTCGCCAAAGGCGGCAAGGTTGGCTTATTCGGCGGCGCCGGCGTAGGCAAAACCGTAAACATGATGGAATTGATTAATAACATCGCCACCGAGCACTCAGGTTTGTCTGTGTTTGCCGGCGTGGGTGAGCGCACCCGTGAAGGTAACGACTTCTATCATGAAATGCAGGAAGCTGGCGTTGTAAACGTTGACGAATTTGCTAAATCGAAAGTAGCCATGGTGTATGGGCAGATGAACGAGCCACCGGGCAACCGCTTGCGCGTAGCCTTGACTGGCCTGACCATGGCTGAAAAATTCCGTGACGAAGGCAAAGACGTACTGCTGTTTGTGGATAATATTTATCGCTACACCTTGGCCGGTACCGAAGTGTCCGCCCTGTTGGGCCGTATGCCATCCGCCGTGGGTTATCAGCCTACCTTGGCGGAAGAAATGGGCGTGTTACAAGAGCGTATTACTTCTACCAAAACCGGCTCCATCACCTCCATTCAGGCGGTGTATGTGCCAGCGGATGACTTGACTGACCCATCGCCAGCCACCACCTTTGCTCACTTGGACTCCACGGTAGTATTGAGCCGTGATATCGCCGCCAAGGGTATTTACCCCGCAATTGATCCGCTGGATTCAACCTCGCGTCAGCTGGACCCATTGATCATTGGTGTGGACCACTATGACGTGGCGCGCGGTGTGCAGTCTGTATTGCAACGCTATAAAGAGCTCAAAGACATTATCGCGATTTTGGGTATGGATGAGCTTTCCGAAGCCGATAAACTTACCGTAAACCGCGCGCGTAAAATCGAACGCTTTTTGTCCCAGCCTTTCCACGTGGCCGAAGTATTTACCGGTTCTCCCGGCAAATACGTATCCTTAAAAGACACCATTGCGGGCTTTAAAGGGCTGTTGGCGGGTGAATACGATCATTTGCCGGAGCAGGCGTTTTACATGGTCGGCTCGATAGACGAAGCGGTCGAAAAAGCCAAAAAATTTAAATAATCCCGCGAGATTGGAGTAAACCCTATGGCCAAGACGATTCAGTGTGAAATCGTAAGTGCCGAAACCGGCATATTTTCGGGTGCAGTGGAGATGTTAATCGCCGCCGGCACTGAAGGTGAGCTGGGTATTTGCCCCGGCCATTCGCCACTGCTCACCGGTTTAAAACCCGGCCCAGTGCGCGTTAAGCTGAGTGATGGTGCAGAAGATATTTACTACGTTAGTGGCGGTTTTTTGGAAGTGCAGCCCAGTGCGGTTACCATTTTGGCCGACCACGCATTGCGTGCCCATGACCTTGATGAAGCCGCGGCCTTGGACGCGCAAAACGCCGCTACCCAGATGATGAATAATCGCACTGGGGACATGGATTATTCTCGCGCGGCGGTGCAGCTGGCTGAAGCGGCTGCGCAATTGCGTACTTTGCAGTCTATTCGTAAAAAATTGGGTAAATAAAAACTTATAGCTGTGGGGTTTGTTTTTTCGTCGTGGGTGCGACGAAGAAAATGCGCTGAATGTTTGTGTGAAGGTTAATTGTGTAATAATTTTGCAAATAATGCGTGTAACTATCTCGGTTGGTTTTATTGGTCGCACGCTCGACGGAATAAGAGCCTAAAAATTTTATTGCTTAACTTCACTAGGAGAGGCCGGTATGTTTAGATCGTTAATTGGTGCGGCCTTTTTGGTTGTTTGTACTTTGTCTCATGCGGGCAGTTGGATTACTGCGGACAACACGGCGAAAATCACTCAGATACAACATGAAGGTGGTATTGTAAAAGTGACGTTTTCTTCTGTGGATAAAGTTCAATCTACTGATGGTTGTATCGTTCAAGGGCAAGCCGTTTTGCAAGACGACACAAAGAATGGTGATCGGCAGTATGCTGCATTGTTAACCGCCTACTCAAGCGGGAAAACTGTAATGATGTTTGGTTCAGGATGTTGGGGCGGCTGGAACACAACTTTCCCCAAAATATACAGTGTAATTCTGACGGATTAATTTGCCCCTAACCAATTTGAAATAATTAAGGGTAGCCCGTGCTGCCTTTTTTTTCGCCCCAAGCTTTTGTCATCCAGCTGTGTTAAAACGGTTTTTATTTTTCTAGGAATTCGCCCATGTTAGAAATCGTAATTCTCGCCGCCGGTAAAGGCACTCGTATGCGTTCCGAGAAACCCAAGGTGATGCACCCACTCGGCGGCAAACCTTTGGTGAAACATGTGGTGGAGCGCGCCCGTGAATTGCAGGCCCATAAAATTCATCTGGTGGTGGGGCACGGTGCTGAGCATGTCGAAGCTGCCATGGTGGCTGACGACATTACTTTCAGCGACCAAGCTCAGCAATTGGGCACTGGCCATGCCGTCATGCAAACCCTCGAAAAATTACAAGCCGACAGCACAGTATTGATTTTGTACGGCGATGTACCCTTAATAAAAACCGCCACGCTTGAAAAATTAATTGGTCTTGTTGATTCCCACAAGATGGCGCTATTGACCGTAGATTTACAAAACCCTTTCGGTTATGGACGCATATTGCGTGACGCTCGTGGTGCTGTAATCGCCATTGTTGAGCAAAAAGATGCCACGCCGGAGCAACAATTAATTAAAGAGGGTAATAGCGGTGTAATGGCCATGACTACTGCCCAGTTGCGCAATTGGCTGCCACAATTAAGCAACCAAAACGCCCAGGGTGAATATTATTTAACCGACGTGATTGGATTGGCGGTACAGCAGGGAATAGGCGTGCAAGCCGTAAAAGCCGCTAGCGAAATGGAAGTGTTGGGCATTAATAACCGTCAGCAGCAGGCGCAGCTAGAGCGTGCGTTGCAGCAACAACAGGCGGCAATATTGCTGGATGCGGGCGTAACGCTACTCGATCCGGCGCGTTTTGATTTGCGCGGTACTTTAACCGCAGGGCAAGACTGTGTGATCGATGTAAATTGTATATTCGAAGGCGCGGTAACCCTCGGCAGCAGCGTTGAAATTGGCCCAAATTGCGTTATTAAAAATGCACAGCTTGGTGACGGCGTGCATATTTATGCCAACAGCCATATTGAAGATGCGATCATTGAAAATAATTGTAGTGTTGGCCCCTACGCGCGTTTGCGCCCCGGCACCCATTTAAAAGCCCATGCCAAAGTGGGGAATTTTGTGGAAACCAAAAAAGCGGTGGTGGGAATTGGCAGCAAAATAAATCACCTCAGCTATATTGGCGACGCCATTTTGGGTGACGACGTAAATGTGGGCGCGGGAACTATTACTTGCAATTACGACGGCGTAAACAAACACCTGACGCAAATTGGCGATAATTGTTTTGTCGGTGCAAATTCGACTTTGGTGGCGCCTGTAAAATTGGGTGCGAATGCCACAGTAGCGGCAGGCTCTACAATTACCGCACCGGTGAATCCCGATGAGCTGGTGGTGGCCAGAACGCGTCAGCGGCATATTCAGGGCTGGCGGCGGCCCACTAAGAAATAAATTATTTCGTGGTGTGAGCTTAAGCCCTGTGGATCGAATATTTAAACCGTCCTCATTCAAGCATCAATAGTGCGATTGCAGGCCAATGAGTTAGCCGGAATAGGGTGGTTAATTAGGTCTGTTTTTGGTGTGGTTGTGTAGCTGTGTGTTGTCAGTGATTGCGGTGAGCGCACTGGTTTATAGGTTAAAAAGCCAAGAGCATTGCGCGAATTATTTGAACGGATTCAAAAAAAATGCCCCGCTTAGCGGGGCATTTTTACGGTATGGATAGCCGCAGTTAATTGCTGGGCTACTCTATCCAGGAAATTACTATTTGGCAGTGCGTTTACGGGCAATGCCCAAACCTAACAACCCCAGCCCCATTAATAACAATGAAGTTGGCTCGGGTACTGAACCGTTGCCATCGTTTGTGAAGATGCGGGTGTTGATCCCGTAAGACCCAGCGTACCACGTTTGTATCTGGCCGTTTAGTAGATAAGAGACACCGGGACTGGAGCTATTAATAAAATACGTAGTAACAGCGGCGGCAGTTTGGTCTGCTGTGGCAAATACCTAATATTGGGCGCCATTAGTCACTGCGACATCATTAAAAAATACATCGTGCCAGCCGCCAGTTGACGTGGTGAAGGACCCTGAGCCAAGTAAATTGGCGGAGGCGTCATAAAGCCCAATGGTGAAGATCGCCGATGAATTGATGTTCCAGCTTCCCCCATTTGTGGGATCTGAAAAATACATTCCCGCGCCATTCAACCTGGTGGTGTTGGCAGTGAACTGAGAGCCATAGTTGTGGGAATTAGAAGGCATAATCCAAGAATAGCCTTGGGCATCTGCCGGGGCGATGTTGCCCTTGGCTGTTTGATTAATAACGGGTGTGGCGAAGGCTGATGTAGCCAATAGCGTTGCAAAACTCAGTGATAGGGCAATTTTTTTCATGGTGGTGACCTTTTGGATGTAGGTTGGTGCGTTCTGATGCGAACTGGACGCCACTAGCGGTTATTGCACCAGAATTAAATTGTATTTTTGATTCAGTTTTATAAGCTATTACGATCGGACAAAAACAATGGCAATTGTAAATAATCCCGACACCGATGCGTGGCGATTGCTAGATAAATTCGGCATGCGACGCTAAACCCTGAATGCAATCTTAGTAATTCAGCTGGGGTGCCCATCCAAATCTGTGGCAGGTTAAGCTCGCCATTAACTCCAATCCCCCCCTTTGTGCGCCCCGCCGCTGGCTGTTGCTCCACCCGTTAAATCCATTGCCAGGGCTTCCGCCACTTTAATGCCATCCACGCCGGCCGAAAAAATTCCCCCCGCATAACCCGCCCCTTCGCCAGCTGGGTAAAGGCCGCGCGTATTTAGGCTTTGAAAATCGTCGCCACGGGTGATGCGAATGGGGGATGAGGTGCGTGTTTCCACTGCTGTCAGCAGTGCGTCGTCCATGGCAAAACCTTTAATTTGCTGCTCGAAGGCGGGTAGGGCTTGGCGCAGGGTGTGGGTCACGAAGTCTGGCAGGCATTGGCTGAGGTCGGCGGGGGTTACGCCCGGTCGGTAGGAGGGGTGCACCTCGCCCAAGTGGGTAGACGGCCGGCCGGCGAGGAAATCCCCTAGACGTTGCGCGGGGGCGCGGTAGTTGCTGCCGCCGAGTTCGAAGGCACGCTGCTCCCAGTGGCGCTGGAAGGCGATGCCGGCCAGCGGATGGCCGGGGTAATCCACCTCGGGAGTAATGCCCACCACTATGGCGCTGTTGGCGTTGCGCTCGTTGCGTGAGTATTGGCTCATGCCGTTGGTGACCAAGTGATTGGGCTCGGAGGCGCTGGCTACCACGGTGCCGCCGGGGCACATACAAAAACTGTAGGCGGCGCGATTGTTGTCCGCGTGGTGGACCAGTTTGTATTCGGCCGCGCCAAGTATGGGGTGGCCGGCAAAACGGCCAAACCGCGCTTGGTCGATGAGTGCTTGCGGGTGCTCAATACGCACGCCTATGGCGAAGGGTTTGGCCTCCACATACACGCCACGCTCGTAAAGCATGGCGAAGATGTCCCGCGCGCTGTGGCCCACGGCCAACACCACATGCTCAGTGGCAAGGGTTTCGCCGTTGGCGAGGGTTACGCCAGTCACTTGCCCCTGGCCTTGGGCGTCGCGGGTTACGCATACATCCGTTACGCGACTGCTGAAACGGATCTCACCGCCTAGGCTAATAATGTTGGCGCGCATGGCTTCCACCATGCCTACCAGCCGAAAGGTGCCAATGTGCGGCCGGCTGATGTACAGAATTTCCTCCGGTGCGCCGGCCTTTACAAACTCTTGCAGCACTTTGCGGCCGTGGTGTTTGGGGTCTTTGATTTGGCTATAGAGTTTGCCGTCGGAGAAGGTGCCGGCACCACCTTCGCCATATTGCACATTGGATTCGGGGTTTAACACGCCTTGGCGCCACAAGCCCCAGGTATCTTGCGTGCGTTCGCGTACGGCCTTGCCGCGCTCCAAAATAATCGGCTTAAAGCCCATTTGGGCCAACAACAAACCGGCGAATAAACCGCAAGGGCCGGTGCCAATCACAATTGGCCGATGGGGTAAGTGGCTTGGCGCTTCGGCTACAAAACGGTAGCTGGTATCCGGTGCTGGGCCTATGTGGTTTTTGCCATGGTGTTTTTTCAGCAGCGCCGCCTCCTGCTTAACCTTCACGTCCAAGCTGTACACCAAAAAAATTTGGCTTTTTTTGCGCGCATCCACGGCTCGCCTAAAAATCGAATAACTCATCAAGGCACTGGCAGGAACCCCTAATTTCACCAGTAGGGCCTGGGTTAAGTCGTCGGGGCTGTGGTCGAGGGGTAATTTGAGTTCGGTGAGGCGGAGCATGGGGTTTCCGTTGGCAGGGCAAAGTAGGCGGGGCTATTGACCGAGCATTGTAACGGTTGCGGGCGGCAGAAGCATTTGGGGCTAGCGCCAAATACCGTTAATCTACATGGCTTACCACTTGTCAGTGCGGGAGCAGCATGTACGAATCCAAACACCAGCCCATGGCATCAAAGCGTCATTTTGCGCGCCGAGTTTTTAGGCATTTTTTAGTGGCTGTGGGTTTGATGCTGTTTTCCCTAGGTTTGGGTATGGCAGGTTACGTGACGTTCGAGCATTTAACCCTGATGGATGCCTTTTTAAATGCGGCCATGCTGCTGGGTGGCATGGGGCCGGTGAATGCCCCAATCACCGAAGTGGGTAAATTGTTTGCCGGGTTTTATGCACTTTATGCGAAGTTAATATTTTTGGTGATGGCGGCGTTAATTTTTACGCCGGTGGTGCATCGCTTTTTGCATTCATTGCATGTGGAAAAATAAAGCTCTGCACGGCATGAAATGGGCCCGTGAATGTTTTTGCCTGCGGGTTAAATTATTTTTGAATAGGCAATGGTTTTTATTTCCCCTGCCTTGGGTTTTAAATAAGCATCAAATTCCATGCAAATGCGCCGAATTAATAGGCGACCCCGGGGGGTAACGCAAATATTTTCGCCATCTATCGTCACCATGTGTTCGGCTATTAAAGCCTTTAGCCCTTGTAGTTCGTCGGCAAAATACTCCGCAAACTGAATGTGAAATTGCCGCTCTATGGTGGCGGTGTTGCATTCAAAATGGCAAATTAAGGCGCTGATCACGGCTTTGCGAATGGCGTCGTCCCGGGTAAGTTCAATGCCGCGCACTAGGGGTAATTGGTTTTGGTCTAGGGCGTGTAAATAGCTGGGCATGTCTTTGGCGTTTTGCGCGTAGGTGTTGTCCAGCTGATTAATCGCCGAAACGCCAAAGGCCAATAAATCACAGCCGCCATGGGTGGCATAACCTTGAAAGTTGCGGTGCAATTTGCCGGCGGCCTGGGCAAGGGCTAGTTCGTCATCGGGCAGGGCAAAATGATCCATGCCGATATACACATAACCCGCCGCCTGCAGTTGTTCGATACTCATGTGCAACATCTGCAATTTTACGTCCGGCGCGGGTAATTCATAACTGTTAATTTGCTGTTGTACTTTGAATAAATGCGGCATGTGCGCATAGCTGAACAGCGATAAACGATCGGGCCGCAGGCTGATAATATCGTTTAGGGTTTGGCTGAAGCTGGCTAAGGTTTGCAGTGGCAGCCCGTAAATTAAATCCATACTTAAGGCTTTGTAATTTAATCGCCGCGCCGCTTGGGTAAGTTCCGCTACCTCCGCATAGGAATTAAAACGGTTTACGGCTTTTTGTACGGCGGGGTTGAAGTCCTGAATGCCTAAACTTAAACGGTTAAACCCCAGCTGGCGCAAGTGAGCTAGGCGTTCTGGCGTTACAGTTTGCGGGTGAATTTCGATAGAAAATTCCCCTTCTGCATCACTCGCCAAATTAAATTGCTGGCGAATATCGGCCATTAATTCCGTTAATTGTTCATCGCTTAAATAGGTGGGTGTGCCACCGCCGAAATGCAGTTGCACTACGGGCCGTGTTACATCTACAGCGGCAGCCTGCAGGGCGATTTCTTTATGTAGGGCGGCCAAATAGGGTAGGGCACGCTGCTTGTTGGCAGTCACAATTTTGTTGCAGCCGCAGTAGTAGCACACGGTGTCACAAAAGGGGATGTGAAAATATAGCGATAACGGACGCCCACTGGCATTGCTGCGTG
>CAMCXE010000001.1 GCA_945882995.1 Thalassocella blandensis | reverse complement strand
GTGTCAGGTTAGGGTATAGCTCAACCTGACGAGTGAGAGGCAGCGGCGCGGACCGGTCTTAGCGTGCTTTATTTTCCGTTTTCTGAGACGACCCCTATTTATTCGCCACACAATAATCTTGCTCAGGTTGACTATGTTGGTGTATGATGACTTTAAGTACCATAGACTACACTTAGAATAGGCACACTGCCATGATGATAGGTCCATTTAAGCCAAACAAGGTGCATGCAGGTGATTGCCTTGATTTAATTTCTAAATTGCCAGATGAATCCATTGATGTGGTCGTAACCAGCCCCCCATATTGGGGGCAGCGATTATCAAATGGCGCAGGGGTTGAGAGCGACCCGCGTGACTACCTTGCCTTCCTTAATGGTGTTTTCACGGGAATTCTCCCCAAGCTAAAATCAGATGGAATTATTTGGATAAATATTGGCGACGCCTACAACACGCCGGTCAATTGGTCGCAAGATGACCGACAGTACAGCTCTTTAGGTGCCGATAAAAATGGCCTTGCTGCGCATAACTCTGCCTACACAAAACCTAGAATGAAGCGGAAGGCATTTATTGCGAAAGATACCGGCTGGTTACAGTACGGCAACTTGCTGGCCCTGCCTTACCGATTGATATTGAACCTTTCTGATTCAGGATATGTTTACCGAGGCGAAGTGATATGGCGAAAAAAAAATCCAATGCCGGAGGGAAAGTGCCGCAGACCTCACCGCTGTCATGAGCCAATTTATTTGCTGGCAAAAAATGAGCAGCATAGCTTCCGCGTGACACCACCCGTGCGAAGCGTGTGGGAGTTTGCAAATGAAAAAATAGACGGGGTTAAACATTTCTCACGATTCCCAGAAGAGCTGCCGTACCGCTGCATTGATGCATATGGCAAATCTGGAGAAGACGTTGTGGTGCTTGATCCATTTTCGGGTTCTGGCACCACAGGAATGGCTGCGCTAAGGCTGGGCTGCACGTATATTGGTTTTGAAATTGACCGCGAACAAGTAGGTGCATCAAACGAAAGGCTTTGTGATGTGGCAGCAGTTAAATCCCAAGCATTAATCTAACTCGGTCCCGTTCGGTCACAATGAATCGCACAAATAAATCGTTTGGGGTGGAAAAATCACAAACCACAACCCGCGCTCTTGCGTTATATTCATCTGGTGTTGGTTTGGTGTTTTTGTTATATGAGAAGCAGGCGGAGAAATACCTGTCATCTTCAATATCTTTGCGTTTTGCGCTCCTATAATCCACTCCTTGCCCGATGAAAACCTCACCCAGCTCGCCACGGTTTATCGGGTTTGTGGATGGACTACTTTTACAATCCATAGTCCAGAGCGGAGAAATGTAGCCAGCCTTCACCAGGGCTTGACTCATTGGTACATCGTCTGTTCTGCGTTCAGCAAAACTTGCCTTAACATGAACAACACCAATTAATTTTTCCGACACCCCTTCACCCACTGTGAGGAGGATATCAATTTTATCGGCCTCAAGGCGATGCCCTATACTGATGCGTTGAATGAGCCGCGACTTCCGTGCACCGTCTGCAATTACTAAATTAATACCATGCTGCGCAAGTATAGGGGAATAATGTTTTTCTAAAATTTTTTCTAAAGCCCATCCGCCAGTCCGCTTCCAGCTTTGCGTGTAATCAAGCCTAGAATGCTCAGATGGATGATTGTATTGATCGCAATAAGCGCGATAAACGACAAACCACCAAATATCTGAAGGATTTGCGGAAGGCCAAAGCATTACCGCCTTTAGAAAGGCGCTCGCTACGCTTTCTGTTTTAATGGATTTAGCTAGGTCACTGTCGTCATTATTCAAGCTGCTAAGCCGAGCCAAGCCATTGCGTAGCGTTAACACAACCTCATTAAATTGCTCAATGGTCGCATTAAGAAGTTTATATGTTGCATCATGTTTTGAATATTCAAAATTGACGTCTATGTTCTGACCATTGGCAGCAGCTACTATTGACCGATGAATACTGGGCACGGCGCCCGTAGCGCCTTCTGCGAGATCAGCGAGACTCTTGCTGTAGACCGATAGTAGTGATGCAACCAGATCGAGACTCGGGATAATTAATCCCGACTCGATTGCGTGAACCCACCCCGGGCCGAGAATTAAACACTCCTCAACCTGTGCAGCAGTAAATCCCGACTGTTCACGAAATTGCTTTAATCGATAAGGTATGAGGGAAAGGTGTTCAAAATTTGAAATCATCGCTGAATAGATCCTTGGGGTCGATACCCAGAGCATCTGCAAGTCTTTTAACATTTAATAGACTTACATTACGCTCCCCGCGCTCAACCCCACCCACATAGGTGCGATCTATCCCGGCCTGTTCGGCCAATTCTTCTTGGGAAAGGTTCTTCTGGTGCCTGAGCGCTCTAACTCGACCACCGAACCATGCGAGGAAGTCATCATGATGTTTGGGCATACGCAATTAGAGCAACATGATGATGATAGGTCCACGGACTATAAGTATCTTGCGCAGTAAAGCGCCCCAAAAAGAATTTGCAGCGGGCGTTATTGCTAGTGATCGTTGTCTCGCCCATCATCAATGATGATCGACCTTGGGCTCAACACCAACAGTAGCCCATCGTAAAACCAGACGAAGAGAAAACACCCGAATGAGAACCCCCCCAATCTTGCCGCCACAAAAAGGCGAGGCTCATAGCTCGTGTTTAAAAGCATAAGCAGAGCCGCGAGAAGAGTCAGCCCGCAAACCAGGCTCATAACGGGGTAAATCAGTATTCGCAGCCAATAGAGAACAAAAAACAGCGCATAGCGAATACCGAGTAGGGCAAAAATAGCCAACTTTAAAGACAATTTAGGGACAAGCAGCAGGGTCGACACAATCCATCGACGATATGGTCTAGTCGTTACGCTGTCTTGTTCCTGCGCCAACAGGGACTTTTCAATAATCTCGCCGTTCGATGCCGCCACGCGCAAATGATTTCCCATAACATCATCCTTCAAATTAGGTGGTGAATTTAGCCGCTTTGGTTGGCCACACCAAAAATCTAAAATCGGCCATGTCGTTTATATGATGTGCAACTCTTTCTTTCTGCGGCATTTAACGCAGGGTTGGCCGGGGTAATACTCGCTACCACAGTCTTCGCATTTGAGTGTTTCAGCTTTGTTTTTTGGTTGTAGTTTTGTTGGTAGTTGGCTGCGCCATTCATCGTAGTCTTGCTCAAATTGAACTTCATTCTTTAGGCGCTCACGCAATCCATCTCGTATAGCCTGCTCCTCCGGGGTGTACAACCACTTTATACATTCAGCAGAATATCGCTCTTCAAATATTTCATTCACAAGCCCACGGAACAGGTAGCGCCCCGTCTCAGTTTCCGCGTACCGCTTCTGCAAGATTGATAAGTCAATTTTGATGGCTGCCGCCGAAAATGGGGGGCCGGGTTTCTTCCTGCCGGGATAGCTTAAGAACACGTCTACGGTACGCCCCTCAAGCATGAGTGTGAAATCGTGCGAGTCATGCGCTTCGCTGCCGCGCACCTCTAATACGGGAAATGTTCCGCCTGATAGGGTGTCGGTGAGGGGTACCATGGAAAAATCTTTTCTATACTCTCCGATTAGATAATCAGGCAAAGCAATGAATTCGGGCTTTTTCCCCAGTACCGACTCAATAATAAATAGTCGGCAGCAGCTATAAAATGATACTTCACAAATCTTGGTCGGTTTGTGCTCCGAGTCTTTATCGTGAGCAAAACACCAGCGATTCTTTTGACCCTGTCTTGCAACAACTCCTTGCCTACAGCTTGGGCAGACACAATTACAACTCCTGCCGGGCTCCGCGTCATCCACCTCAATTAACAGACCTGAGGCCAGGCTAACTGCAAACGGCAGCTTGGTATCGAAATCCATAATTTAACCGCCAGATATTAAAAAACCCTCCAAAGAGGGTTTAACGAACGATCCGCCTAATCGGCGGGTAAACGCCTCTAAACCTACAAAAGCCTTAGCGGCGGGAAGCAATGGCATTCAGGATGACGGTAATGCTATGCGTCTTTAAACCGCCTTAGCGGCGGGAAACGGTTTGCTAAACGGGCTTGGTTTCTATTTGATCCTTTAAACCGCCTTAGCGGCGGGAAACGCGAAATCAACATAAAGTCGCTGAATTTCATACTTTAAACCGCCTTAGCGGCGGGAAACTACAACTTACGAGATAATATAGCATTAAAATCAGGTAGTTGCCCTCACTATCACTACAAGCACCTTTACGGCGAAGTGGATAGCGCGGGGAGCATAAACAAAAACCCTCCGAAGAGGGTTAAAGGTTTTACGCAGCTAACAAATCCCTTGCCATAGCCACCTCAACACTATCGCCACGCTGATTCAGCGAGTCGAGTCCTGAGTCGGGAATGTCCCCCGAGGTGGACTGGCTTACCGCTATTTTCTCTGCCATTAGTGAAAGGCAGCGACTTTGTGCGGATTGGGCGTAGCCTAAAAATACCACGTCAACATCGTTGGTTTGGCCAATACGCCATGAGCGTCTGGCCGCTTGCATCAAGGTGTACACGTTGTAGCCGGTTTGCATAAAGACGATTGAAGGAAATTCCAGCAAATCCAGCCCGGTTTTCACCAGTTCGGGGTTGCAGATAATTACCTCAATGCCTTTATCCACTTGATCCGCTACCCAGTCTTCACGCTTTTCTGTGGCGACGGTGGAGCGCAGCACGGCGACTTTTAACCCTGCTTCGCTTAGCATGTGCTTTAAGCGATTACAGGTATCACGCTTGCCGGTGTAGCTGGTATAAACCAGTACGCGGCGTCCATCTTGTTGCTGATCCAAGCAATATTGCTTTAACCAAGTCTCTTTTGGCGTTTCCATACCGTCATCTTTAAATAACGCTGGAGCTATCGCCAATACTTCACGGGTTCTGGGGTGCTTAACAACCTCTGGCATAAAACAGGTGTCCGGCCAAGCTAACAGTGTGTTGAGTACAACACCCATTAAGCTCTTATCCCCTTTACGCAAAGCCTCCTTGAGTTCTTGGGTCAATTTTTTCTCCATTTTTAAATATTGATAACGCTGTTCGCTTTCCATGTCGATCTCAACGTAATACTCCTGGTAAGGCGGTAATACTTTTTGCCCAATGTCTTTAAGTTTCAAAAACACCGTGAACGGCAAAACGCATTGGGCTATGCCTAATGGGCCAAAGCCTGGGCCTTTTACCGTGCTCACCACCGTGCGATTGCCACGGGCGGTGCGGTGATTACCGCCTTCCTTGGTTTTGTAAATGTCTTTCAGTACGCCATGCTCCCGCATAAACGCCATGGAAGCTGCCGCCATAGAGCCGCGACCACTGCATTTAAAACCCAGTTCTATCATGCGGTGGGGCATAGAGCGCCACAACAAAAAGAACAGGTCACTGGCATAACCCCCCATTAAAGTACCCGTTAACAGCAATACCTTTTTGGAGAGCGCCGCCAATACACCCATGGCTTGCCCTTGCGCACTGCCTTCGTTCTTATATTCGTGCCCTTCGTCCACTACCAGTAGATCCACAAAACCCTTCGGCATATAACGCTTGAGGAATTCTGTAGCCTGATAGCCGCCTTGGCCAAAACTGAACTCGGTAGTGGCAAGCGCCCGCTCCATGCGAGTGGCTTGACGATCCGAAAACACCAGCTCGCCGTCTTCATCCATGAGGTTCACAAACTCATAAATGTTGTCGGCTAGCATACCTTCAAGCATTTTGGCTCCGAACATGCCGATCAAACGATCCGCTGTTTTGGGGCCAATGGTGGGCAATTGGCACAAGGCCTTTTTCACCACCTCACCTTGTCCCACCGGTGCCGCTTTGGGCCGCATCAGCGTCCACAAGGCTGAATTGCATTTTTTGCAGCGCAGTTGTTTGGTTTGAATTTGAATGTCGAGTGCGCTTTGCAAATCGCCATCCTCATTCTTTACCCATTCACCGCAGTGTCCGCAGGCGGGATGCTCTGTTGCCAGTGCAATCCGCCGTACACCTTCACCACCGCCGGTTTGATCCTCACAGACCAAACGACGAAAGCGACGCAGCGTAAACGCATGACGCCAGTGATACCCAAGCCGCATTCTGACCCGCCCGATGATGAAGAACTCGGGCATATCAGACGGTGCAACCCGCAGGGCTTCACGCAACTTCAGCAATTTAGCCAGGGTATCTGGGCCGTTTAGCACCCAAACTTTTGCACCGCGTATAGTCTCCTGAATTTCCCGTCGCCATTTGTACACCAAGTGCGGTGGACTAATGATTAAGGTATTTCGGAAGCCTTCACGCTGCGCTACTGCCGCTAGCGAAATTGCCATCATGGTTTTGCCGGTGCCCATTTCCGCATTCAAAATGGCCGCTTTTTCACCCTTGTCGAATAACAGTGCAGCCAAGGCTTGCACGGCTTCTGCTTGGGCTTCAAACGGTTTACGCAGCAAGTTTTGCAGTACATGACTGCGCGACAAGACTGGGCAACCAGCGGTGTACACGGGTGGATTATCGCGTTCGACTGCCGCTAATAAATCGGCGCCAAATTCACTGATAAAATCCCGCAAATTCATAGTGTCTGCCGCTTCGATCAACTCCCCGGCAGACAGCGAAACGCTGGTATCAACATTGTTTACATCAGCAATTTCAGTGGTGTTTAAAGTGGTTACTGCGCTCATAAAGGTTTCCTCAAAAATAAGAAAACCCCGCCAACACAAGCCCCTACGGGAGTTTGTGCCCGCAGGGTCAAGGTGTTGTTTTCAAATGAAAACAGTGAGTGTTTACAAATTACAATGAACCCCAGGCTTGCGCCCTGACTTCGCTTACGGGTTCGTGAAAGTCACGATTTTTACTCTCCTCAAAACAGTGAAACCGTGCCAAACAGCTCAGACTGCATAACCGGGCCGCGCTGTTTTTCAGGTTGTACAACTTCAGGATCATCCGGTGTTAATGGATTAGGTGTTGGCGGTGCCGGGTCAAGACTTAATGTCCCGTCGCGCAACATCGCCTGCACTGCCTCCGTAAACTCCTGTTCCGGTATGGTGATTTTTAAACCATCAACACCACCTACACCTTCTATGTCGTACAGCCACGTTTGTGTAGTCATGTAAGCCGTAATGGGTCTTTCCCACACATCCATCAAGGGTATGTGACAAAGCTCCTTAATGGCTGACCAAATATCACTGAGGACACCATCTGGATCAGATGTAAACCCCTGGCGCATTAACAAATACCGCTCGCGGCGAGCCGCGCTGTGTTTTTGCAATACCGGGTCGTACAGCCAAACATGGCAGAGCGACCCGAGCACCGTTGTGGAGGGTGTTCTGGCGGTGAGCTTGGAAAGTTCGGCAGCATTACCCACCGAAATTTCGTCGTACATCCTTCCGTCATCGGGGTCTAGGAGGGTAAATTCTCGCAATCCGAATTCGGCTTCCGGCAGTGTTAAGCGCGCTAAAAACTCCTGCATCGCCGTCTCACCACCCCACAAAGAACAAAACAACAACCGGCCTTCGTCCACCAAATACGAATCCACAAACATTGGCATTGACGCCTCTTTGATACTGTAAAAATCATCCAACATATGCTCACCTTTTAAATTAAAGAAAAAATAAAAAAGGCCTCCCGATTGGAAGGCCCAATCGGGAAATGGCATAAATGCCGGTTTAACGTATCGTCAAAACATCACCAAAGGTTGCAGCGCCAGGCGTTACATCAATGGCTTTAATCACAGGCACAAACCTATCGGTCAGGATTCTGGTTTCTTCCAGATTGCCATCCGCGTCCTCGCTAAAGGTCGTGGTTAGCTCCTTTTCCTTATGGGTACTGCCTTTTACTAACAATTGCCGACCACTTTTGGAAGTCACTACACCCGATACTTGGCCAGCAGCCAACATGAGGGATAAGTGCCAATCCGAAAGCGCCCGAGCGGGTGGGCGTTTTACCGCGTCACTCCGACCAAAGTGCAATGAAAATTCATCCCACAAGCAGGGGTGTAGCTGTGAAACTTCCCAAGCCTGTTCCGCCGTAGGCCTTACTGAGCGAAATTCCAAGCAGCGCCTTTGTACATCGGGCGTTACCGTGGAAACCTGATAAAACCGCTCAGGGACTTCGGGCAGTTCTGGAGCCAAGTCACGATCACCCGAAATATTCACGAGGCGATTCACGATCTCAGCATCACCGGCGGCAACTTCCCCTCGGCGTCGATACCCCATAATTACCACCTGCTTGAATTGATCTTCAGGCAAGCGATACACCGACAATTCACTCAGACTACGAGCAAGCTGTTTGGCGAGGTGTCGATCCAGCACATAGTGCGGAATGATAAAAATGAGCAAGCCACCAAACGCTAAAGTGGGCATTGCGCGGGATAAAAAATACTTCTCCAAGCGGTCGCGCCCCTGTTTTTCCGAGGCGTTAGTGCTTAGCGTTTGGTCGGTAATGCGATCACCATACGGCGGGTTTAACCACAGTAAGTTGAACTGGCCGTTACTCATTACACAGTCCTGAATATCGGAATGCACAACATGATCGAGTAACTGCTTAGCATTGCTGGCGCGCTCGGCATTAAATTCAATGCCTGCACTAAACACCGAGGAACCGGCATCTTTCAAGTAATGCGCACATTCCGCCAAGGCAATACCTTCGCCACAACAGGGGTCACAAATTCTGACCTGTCCTACCGGGGCTTCAAGCATGGCCAATACGCGAGAAATGGTGGCTTCATCCGTGGGGAAGTAGCCATTTTTGATAAAGTTACGCGCTAAGCGTTGAAAGATAAGTGCCATGACACAACCCCCTTACCGTAACCAGTGTTGATCGGCGGCAACAAAGCGAAAACCTGCATTTTTCAGGTAATCTTTTTGCTGACGGAACAACGCACGGTTAATGGTTGGGTCGAGTTTAATGACGTTACCGAGCGGCCAAAGTATTCCGAATAAACGGGCAGCTTCGTCCAGCTCATCATCAACCACTTCAACCTCCACCTCATCCGGTGCCGGGGTCAATTCAGGCTCTGGGCCTTCATCAACACCCGCTTCGGCTTCCATCGGGTCTTGCTCTAGCGACTCAAATTCATCACAGGGCTGATGTACCGAATCCCGACTCAGCATAATGGCGCTGAGTATGGCTCGAACCTCAACCACCATGCGGCCGTTTGAGATGTAACTTTGTGGTTTAATTTTTTCAATCACAAAATCACCGGTATAAACGCCCTGGTCAAACTCCTCAATAGAGGCGTCTTTGACCGTAAACGAACCGATGGAGCAATCGAGTGTGGCCACATTGAAGGAGCCAAAACGGCCTTCTACACTGCGGATTTTGATGGTGCCGGGTACTGAAATCATGGTGATGCTCTCCAAAAATAAAATGCGAAGAGCACCCCATGCGGGATGACTCCCACGCGGGTTAGAAAAAAATAGAATCAGGCGATTAAGCCATGCTGCGATTGCAGATTCGATGCGCAACTCTAAGGTTCAGCGGTACGTTCGCTGAGACGTTTTGCCCTTTAATCATTGCACCCAAACCCCGAAATCGCAACCGTAGTTTTTTGTGCCACTCACAAATTCGCAAAATAAATAAACTTGCAGCCAAGCCAGCTAAGCGCTATTGTTTATACATTGCTACTTAATTGGGGTTTACCATGCCGACAACATCCGTTTCCAGCCGCGAATTCAATCAAGACACCGGCGGCGCCAAGCGGGCCGCCTTGCAGGGGCCGGTATTTATCACCGATCGCGGCAAGCCTTCCTATGTGCTCATGACCTTCGATGAATTTCGTCGCATGACGGGTAAGCAGCCAAACATTACCGAATTACTGTCCATGCCCGCTGATGACACAATTGAATTCGAGCCTCAAAAAATTGCCGTTGCGGCGCAAATACCGGATTTATCCTGATGTATTTACTCGATACCCATGTGGTGTCCGAGCTGCGCAAAGGGCGGGCAGGGCGCGCCCATAAGGGTGTGGTGACTTGGGCGCAGGCGGTGGCCACGGATTCACTGCATTTATCAGTGATAACCATCATGGAACTTGAACTGGGTATTCGTCGCGTCGCACAGAAAGACCCGGTGCAAAGCGATATGCTACGACGCTGGCTCGACGAGCAAGTGATACCCGCCTTTGCAGGGCGCATTTTACCCATAGACGTGGCCGTGGCGCAGTGCTGCGCTGGGCTGCACATTCCCGACCCTCGCTCCGAGCGGGATGCGTTTATTGCCGCAACGGGAATTATTCATAGCATGACAGTAGTGACTCGCAATACACTCGATTTTGAATTGACGGGTGTAAAACTTCTTAATCCTTGGCTGTAAATCCCGGAGGCCAGTGTGTACAGACCCTTATCCCATAACGAACACGTCATTGTGAGTCGCACCCTAATGCAGGAGCGCGGTTTTGATGAAGGCGCAGCGGCCAGTTTTTTTATGATCTACAAGGGTATGGCCATGCGTGACGACATTCCCGAATTTGAAGCCTACCAAACCAGCGAAAAATCCCGGCTGGAAACCAAGCCTTTTGATCAAACCCCGTTTATAGGATTAACCGGCCAAGCCCTATTCGATAAACTGGACGAATTGGCCACGCAAAACAGTGAAACCACCAAAAAGCCGCTCACCATTAGCGAGTGGTTTTTTGGCGATGAATCCCGCCTAGACACCAAAGAGCGTCGCCTGCGCGTACTGTTTTACAACTCCGCTCGCTACCGCCGCCAGGTATTGAATGATTATATTGAATGGGGCTTTGTCACCGACACCAATGACATTGACCATATTGAATCGGCAGTAAACGCCTTTCATGCGAAATACCCCGGCACACGCCAAGGCGTTATTAGTCGCTATGAAATATTTTTTGGCGACCCTTCCGGGTTTTCTTACTCCACGGCTATGGAGCGCGAAGCGTTTTTAACGCGGCAAGAGGTGAGGGATGATTACCTGCGCACTCACGGATTGCCTGCGGACTGGAATCTTGAGCAAATTAAGGAGTATTTGCGTGAACGCGCACTGGCCTCTGGCTCGGCCACCGAGGCGGATGTGGCGGCATGGGAGCAGCTCAATCAAAACACCGCCAGCCAATCCGGCGCTTGATGCAATTTGCTTGCTGGACCTTCGAGCAACAAAAAAGGCCCGCAATTTACTTGCGGGCCTTTCAGGCGTTTGGCATATAAACCTCGTGATCAAAAGTAAGAATGAATGGAGTTCATTGCAAAACTGTGATCATTTTCTTTCAGCCAATCTACCAAACGATTGTACTGCGATAGCACCATGGATTTTGTGAAGGTTTTGCTGGTGACTGAATCACTCACCAAAACATCACATAAACCCGTGCCAACATTCAAAACAACTTTAACAATGTGACGACCGTTTGCTGCAAAAGATTGTGTAGCCATGATGTAACTCCAAGTGTTGATGATTAGGGAACCTCCTAAAACCACCTGAAATAAGTGTTTTTAGGAGGCTCCCTAATCGCTTGAAGCCAACTAGGGGTAACGCTCTAGTGAAACATACGCTTTGCCATAGTAATGGCATAGCGATGATCGTTCTCTTGAATGAATCTCACAAGGTTATTGTAAGACTCCAACGAGAGTTGTTTTTCAAACGTCTCGCCAGGTACCCGAGAGTCTGTCAGCTTAGTGCTGACAAGACCGCCGAATGTGGCTTCAACAGTGTGAAATTCAGTTGCTTTGAAAGATGCTTGCATGGTGCCTGCTCCGAAGTTTAGGAATTAAACTGGGGAGCATCACCGTCCCGGAGGGGAGGATTAGACTCCCCGATGGGTGGTGTAGTGTCAGGTCAGACTTGCGTCTTGCTGCGATTGCAAACCTGGTGCGCAGCTATAAAGGTTCGGCGGTACGTTCGCCAAGACGTTGTAACAAAGGTTCAGCGGTGCGTTCGCTGAGACGTTATACGCCTTAATGATTGCACCGAAATACGAAATTTTCAAGGGCTGATTGAGCGTGGCCTCTGCTGGTGGCCAATGGGTCCGCCACCAAACGGCAGGCACAAAAAAAGTGCTTTAGCTTGCGCTAAAACACTTCAGGTACCGCTAGGCGGCAAGTTTTTCGGTTGATTTCACATAACAGCCGGTAGTCCAGCCACTTGTCCTGCCGCGCAACGCAAACCGCTCAGCTAACGCATCAAAAATCTTCGTGGCCGCTCGGCCATGATGATGCACAGCCAAAGGATTAAACTCCCAAGAATCGCTGTAGTGTGCTTGACGCAACTCTACATTGATCGCCTGCATACCATGCCAATCTACCAGTGAAACGCGATAGAAGCCGTTTTCAGCCAGTATTTGACGCGATACATCTCCGAAGCTGTAACCACCCTCCCAAGTATCGGTTAATACCTCATACGATTCCGGCAACAGCTCCAAGACTTCTTGCACAAAATCCTCGTGCAACGATTGGTAGTCGTCGTCATGCTCAATGTTTTCGTGCTGCTGTTTTTCGATGCTGTATTCAGCATACAACTCCTCATCATCAACAAACACGGTAAACGCATTTTCTTGCCAATAAACACCTACACCCATAGTCATATCTCCAAAATAAAATAACCCACTGGAGACACAACTTTCCCCACTGGGAAAATTGCCCCAGTGGGTTGAGTCAAGGCTTTCGCCTGTTAGGTTTAATGCCGCCCAATCCGAAGATTGGGCGCTCCCGTTTCAGCATTTAGAGGGAGCTTTTTATTATTTCACTGCCTGAAACTTCGTAAACTCACTGGCCGTTAAACCTTCGATCATCTCGATCACCCAGGATGAAGTCCACCCTAAAATTTCACTGAGATTTTCATAAGTCACTGCCTGAGCCACCTCGGTTAACAGCTTTGCCGCTTGCGCACACTTTGCCGCGAGCTTGGCTGCATCCTCCTCGGAAATTGCACCATTGGCACAAACAGACTTCAACACCTCCAAAGACCACTGCCCTCCGCAATCAATTACGACCTCGGAATTGGAGCACGGGATAAACCTAGGCTGAGCCTGATTTACCGCAACCTTGGCTGTATCCATCGCCGAAACTGCATCATTGGCACAAGTTCTGGACGCTTGACCCATGGTGTTCAGTGTTGCCACATAACCGCGAGCCTCGCTCTCACTGGCAAACTCTGACTCATGAGCATAACCGTTGGGAAAAACCGCCATTGCAAAAACACGCTCTCCATTAGGGATTATTGACTCGATGACAATATCCTTTGGTGAGGGAGCCTCAGCAACAACAGCGGGCCTTTCGACTGCAACCGGTTGCCCAGTTTTCGCCGCAAAATACCCAACCACGTCAAACACATCATCACGGTCAAAATCTTTTGCCATGCCTGTGGTCGATAAAATGACGTAATCACTCAGCTCTGCAAGTTTGGCCACCACACTCGCCTGATCGGTGAGTTTGATGGTTACAGGACCGGCAGGGTTGAAGATTACAAGCTCATCGTAATCAGTAGACCCAATGGATTCGCTTGCAGGGCTAACAAACACTCCGCAAGTAAGATCACTATCCTCTAGCTGGCTTACAAATCCAGCACCGATTTCCCGGGGTCTCTGCTTTTCCAGGCTGTAAAAAACGTCGGTGGAAGCCTCTATACCCCGAACCACATACACTGCGACAAATCCAGAATTGGTGACTCCTAGTGCAGTGTCGAGAGCATGGAGAAAATCCACCATTGCAGACACCGTTTCTGGTGTCCCGATAGAGCCATCAACCCTAAACAAAGCGGAATGCTCAAAAGCCACTATGGCTGAAAAATAAAGCTTCGCGTTGTAGACGTGACATCCAGTAATTTTGTTGAAGTTGGTAGTAACATTCATGGTTGTATCTCCAAATTAAATTAACCCACTGGAGACACAACTTTCCCCACTGGGAAAATTGCCCCAGTGGGTTGAGTGAAGGCTTTCGCCTGTTAGGTTTAATGCCACCCAATCCGAAGATTGGGCGCTCCCGTTTCAGCATTTTGAGGGAGCTTTTTATTTTCGTGCTTTCACCATAGGTAAAATTCTAAAATCGCAAATCACCGACCTAGGGGTTTTCTCCCGGGCCGCGTTTTTTCGAGTCTGAAATCAACACCTGGCTCATCATCCTGAAATATTTGCAGCCATGCGGCGGCATTTTTAGGATCGCAGATTCTAACCGGGTGCCAATTCCCCGTAACAAGGCTGTAGCGCCAGAGTATTTGTTGTTGCGGCACGGCGTTAATCAAGCTCATAACCACCCCTGCTCAGCAAAGGAGGTGTATTCCACTGCTGACACCACAAAGTGATCCAGCACCCGAATATCAATCAGCGCGAGCGCCTCATTTAATCGCTTGGTTATTTGCTTATCCGCAGTACTAGGCGTTGTCAGTCCGCTGGGGTGATTGTGGGCAAACATCACCGCCGCCGCATTAAGCTGCAGGGCGCGTTTAACCACTTCCCGAGGGTAGACACTGGCGCCGTCAATGGTGCCCCTGAACATATCCTCTGCCGCGATTAAGCGGTTTTGGTTATCCAGGAACGCCACACAAAAAACCTCATGCTCTAAATTACCTAAGCGCAACATAAATAAATTGCTGGCCAATTTAGGGCTGGATAATCCGGCGCCACCTTTGTGTGCCCGCGCCTCCATAATACTGAGGGCGGTTTGAATCACTTCATCGTCAGATTTCAGTGCGTATTGCATAGGGTACTCTCCAAAAAAAATGCGAGAGCACCCCGGTCGGGATTTCTCCCGCGCGGGTTTTAAAAAATAGAATCAGGCCGTAAAGCCATACTGCGATTACAGATTCAGTGCGCAGCTCTTAAGGGTCAACGGTACGTTCGTTGAGACGTTTTGCGCTTTAATCATTGCACTGAATGGACTGTTGCGCAATTCGATTCTGGCGCTTAGATCACCGCAATCTATATTCGCGCAAACCCAATACAATTTGATTGGATCGGTTAGCCAGCACTCGCCATGCCACCTGCTTAACTAAAAGAAATGCCAACTATTGGTTTAAGCGGGGTAATGCGTGTTTCGTTGGGTGGTGGTACTAATTGTATTGTGGAGCGGAGCTGTTGTAGCGGCCGCACCGAACGCGCAGCTGAATTTACGTTTTCAGCGCCTGTTAACAGCGGATGGCGCTGAACAACAATCCATCGGCGCCATTAAAGACATCATTCAAGACCGCCACGGGTTTATGTGGTTTGCCGGTGAATACGGCTTGGCGCGCTACGATTCGCAGCACTTCAAATTCTATTTTTACGACCCATTCAACCCTCGCTCCCTATCGTCCAACTACATAGCCGCACTTGCCGTGGATAAATCCGGTGTGCTTTGGCTGGGCACTTTTAATGGCTTAAACCGCTACAACGCGCAAACCGACGATTTTACCCGGTACCAGGAAGGTTCCGGCGCTAAGGATTTAAGCAGTAGCCTGATCATGGCCCTAGCGGTAGACGCCCAGAACCAACTGTATATCGGCACCTCCGCAGGCCTCAATGTGCTGAGTGCCGACCGCACCGGCTTTCGCAAGCACATGGCCGATGCCGCCAACCCGAACAGCTTGAGCGGCGATAATGCGCGCTCGCTGTTTATCGACTCTCACCAAAAAGTCTGGATTGGAACTACAAGCAAAGGCTTGAATGTATTTGACCCGCTGACCGGTAAATTTGAGCGGTGGCGCCACGACGCCAATGATCCCGCATCGCTCCAAGAGGGTGATATTGAGCGTATCTATGAAGACCACCTTGGGCAAATCTGGGTGGGCTCCTATTCGGGCGGGCTGAGCCGCATGAACGCCGACCGGCGAACCTTCAGAATTTACCGGTCTAACCCCGATAATGAGCGGTCACTGGGGAGCGATGCCATACGGGATATTCGGGAATACCACCAAACCCTGTGGGTGGCCACCGACCATGGCGGGCTTGCGGTTTACGATGCTAGCACCGATGAATTTACCCGCGTGCGACATGATGCCCTTGATCCCGGCTCTTTGCGGTCAAATCAAGTGCGGGATATTTTTGAAGACCGTGATGGCAACGTATGGGTTGGCACCTTCCCGGATGGCGTCAACCTGTACGATGAACACAAGGCCACCTTTATTCCGCACAAGATCGCAGGCGCCATAGACAATACTCAGCCACTCGATCAAATCACCAGTGTGTTTCAGGATTCCCAAGGCCTTATTTGGGTGGGCAGCGAAACGGGATTAGTCTCCATCAGCCCTGTGACTGGCGCTAGCACTCGCTACACCGCCAACCCCAAAAACCCGAACAGCCTACGCTTTAATGCGGTGACCAGTTTGGGCGAAGACACCAGTGGTAATCTTTGGGTGGGCACTTGGTCGGGTGGCCTGCATCGGTTTAATCGCCAGACGGCGACTTTCAAGAATTACTACCCAGACGCCAATAACCCCGGCGCGGTGGCCAGCCCCTACATTTCACAAATTGCCCGCGATAAAACCGGCAACCTTTGGGTGTGTTATTTGGAGCGAGGGGGCTTTGGTCTGTACCGTCCCGACACCGACAGTTTTGAAAACTTCAGCCACAACCCCTCCAATCCCAATTCCCTGGCGTATGATTTTGTTAAAGCCTTGCTGCCGGACAGCCGAGGTAACTTGTGGCTGGGCACGCTCAAGGGGTTGGATAAATTCAATATCGCCACGCGCAGGTTCACCCATTACACCCATAGTGCCAGCGACCCTAACAGCCTTGCAGCGGATCACATACTGGCGCTTATGGAGGATTCCAAGGGCAATATTTGGGTGGGCACCAAGAGTGATGGGGTGAGCATCCTAGACCCCACTAAAGAGCAGTTCAGTAGGCTCACCACCCATAATGGGCTGCCATCTAATTCCATCAGCACCATCATCGAAGACGCTCAGGGCGGCGTGTGGCTAGGCACCATCAACGGCTTGGCCCATATTGACCCCGTTAGTCGCCATGTTCAAACCTACCGCAAACGCCACGGCCTAGCCGGGTCTAGCGTGACGCGCAACGCGGCGCTGCTAGATCGCCAGCAGCACTTGTGGATCGGCAGTACTGAAGGGGTCACCGAGTTTGATCCGGTCAAAGTCACCGCCAAGGGTGCCGGGATGGACAGTCCCGCCAACCTACACCGCGTAGTGCTTACTGAGCTGCGCCTTGGCAGCACACCACAAATCCCCGGCAGTGCCGGATCACTTTTGAGCCAAGACTTAGGTCATACCGAAAAACTTCAACTAGCTTGGAGCGACCCAATGTTTTCCATTGATTATGTGGGCCTAAATTTTGTCTCTTCAGCAAGCTATGACTACAGCTACAGGCTGGAAGGTTTCGACACCCAGTGGCGCATGGGCACACCCGCAGGCTCCGCCACCTATACCAACCTGGCTCCAGGTCAGTACCGCTTCCGGGTGCGCGCCGCCAACCATGCAACTCCCGGCATGACCAGCGAAACCAGTCTTGCCATTGAAATTACCCCGCCTTTTTGGCGCACGAGCTGGGCTTACGGGCTTTACGGATTGTTGTTGCTGGCCGCTGAGATTGGGCGCCGTTACTGGGTTCACCTGCATAACCAAACCGACAAATACAAAACCCTATCCGCTACCGACGCCATGACCGGGATTTATAACCGCCACGGTCTTAATCAAATCATTGCCGGTCTGTTTATCAACGACGAAATGAAAAAGGGCGTGTGCTTAATGATTTTTGATATTGACCACTTCAAGCGCATTAACGACAACCGTGGCCATGATGCTGGAGACAGGGTGATTAAGGGTTTGGTAGACGTGGTTTTGCAGAATATTCGGTCGGGCGACCACTTGGCCCGCTGGGGCGGCGAGGAGTTTGTGTTGATGTGCCCCAGTACCACACTGGACAGCGCGGTGCGCCTTGCCGAGAAAATCCGCGTGGCTGTAGCGGCACACACCTTTGAGCAGGGTGACAACCCGTTGAGCGTCACCATTAGCATGGGTGTGTCTGCCTGCATTAAGCCGGATGACACCTTTGATAAAATGTTAAAGCTGGCGGATGTGGCGCTTTACACGGCCAAACAATCGGGGCGCAATTGTGTGGAGGTGTCCGTACCGAGTCATTTACCCATCGAATAGCTTTGTGCGGCTGCTACATAATTCAGAGGTTATATTTTGTTTTCCTGCGCGGGGCGCAGAAGCCACGGCTTAACCAGCCAAGTCCATGTGCCAATGATATTGATACCGATAAACACAGCATTTTGCACAACCAAGGGATAGGCTTGAGTGGACAAGCCAAACAAAATCCATGCAAAACAAGACAGCACCCAAAGTGGCCAGGCCCATGGCGAATAGCGGATTTTTAGCGCCAAGAGTATGGCCCCGGCAATGCCGGTACCCGAACCAACCACCTCAAAAATTCCCATCACAGAGACCCCGCTCGATTGTTGGTGCTGATTTACGCGTGATTATCGCTATTGTGTGTTGCCCGCAAAATCAGCTCGGCGGCAATTGCCTCAACCGCCAAGACGCGGCCCGCAGCAATCGCTTTCGGCAAATATTCCAGCAACGAGGTTATAGAGGCCCCGTGAAAATCAATAGCGCCCAAGTCGGTACACAGCGCCATAAAATCACGCCTGCGCTGAGCCGCCTTACGCGCGGATGGCGTCATGGCTTTGCCAGTGGGCGGGCGGCCTTTGCGGCGGGGCGCCTCAGTGAAAGCGTCCATCGTGAAGTTGTCATTAGCGTCAATCATAAAATATACCCATAGCGAGAAGTGGCGGGTAACTTAATTATAGTGACCGTCACGAAAACGGCAATTTTTATTTTTAGTGACTGTCACACTATTGTTGGCAAAAATTTTCGTGACTGTCAAACTAATAGCTAATAACGCACAGCGTTTGCAGCCGTAGCCGCCTGAAGGTGCGAGCGGAATATCCTAGGATAGGAATAGCACCAAGGAGGCCGACTACTGTGTCTGGCGCCAGCGAAACCTGCCCAGTGGTTTGACCGCAGGAGAGACTGCACCCAATTTGCCAAGCGTCAAACGCCGCCCACCACGGCTAGGCATAACCCATGGCGGCCAGTACCGGCAGTACAGCCGCCATGGTGCCCGCGAATACACACGACACCCCTGTCATTCGCCACTCCCACTGGGGACAAATCAGCAGCGCGGCCGCGCCAAGCGTCCAGTGAAACACCGCGATCAAAGCGAGCACTGAATGCTGACCTGTAATAGTTTCTAGTGCGCCCATGGCTGTTATGCCTCCGTTTCAAAAAACGTATTCGCTGGTAAAACGATGGCCAGTGCAAACGCTACAAAACCTGTATCTGGCAATGCGTCTAGGTCTAACTCTATGCCGACTGAGCCGCCTCGCTCCATGAGAAACTGGCGCACCGCATCCATACCTACACCACGGCCCGACACATCGGAAATCGTGGATTTTGTGGACACGCCGGACTCGAATATAAGCTGCGCCATGTGCTCTACCGAGGGTGTTTCATCCTCCGCCCACCAGCCTAGTTTTATGCCTTTGCCATGCAAGGCGCGCAGGTTTAGGCCGCGTCCATCGTCACTGACGAAAATATGGAGCGCATCATCGACCACGCTAGGCGTGATGATGATGGTGCCCTCCTCGGGCTTGCCATTGGCAACACGCTCAAGGGGTGGCTCAAGGCCGTGATCGAGTGAGTTACGCAAAATATGCGAAAACACGTCACGCAATAATTGCTGCGCGTTTTGTTTAATGCGGATATTGCTGGCGGGGATAATCACGCTAGGCGCTTTTTTGTCGAGCTGCGCGGCAATGGAAATTAGCGACGCGGTAACGTCGCTCAGGCATTCATCGAGGGGTTTAGCATTAATTCTGCTTACATACACTTTCAAATCCATCAGCAGGCCACCGTCCACAAAATGCAGTATTTTTTGCATCATGGTGTTGGGCATCCAAAAACCCGCTTGGCGCTCCTGCTCGTTTTGCGATCTACCCAATACATTCCGATAAATATGGCTGTATTCCGCCAAAGCGGTTTTCGCTTTGGTGAGGTCACGCAATAATGCAGACGGCTCCCACGGTTTTTCCGTGGACGATTTTAGTTCGGTATACGTTGACTCCACCTCATGCACCACATTGCTTAAATAGCTCAAGCCAAAGGTGCGGCTGTTGCCTTTGATGGTGTGCATATTGCGGAAAAGTAGGCCAATGGTTGTCTCGTCTTTTTCAGGTGGAGCACTTTCAAGGGCGTTTTGATTGGCGGCTATGTAGGCTTCGGCAGCCGCCTCAAAGTTTAAGAATTTCTCGGCGCTCATACCGAGTAACTGGCCCACAATCTCCAATTGTCGTTTTTGTTCGCTAGCCTCGGCCTCCATTTTTTTCAAGAGCGTTACATCCCTGACCGACACCATGAGTTTGCTCACAACATCATTTTCAATGATGGGGTTCCACTCTAGGGCTAGGATTTTATCGTGCCCGCTGACACGAACAACTAATTCGGTCGGCAACAAATAGCCGTTGCACTCGAAATTGAATTCGCTCTCACCTAGGATTGCGAAGAGCGCGGCCTGCGTAGAATCCAGAGCGTCAGACCCTAGTTCAGAGCGCGAAAGCAGCAGCTCATCCACACCTTTCCCCGCTATATCCTGTGACTCAAAAATAGTCTCAAGATAAGCCGAATACTGGTTATGAACCAATCCCGCTGACGTAATAGTGAATAGTCCCTGGCGAATATTCACCAGCATGGCTTGAATATCTTTGCCCTTCTCCACCACTTCCGCCGTGCGTTCGGCAACCTTTATCTCCAGAATTTTGTTCTGCTCCAAAATAATCTGGCGCTTACGAATTTGCTGGCGAATAAATGCCGCCACCAGCCCCGCAAACATCAACCCATAAAGCGTATAGGCCCACCAGGTTTTCCAGGGTGGGGGCAATTGAACAATGGTGAGGCTTTTACCGGCTTCATTCCAAACCCCATCGTTATTGCTGCCGCTCACCCTGAACACATAGGTGCCTGCACTCAGATTGGTGTATTTTGCCGTGCGCGCCGTACCGGCATTAATCCAATCTTTATCGAATCCTTCGAGCTTATAGGCGAATTCGTTTTTTGCAGAATCACGGAAATTGAGCGCGGTAAATTCCAGCGTGAACATGGATTTTGTATGGTCCAGCGTGATTAGATTGGTAGCATTAATGGCGCTGGTCAGCAACTTGTCGTCACCACCTATAGCTACGCTATCACTGAATATCTTGAAATCAGTGAGCGCCACCTGCGGCCACTCGGCGTTTTCTTCAAGCTGATCCGGCTTAAAAATACGCAAGCCGTTTACACCACCAAATACTATTTCGCCGCGACTGGTTAACATACCCGAGCGAGAAAAGCCCCCGGTCAATCGGCCTGCGATGCGGTTATAGGTCTTGATTTTGTGTGTTTCTGGATTCAATGACGCAAACCCATTAAACGTACTTACCCAGATCAGACCATTGTGATCCTCTACTATGCGACGGATAGTGTCGTCAACAAACCCATCTGCCTTGGTGAACGACTGGAAGGTTTTGGTGGCCGGGTCCAATAAATTTAAACCTGCGTCCGTGCCCACCCATAAACGCTGTTTGCTGTCCTCCAACAAACTAATAGCGGATGAATTGCTCAGGCCAGAATAATGCTCGAATTTGCCCGTAGCCTTGTCTAGCCGGTCTAAACCGCCCGCCGTACCTACCCAAAAATTGCCCGTGGAGTCCTCAAGGGTTGTCCAGGTGGAATTATTCGCAATGGAACTCGGGTCCCCATCCACATGAAAATAATTCGTAAACTCCCCTGTACGCGTATCCAATCGGCTAATTCCGCCGGTGCGCGAGGTTAGCCACAACAGCGTAGGGTTGTCTTTGTCCGGCTTAATGGACCACACAGCGGCCCCGTTCAGGGCTTTTGCAACACTCACCGCCTCTGTGGGCGTTCGGTTTTCAAACGGATAGCGGGTGGTGGTTTTATCCTGCGGATTAAAACGGTTTAGCCCTGCACCGAAGGTGCCCAGCCACACCGCGCCTGCCGTATCCACAAAGAGCGACGGCACAGAATTTCCACCCAAAGAATTGGCCGTATTGGGGTCATTTTTATACGCGGTAAACTCGCCAGTGGCGCGATTAAAATAATTTAATCCGCCACCATCGGTGCCCACCCACAAATTGCCCTTATCCGCCTCAGCGACGGAAATAATGGCGCTGTGACTCAGGCTGTTGGGGTTGGTGAGATCACGGGCATAGGTTTGTATGGCGGCGCTGGAGCGGTCGTAAAAATTCAGGCCATTCGGGAAATTTCCCGCCCAAATATCGCCGTTTTTATCTTCGTATACCGTGCGTGGCTTGTCGGAATTTAGGGAAGTGGCCCGACCCGGCTCAAATTTGTGATTGGTGAAGGTTTGAGTCTCGGGATCGAATACATCCAGCCCGCCGCCATCGGTGGCGATCCATAAGGCACCCTTGGAATCCACCAGCAAATCCCAAATGTCATTGCCGCCTAAACTGCTAGGATCAGCTGGATTATTAAGGAACTGCTTGGAGTGTAGCGATTTTGTATCGTACAACACCAACCCTCGTGAGGTGCCCAGCCAAAGCTGGTCATCGCCAGCCGTGGCGATGCTGGTCACAAAATTCTCGGCTACCAACTGCGGCTGCTCTGGAAGCGGTTTTCGCAAGATGAAGGTTTTGGTTTTCCATTCAACGTACTCCAGGCCCTGATCCGTACCCAGCCAAACATCGCCGTTCGCTGCAACTAGCGCGGTGTTCACGCCCTTGCCTTGTAGCCAATCAATTTTTTTGTTGTTGGGTGTAATCACCGTGTATTTGAGTGTTTGCGGGTCGATGACAAACAGACCGGCCAGCGAGCACCCCAGTATTTCACCAGTGGGTAATTCAACGGTTTTTAAAAAGTTGGCGCTGCTAATTTTTAGTGTTTGCGCGGGATCGTCCTGGAGCGCCTCAATACGATCCAATATCGGATCGTACCGATACAGTCCGTTCCGGGTTGAAACCCACAGCTTGTGGTGGGAATCCTCAAAAATCGCCTTGGTGAATTTAATAGCCTTAGTGGTCTTGCCATCATCCAGCCGCGTATCCATGGGTTTTAAGTCGTAGGCGTCAAACCGATAGAGGCCACTGGCCCCGCCGATCCACAAAAAGCCCTGACTGTCTTGCAATACCGCATCCACTTCGCCAGTGGTGACATCGCGGTTATCCATGATGTTTTGGAAGCTGATTTGCGCGGGGGTGCCAGCACTAGCGGGAGTCGCAGTAATGGCCAGCAAGGCGATAACGGCAGCCAACGGCTTAAGTGCAAATGAAAACGGATGCGACACGGCTTTCTCCAAAATATGAACGGGCAGTAATACAAGCTTATCCGCGCCAGAATTTTTTGAAGGCCATCAAATTGTATTTGCCTCGACCGAGTTATTTTGGGGCAAAAAAAAGCGCCCCTATGGAGCGCCATTGAATTGCAAGTTGGTTAAATCAGAAGAATCCCGATAGTGCGTAAGCGGTTTTGGAGAACATCAGCGGTTGAGCCTCCTCCAGCTTCAAGTTCACTTTATTGGCCGTGGTCACAATGCGGGTGCGGTATTCTTTTTGATTGGAAACCTCAGACACCGTTTGGCGGGATTTGCCGTCATCGGACACCTTAGTGTTGATCGCCGTGTCTTTACGCACAATGGCGCCATTGGCAGCGCGCTCTTTAATTTGTACATCCACTACCAGCAAATAGGTCACATCTTTCACCATATTGCCCGCCACAAAATCCGCAGCGCCTAAGGCTAAGCCGCCGCCAATGGCACCTTTGTAGCCGCTATTGGAGCCCATGCTACCCAATGCAGCGCCCGCCAACACAGCATTGGTGGTGCTGTTACCCCCCACAAAACCCTGACCTAAAGCCGCCTGCGCAGCGGTGGGGCTGGCTTTTTCTAGGTTGACTACATAAGCCACCATGGAGAACTGAGCGGCCTCCGGGTCATCCACCAAGCGGTAGGCATTGGCATTACTTGCAAACTGCTGAGAAACAAATTGCTTAAACGCATTGCGGTCAAATTCCTGCACCCCACTGCGAATATCTAAAAATATGGTGCGCTTAGGCATAGGTACCGCATCCACAAAAATGCTGGTGCTGGTTTTGGTTTGCACATCCAAGTCTTTCTTGCTGATGGCAGTTTGTGTGGCAGCGCAACCGGCCAACCACGCACTAAAACCCAGAATTGCTACAGCTTTTACGGCGTTTTTCATAATCATTTCCTTCATCGAGTAAGTGAGTATTGCTTGTTATTGTGGGTACAGCGGTGGAACTCGGGGCGGCGATTGCCGGCATTAACATTAACGCGCTTGGTAATAACGCTGGTAATACCGACAATCACGGTAGTCGTCGTAGTTGTGCAACTTATGGCAATCGTAGTGGTTGCGCCAAGCGGCTGGCGCCGTGCGCAGCGGTTCTTCGCGTAAGCGCAAACGCTCCTCAATGTAGGTTTCCACGGCTTGCTCTTGCTCAAATGAAAATGGCTGCGCTAAGACTTCCGCGTTGAGCTTGGCTTGAGCGTCATTGAGCGATTTTTGCGAGGCGGGTGGCGAAGCCTGGACGGCACTGGACAGGCCTGAGGCAAGTAATACGGCATGGATCAATCGGGCATATCGCATAGAGAATCCTCGTGGGTTAATCGTGGCGCAGGAACGCAAACCGGGGATGATAGTTCACGCGTTCCGTTGGTATCAAGATTACGCCACGAACACGGCAGCATCCAGATTCAATTGGAACTGGGTGTGTCGATTTGATTGGGCGGTCTGGGATTGGGTGATTAGAAGGGTAAAGGCAGATCTAGGGGGTGGGGAGAGGTGGCGGGAGATTTAACCCTCCGCCTTACTGCACGGAGGGTGACTTTTTTGTCTTGCAGATTTGCTATGAAAATAATCTGGCAGGTCATTGTCATAGGCAACTACCGAGCACGGTCAAGTCCGCACAAAGGGTCCACATATTGTTCTGCGTGTGGTCGCTATTTGGGGGAGTCTGGCACCAAGTGCCTTGAGTAAAAACAGTGCCAACTCTATACTGGTTTTACTCAAAACACTCAGCTAAAAATCCTGAGTAAAACGGCCCATTGCTGAGCCGCTTTTTTGGGGAGATCACCGCCTGCATTTAACCCGTCTCACTGGATACAAGCTGTCTGTGATGTAATTTTACTAACCGGCATGGTTTTGTACTGTTCGGAGTCACCCACAGTACACCCGCTCTGGTTACTTACATCTAAATATGTCGAAAACTACTTTGCAACAACTGGGGAGAAACTGCGTTTCGTTTGTCTCGGTTGCATTCGACGTGCCGAGATCGCCCAATAAAGGGCAAGGTTCCACGTTACCGACGTGGGCGGGAGTTTTTCAAAAAAGTCTGTCATCAAACCACTTTGAAAAACGCTCCAGGCATAGGGAAAACCCTATCCTGAAGCATTTTGCGAACCATCCGAACTTAATGACGGTTACCGGAATATCGAGCCTGTTGTGGTCTGGCACCACGACCAAAGGTCATGTGGTACACCAAGCCATCATCAGAACGATATCCTTCCGCCACGAGTGCCTGCTGTTTCTCGGTAAAGCTTGGGTTGCTGGCCTCAAGTGTTACATGAGGCATTACCCAGGCAAACCGATCACTGTGCCAGCGATAACCATCACCTCGCAAACGATCAGCGATCGTTTGAAAGTTAGGATCATCTTTGCGTAATTCCACCGATAAAGGTTTATCAAATAAACCGGTGTCATTACTGGCCGCAGGTACCGCTTTGGGTGCAACGGTTCGTTTGGCGGGCACACCATAATCGGTTTTCGCCTCGCTATCGCGAGAGCTTAACACGATTGTCTGGCTACCCACCTTCAAGTGCATGACCTTTATGGCACGGGCTGAATAGTTAACGCCCAGCTGCCCGGACTTTGCACTATTCGCACCGTACATAAAAGGTTCTGCGCGAAAATGCGACAAGCGCAATCCGGCATACACTTTGGAGTCTTCATCACCGCTATTGATTGCGTCCCAATGCTGGGTAAGCAAATCTTTTACATCATCCGCCGGTACCGTGAGAGAGATATAAATTTTCTCCACACTGTCTGGCTTGCCTTCCAGCATACAAAATTGCACCGACACAAACGTGCCGCTTTTACCTTGGATCTCACGGATATTGTTGAGATACCCCATACCTTCCAAGTGTGCATTAAAGTAGTGACTGTCGGCTTGCTTAGCTGATTGACCTCGCACGGCTTGCGCAGGGCGAGATGAACGAGCGGTTGAAACGGATGCGTTGCGAGTGGTGGTGTTTGCTTGAGCGTTCATAGTGTTTCTCCAAAAGTAAGAAAATACCGGAGAAACACAAACCCCCAATGGGCAAGTGTTTGCCCCAGTGGGTGGCGAGCGAAATGCTCATTGAGTAAGGTTAACGCAGTCTTGCGACCGATCATCAAACCCGAAGGTTTGCGTTATTGAATGATCTGGATGCTACAAAGGTTCAGCGAGGAAAAAGCCGCTGCACTTTTTTGCTCTTTCATCATAGCAAAAATTAGCGCAAAAAAAAGACCACCCGAGGATGGTCTTAATCTAAATACTCTGCAATTAGTCGATGGCTCTCAGAATTTGAGCTGCTTCTGGGTGGCCATAGGCGAAATTTCGCAGGTTGTCATACAGGTCAAGGTAATAGTCTTTGCCAGTTGTTTCTGCCAAATAGGTATAGGCAAAAATACAAGCCACTATCCCTGCCGCATCACAGGTCAATTCACCTTCATAGCCATTACCAAACGGCACGCTAATAGTGAAATGCGTTTTGAGAGCCGTTGCACTGGCCTTGGGCGCCATATAAAAACCGCCGTTGGACAATTCAAAGAAATCCCAAAAACCGCCTTGATAATCCTGACTCAGCCGATCCAAAAACGAATAGATGGTGCCTTCGGCAACCATAAACGTACCAGGGAAATACGTCGGCAGCATTAACATGCGACGGCGCGTTTGGACCAGTTTGGCGGTGACAGCATTAACGGACTTGGATGGAGTGGTAGATGTTGTGCTCATGTGACGATCCTCAATTTTGATAAAAAAATGGGGAATTCATCACCCCATCAGGATTTTGAATTCCCCGATGGGTGAGCGATAACACTCAGAATTAACGCAGTCTTGCGACCGATCATCAAACCCGAAGGTTTGCGTTATTGAATGATCTAGATGGAACGGGTGGAACTAAGGTTCAGCGAGGAAAAAGCCGCTGCACTTTATTTGCTCTTTTATCATAGCAAGGACTGGCGCGCATTTGCCGACTCAATACCCTTATATTTTTCGTGACTTGATTAGCCGCAGCAATCGCATTTTCAGTGACATATTTCGCTTACTTAATATGGTCTCTTCCTCCATTCTGGAGGAATAGTCTTTCGCTGGCCCCTCCGTATCGCCTGGCTGATCTATCACCTCGAGAATGGATTGTTCGGACGGCAGCCAACTGAGGACGATGGCAAAATCTTTGGCGGCTTGGTCACAGATACTGATCACAACGCAACGCAATTCTTCTGCCCACCTATCCAAACCCGGATAACCGCCTGTATAACATGCTAAAAAATAAGCATGGCGTGACATAAAAATATACCTCAACTGATTAAGCTGAAGCATTCGCTCACAGCAATTAGCCACCTTCACCACCTTAATGGATTCGGTGCCATCGCAAAACTTATGTAGGTCGCTCGCTATACTCGCCATATCCTCCTTCATCTCCTCCATCGCACTCACTCTAAGGCGCGCGTCACTTTCACTTTCACTCAAAAAACCGCTCAAAAGATAATCCTCGCTCTATTGCGGGTTGCTCTGCGCGGCAGGGGCTGGCAAACCGGCACCCGCTTGCAATCGCTGCACATAAATCTCTTCACGATCAACAACAACATGCCTGGGCGCCTGAATACCCAACTTAACACTGTGCTTATCAACATCCAGCACCATGATTCGTACATCTTCGTTAATGCGCAGAACCTCACCGATGCGACGAGAGATTATCAACATAAGCTATTTCACCCTATTGCTGCGCTTATGTGTCTCGACCTTGGGTGCGGGGGCCGCCTGAATCGGTTCCGGTCTATTCACCTCAAACCACACCGAGCGGTGTAATTCATCAATGTGTAAACGCCAAGCTTTGCCCGTCACGGTAGTGAGTGCATCACGCAAACGAATTGGCCCAATATCACGATTAACCACCGGCAATGGCAAGTCATTGAGCATGGCATCGTCATTGCCCGTGGGTGCCGCCCAGCTGTATCCACTGCCTTCGAGTAGCTCTTTCACTGCCTGACCTACGGTTTTCACTTCATCACCGAATGCCGCGGATATGATGGATTCAAGGGGTGATACCTGATCGCCTCTCGCCTCGATGGCCTGCTTGGTGTAGCGATCAGTGCTCACAAAATGCGTTCCACTGTCAGTGGTCACATCTACCGCCATGGCGGAAGGTATGGCGCTGGACAGCATAAGGCCCAGCAAGGTTTGGTTAATCTTCACAGTTGCGTCTCCACGTCTCATTTAAAAATTTGCAGGCATTTAAAGCCCGTTTGCTTAATGCACCCAATTAAAATAGCGGCAGTTTGGAAACCGCTTGCAACCCATAAATAGCTTTCCCGCATTCACACCCGTCTCAAGAATTTGCGTATGTATTTTGCCGGTACCGCAACGCGGGCATTGGTCTGCAGGCATATCCGCATGACCCACTAACCGATAAGTAACCAAGCCTTCAATGTCTTGCTTGATGGATTCATCAGTGCTCTCAGTGGTCATTACGCTTTCCCCTTGCCAGATTTGGCTTTCGCGGTGCTAGTGGCTTTTGTTTTGGTTTTACTTTTAGATCCACTCTTTGCCTGTGTAGACGAAGACTGGGCTTGGCTGTTCAGGGTAATGGCTTGAGTTAATGCTTGCGCCTCAGGCGAAAGCGTCGCCTTGGCAAAATCTTCAATCTCCTCCGTAATGGATTTGTGCGCGGTATTCACCACGGTGAGGTAATCTATTTTGCGATTGGCGATCTGATCAAATAGTTCTTCAAGCGCTGAAGTGTAGGCATATTCTGTAAATGAAAAACCGCCGTCCAATACGCATACTATCGCGCTACCAGCACTGGTAGGCTCCAATCTTAGCGATTTAGCATCGCGGGTGACATAGGCTTTGTTGACGATGGTTTCGATAATGGAAGCGTAGGTGCTTGGCCTGCCGATGCCTAATTTTTCCAGCATTTCCACCAGGGTTTTTTCATTGTAAAACGCTGGCGGTTTGGTTTGTTTGGTGAGTAATTCCACAGTCTCCGGCTGCAATTGCAACGACTCCTGAATGATGGGTAGTTGTTGATTCTCCTGTGTGTTTTCCCCCCCGGTTTTTTCAGCGTCCTCGCTGTTGTCTTGTTCAGCGTCCTCGCTGTGCTTTCCCCCGTGAGTGTTTTTGTTCAGTGTCACAAGATTGCGGGCACTACGCCAGCCTGCTTTTTTTTGCACCTTGCCTTTGGATACAAAGGCGTCTTGATGGGGGTTTTTCCAAGTAATGATCGTTTGCTCATCCTCGGCATCCGCCAGTTGTGATTCCAAGGTGATCTGCCAAATGGCGTGGTACACCGCTTCCGTCAGTGGATCTCCCGCATAAATCTGCGTCATCCCAATATCAGTGACCCGTAAACATTCGTGGCCTTCCTGGGCGTTATCCTTGGCTTTGTACTCGCGGGCTTTGGCTGGCAAGGGCAATTGATGCCCCGCCGCAAAAGCGCGAATTTTTGCCACAAAATCCGGCGCCATCATGGGGCTGTCGGTACGGTGATAGGTAATTAAACCCTGCTCGAATAATTTCTGGGCCACACTCATGGCATTTTTAGTGGTCAACTTAAAACGCCCGGATACCATTTTTAAATAGCTACTGGTGGTGAGGGGTTTGGGTGGCGCTTCGCTCACTGCGCGCTTCACTACAGAGACTGCCCAGAGTACCGAGGTGCGGTTTTTTACATCCTCCGCCTGCGCCTTTACCGTCACCAATGCCGATCTTCCAGTGTCCCCCGGTGGTTGCCAGAAAGCCAAAAATCCTACGGCGCCATGGCGCAGTTTTGCCACCACAGCGTAATGCTCTACTGGCTTAAAATTGCGAATTTCTGTGCTGCGCTCAACGACTAATTTAACCGCGACGGTCTGCACACGACCGGCAGATAGGTAGGGAATGCCCGCTTTAACTTTGCGTAATTTATCCGACAAGACGGGCGATACCAAATAACCCACATACCGATCAATCACCCGGCGCGCTTCTTGGGCGCGCACTAATGACCAATCAATATTGCGTTTTTTGGTCAAGGCTTCGGTAATGGCTTTTTGGCTCACTTCAACGTAAGTGATCCGAGAGGTTCGGGTTTTGTATTTATCCCCTAAACAATTAGCCACATGGGCGGCAATGGCCTCCCCTTCACGATCCGGGTCAGTGGCCAAGATGATGGTGTCAGCATCCTTGGCGGCGGCTCGCAGTTTTATTTCCACTTCGGTCTTGTCGTGCATGGTGACGTATTCTGGCTTATGGGTGATTTCATCCACACCCAGCCGGTCAACCGGCAAATCCCGAAAATGCCCAACCGTGGCCACCACGGTAAATTCAGGGAAATATTTTTTAATGGACTTGGCCTTGTTAGGTGACTCCACCACAAATAACGTCTTACTCATGACTACACCCTCTGCCTGTACTGTTACCCATGAGTCGATTCCAATAAAATGCGCGATACCCAACACTATGCGGTAAGGATCACGCCATCCAGCGTTAATCGGTTATTGCTGTGCGCAATTTACAACCAACTCTGTAAGGTTGCTGCGGTAAGCAGCTGTAACCGAGCGTTAGGGTTGTACACCTGGGTTCAACTCAATATTCAGCGGTCAACAGCAGGAAAATATTTATGGCACTTACTCAATGTGTAGACTGCGGCAAAGGGCTTAGCCCAACCGCAACAGACTGTAATAATTGCAATTCAAAAGATCCGTTTGGTGTAAGACGCGGTGAACAAAAAGCACAGATAACTTTAGTTCTCCTGTTGTTAGGTATGATTGCACTGACTTACTTGGCTCACCACTTCGGAGTTCTGGTAATTTAAAAGCTGAAGGAGTGTTTGAGCGGCAGAGCCAATCAATTGAAAATCCCGGTCAATACAATACCGCAAGGCATACCACAATTTACCCGATGATAAATCTGGGATTCCTAACACATAAGTGAGGCTACCATCGTCGTCGATACTGATTTTTATCCTCCAACAATAATGCAGCTTCTCCACTGAGGACGCGTACAGTTGTTGGAGCCTAGTGTCGAAGGCCAGTGCGATAGCCGCACTGGTTTTGAATGACACATAGGGAGGCACTCTTACAAAAGGAAAACCATGCCCCTGGCAACTGCCTCGGGTGTAGATGACACCCTCGCAATTGAGAATCTCAACCAGTTTTGCCACACGTTTATCAATGACGTTGAGGGCCGCTGCTTCAGCGTAAGGCCGAACGCGACCCTTGTGATACCTATCCACCATGACCAACTTGAGTCCCACCATCTCTAAAACGGGATCTCATCATCCGGAAAATATTCCAGCTGTGTGTCATTGGCAAAATCATTGGCAAAATCAGGATCAACACCATAGCCAGGAGGGGATTCACTCGCTGCGCTATTTTGCGTTTGCTCAGAAGCATTGGGATTACTGCCCAGCAATTGAAAATCCGAAGCAACGGTTTCTGTCTGGTAGCGAGTTTCACCCTGCTTGTCCTTCCAAGAGCGGGTTCGTTGTGGCCCCTCTACATAAACCTCGCGGCCTTTTTTGGCATACTCGAAAGCTATGTCAGCCAAGCGGTTAAACAGTACTACCTGGTGCCACTCGGTTCTTTCCTTCTTTTCGCCAGTCTTCTTATCTTTCCATATTGAGGAGGTGGCAATACTCAGGTTTACCACATTGCCGCCCGCTGGCAACACTTTTAAAACTGGGTCTGAACCCACCCGTCCTAACACTGTAAATTTATTGACACCACGCGCCATTGCCGCACCCTCACCCGTTAGTTTGTTGTGGCGGCACATACCAATGAATGGCAGTGCCTACCACTTAACACTAGAGACTTGCTGGCGCGTAAACCAGCAACAAAATGTTTTCCGCCTGAGCAATATAGCGAGGCATTTACACTGCACTAGGCCACACTAGGCCAGTGCCGCCAACTCTTCGTCAATGATGGCCACACTCTCAAACTCGTTGTCACGCAAGAATCGGCGCAGCCGTAACTCGATGGCAGTCACATACTCAGTCCGGCGGTATTCACCGCCCGGTTCGCGTTTTACCAGCTTCAGATGATCTAGCCGGGCTAACAGTGTTTTACAGAGCTTTACCCCCTCCTGGCGATTAGGCATTTTCACCGCCCTGGTGGCTGCCATGTTAATTTTGTCTACATAGGTGTTATAGGCTTCAGGTGACGCGGTTTTGGGTCGCGAGGGTGACGCCCGACTTACTGGCTGCGCCTGCAATAACGGAATGGATAGCTTTGGTTGTGGCTGCCTCATGGATAGTCGAAGCTCCACCAAGTCATCAGACGCTACCGACACCAAGACCTTTTTTAGCTCAGCTGAATTCGTAACCTCGATGCCCACCTCCTGAAACAGCACGATCAGGTCTTCAATCGTTAGGGAGTACAAGAAGGTATAAAGTGGGGCCGAGTCGTGGCTGCTCAGTAGTTCATTAAAGCGCTGCAGGTTACCTAGGGTGCTCATACAAACCTCAATATTGACTGGATTGAGGTTATAAAATAATTGTTTTAAGGCGGATTAAGTATCATCAAATTGCTTTTTGTGACACTCAATATTTGGTTAAAACTTAGCGTTTTTTTACCGCCGACAATGAGCAACACCCCTTAAACCCGGACAACAAAATCACCGCTTGCCCACATAAAACATGCGCCTCTGAAGAGGTGCGGGTTTTGACTACCTCACCCGAATCCTTCACAAACTCCACATGAGCGCCAACCCGATACTTCTGGTTCCACTCATCAGCCAAGCGCGATTCGCGCAACTCAGTAAATTCAGCATCACTATTCATCATGCACCAACCATAAAAAAGGGGTGCTAAGCACCCCAAGTCAACTTAACTCTAGGACTGTAAAACACGGAGTCACTCGGTTCTACAGTGTTAAGTCTATAGCGTTGAATTCGATTCACAACCAACAATTCGACCTCAACCAGTGCGATTACACCAATCCAACCACTATTCTCCAATGAGCGTCTTAGCAGGAAAATAAACCGCGCATGGTCATTGCCGTCTCGCCGGTTGGATCCAGCACCTGAAACAATTTTTCACTAGCCTTCATTGTTGCCGATGAAAATTCCGGCATCTCTTTCAGCCCAGCTTCGTAATTCACCTTCATGGCATCCACGGTTAAATTACGGAGGGCTTTGAAGCTACTGTTCAGCGAGATCCTAATCGTCTCCACTGCCGCAATAGTGAGATAGTAATCCGGTGCATCCTCGCGCAATATTTGGCTGACCACCTCAAAATCTTTCTGATCCGGTGAGAACGGAGACAGTCGGCGCGAACTTTTAAGCTTATTACCACTACGCCTGCATAACACCGGATTGGCCAGCCACACCAGTGCAAGGCTGTCTTTTAATCCAAAATCCACAATGCGTGGATCTAACCGGTTATTGCCGCGTCCAACGCCCGTACAGTAACGATCTTGACGCAGACAATACAGTCGCAAGTAGTCACATCCAAATTCATTCGCTATGCGCGCATGCTCATCACTGAGCGCTTGCATGGCGCGACCAATGAGCTTGGTTCGCCGCTCAAGCTCGCACATTAAGCGTAAAGAGGTGCGCTCCCCCTTATCCATTAAAAAGCCCTTTAAAGGATGCGCCGCGTCACTAACCATAGTGTTTCTGTAATTGACATCAGTCTTGTGAGTGTTCGCGTAATTCATATCATGGTGCTCCTGTATTGGAGGTCGCGTTAATCATATTTTCAATGTTGTCACTGACAATACTACCCGCCACATTGTCGGCTGTACTACCCGTGACCTCAGTAACCCTAGCGTCCGTTGTTATGGTATCTCTGGCACTTATCCAGCTGGGCCTTGCTACCACAACCCCACTCTCCGCCCTAGCAATGGCGCGGCGACGATCATCCTCCTGTCGCTCCAAAGCCCGCTCCTCACGCTCAATCTGTTCATATTTTTTAATAGGCGGTGAGAGCTTCGCACGAAGTTCGCCAATCAATACTTCACGCGGCACATACAAAAACGCACGTTTCCGCTCGGCATATTTTTTCTCCACCGCTTTCTTGGTGCGCGTGAAGTTGCTCCGCTTGAGAGGGGTCATGACAAACGCATCAGCCTGCACAAACATATGACGTATGGCAGTACCGGTAGAGTTAATGGTTTTTGTCCAGTCTTCGGAAGTCAATAAACCCATGTGTCGGGCGGTGAGACTAGCGCGAACCAATTCATCGTATTTTTTTAGAAGCAATGCGCCTTTCCATGCCCAAGGCGAATAGAACTTCAGCTCCAAACTTACGGGCCGAATACTCTCCTCAACATCAATGGAAAAACCATTGAGCGACTCCAGCATCCCCTCCGCCACCGCAAGACAGTTTTTCAGCAACAACTCAGCCGCATCGTGCGCCTCCTCAATTCGTATCAAAATCATATCCGCCATAGGGTCATCACGACTAGCTGATGACCACACCTGCGCTGACTGCTGAGCAAACCGAGCCAAACCAATGATGGGTCGAATACCCTTGGCCGGATCAGCCTTGCGACCCCGAAACAGGTTGATCGCTAAACGGCTATGAAACTTTACCTCAGCCTTCATGCTGAGCTTGCCTGGAGTCATATTCACAGTGCCAGGTCCAGAAATAGGGTCGCTTTGTCCCGGCTGGTTCCAATCGTCACTCATAGAAATTCCTCAAAAAGTTATTCACTAAGATTCTTGCCCGCGTACTCATTAATCAATCGGTGCCTTTCATCGCATCCAGCACACCCTTGCGGCACCTCCAAGCTGCGCGGGTCACGAAATTCCGAGAAAGCTATCTCAAATATCGCCGCCGCCTTACTGTCATCGGATGTCATATTGCACACCTCGATAGGCTATCGAGCTGGTTATTTTTTGCACACCTCGATAGGCTATCGAGCTGGTTATTTTTTGCACACCGGTCACCAACCAGACTGGTTATTTTTTTACTCTTGCTCAGGAATCTCATAATGCTTCCCCTTGTAATAATCCGGCCCGTCCGGCAGGTTCATGTACTGCCACTGCTCGCGTTTTTCAGCTGTGGTCGGAATGTACGGCTCGCGGTCTGCCACAACGGCTTCGAGCAATGTGGTGGCAAATTCGTCCATGTAAAAATCGCCGCGCTTCAGGCTTGCAACGAGGGCGCCGCAGTAGCTAGCTAAATTTCCCAGCTCGACCTTCGACCAACCATTGCGATCCGCTGCTGCTTTGCTCACCAGCTGAAACAATACGTGCCTACGGTACAGCGGCGGCAAAGGCTTAACCATTCTCGCTATGCGCGGAATCTGAGCCTTACGTGTCACCAGCAAATACCGCACATACTCACTGATCCGAGGGCTGGCAATATCGGGCAAGTAGGTTTTTACGAGCAATTCCAAGTCTTCGTAGTGGGCGTGTTGCGGGCGGTAATCCATCAAATCCTCGAAGGTTTCCGCGTCAAATCCCTCCTCCCCGGTTTTGCGGGCTGCGCTGGCTGGATGGCCACCCGTGTCCGCTGGTGATTCCAGTTCAGCAAAACCCCGCTCTGCCGCCAGCATGTCGGCCTCAAACTCGTCCAGATCGCATAACTCGACTTGATCGAATTGCTCAAGCTGATCGACCTGCGGTGACTGAATTTCAATTGCCTCATCTACGCGCACGAGCGCCTGCGTGCCTGTGTGCGCCTGCATGTGTGCGCCCGCCTGCGCATTAATATTTTTATTTATATATAAACTACTACTACAAACCAACTGACTAACTGACTTTTCCACCATGGAAAGAATCTTGCTCTGGTCATTTTCCACCATGGAAAGATTCTTTCTCTGGTGATTTTCCGGGGTGTTCACCGGAGAAAGAATTTTGCTCTGGAGCGTTTTTTGATCAACTTCAACCATGGAAAGAATCTTTCCATGGTGCGGTGTTTCCTTGGTTGCAGCCTGATCAGGTTTTTTATTAACCAATGGCGTGGTGCTGGCAGGGTTGCTCACCATAGAAAGAATCTTTCCATGGTGAGACTCAGGAGTGTCCTCATTACCCGGCCCCGCGCCGTAACCAATTTCTCTAGCGGTCACCCAACTAATGCGATTGACGATTTGTTCAACTTCGTTGACTGGCTTGATGTCGCCACGCAAGGCATCAATGGCTTTTAGCTCGGTAGCAGCGGCTTTGCGCAGTGAGCTATTTTTGTTGCCATTGCTAGCAGTCTTCTCCAGAAACTCAATGTAAGACGGATCGACCTCAAGGGTGGTGGCCAGTGAAAACGGTTCATCATGTAATAGGTAGATTTCACCCACAAACCGCCCTTGCTTGCGCACGGCCTTACAGAAGGTCATCCAGCGTTGAATGCGCAGCATGTTGCGTGAGTTGGTGACGGTAGGGGCTGAGCAATTGATATGTCTGGCAAGGTCGGCACGGCGCGGAGCCGACCCCGGCTGCGATGGGTTGACCACGGAGAGCCGGATAACCTGCCAAGTAATTTTTTCAACCGGCGACAACACATCATCAACAATCAAGCGACGTGGTATGGAGTCGTGCCAGTTGCCGGTGAAGAGGACGGCAATTTCATCCTCTTCACCGGCACCACCTCCTGTGCGCTGCTCAATGAGATTGGTGGCGGCACGGTCGATCTGGCGTTTTATGGCCTCAAACGGACTTGACGAGGAGGTGCTCATAACTGATTATTCCCCGCTAGTTTGTTTGGTTGATGGCCAAGTAGGCTCTATCCAACCCGATGCCGGTTTCATGATGCACGGCCAGGTAGCGCGCTAATGGGTCACTAATGTCGGCGTGTTTGCGCCAACTACGGAGCACTATCAGCTCATCATCTTCACTGAGATTTTCGATACGACCCCGAGGGTTTTCTGGCAGCTTGAGTTTGGTGCGACGTGCGGTGTACTCGCGGCGGGTGGTGCCTTTAAGCTCTTGAAGTACTGGCTGGCGCATACCGCTGGCAATCGCCTCGTCAATCATGGCGTCTTCCTCTGACTTACTGGTGGCCATGTTGATAAAATACTCCATCTGGCGCGGGACGATTTTGACCTCTGCAAGAGCCCCCCTAAAATCGGCGGCCACCAACACTTGGTGTAAGCTCAGCTTGGCAATCTTGAGCCTTACCCCTTCGCTAAGGTGTTGCAAGCCTAGTTCGTTGATTAAGTGAGTGTCGTCATTTTTTAATGCCGATACCGAGAGTAGCAGGGCTTCACGATTCAGCCCATTGATCATGTTTGTACGCATAAAATCCTATCTCCTGCATAAATGAATGGTTTTGGGCCTAGCAACGCTGGGATAATTCGCCGATGATCGGCTCCAGCTCCCGCAATAACCTTAAAGTTATTGCTTCGATTGCTATGGACTCGTCAGAACTCTCGCCGGTCGAAGAAAAGGGTCTGGCCGTTATCAATAGGCGGTCAACCCAAAACTTCAGGGTGCGCACATCGGAGCGTTCAGGACTCTTCCAGTCGTTAAACCAGTCGGTTTGCATCCATTTATTCATGAGATTAGGTTTGATAGTGGCGGGTAATGCCGATAGAAAATAGAGGTGTTGGTACAGTCCGGATAACTTACCGGCTTCAAAGGCCATATCTGCATTGTGTTGGGCGGTGCTGGGCCTGTCGATTAAAAATCCCATATGGAACTGATCGTAACCAATTGCATTCGGATCAATCAGTAAGTCAGAAAACCAGTAGTGTTCGGCCAGCTGCTTGGCTAATTCATAGGCGCGGCCTTGCAGTTGTGCTGTGGGTGTGTATTGATAAGGATTACCAGTCGCTAGCGGTTGACTTGGTGCTTGCGGCTGTTGGATTTGAGAAACCACATCCTGCGCACCCTCCTCGTCGTGGTCGTGATAGTTGTTACCCGGAAATTCCTGCTTGTACTCAGGCGCTTCATACGCTGGCTGTTCGCCACGCCCGAGGTGCGATTTTGCGGCCATTGGTGCTGGTGCGGATTCGTTGGCTCTAGCTCCGCCGCTACCCAAAATGGAAGTGGCGGGCTGAAGTGGAGCACTGGATGGCCTAGGTGGTGCGGAGGTGGCGGGCGCCGCCGGTAAACCTGAATCAACCCTACCGGTTAATAGGCTGGTAGGCTTATTACCGCCTTGCGATAAGCCTTTACTGATCATTTGAATCTCGCCGCGCACTGACATCAGCGGGCATTCGATACGCTCGGCAATCTCGGCCTCAAGATTGTCGCGGGCGGTTTCTACGTCAAAATACTCACTATCCAGTGCTGCAAAAACGGATTGCCAAATATCCTCAAATTCAATTTCTGCCTCATCTTTGGCGGCGAGAGTTGCCAGTGATACCCAATAGGTTCCGCAATCGTCGATAATTTTGCGGAGCTTACTTACAGAGTCAATTCCCAATCCTTCCCATAATGCGATAGGAATTGTTGGTAGTAGTTTTTCTACAGCATACAGCGCGATACCGAGACTACGGTCGTTGATTGACCATCCTAACGTTTTCAGTTTTTTGGCTAATGCAACATTGGAAAGAGGCCCTTCCGTCAGCTCCAGTTGCTGCTTAGCCTTAGAAGCCCCCATCCCCCTTTCGATCAAAATCATCCCGCCCCGCATTTCATTCTCAATGCAGTGCTGAAGCAGCATGGTTAATTCATCTTGATAGGGGTAAAAATCGCAGTCGAACTCAAAATACCGGCGATCTCCGGTTTCACTCCATAACTCGTTAAGAATCTCCAAGCGGGTGTTTCCGCCGTCCCTAATCATGTACTGCTGGTCCGGGCTTTTGCGGGTGACGTTGGGGGCGTTAAGCAAGCCCGCATTGCGAATCGACTCTTTAATCTCTTCGTAGTTTGGGTTGCGGCTTTGGCGTGGGTTGTCGTGAAATGGCACCAAATTATCCAGCGTGACGCGAATACGGGTCTTAACGGCTGGGTCTGGCGGTATTGCGTTGGTTGCGCCACCCATAGCACTGATGTGCGGCCGGTTTAAAAGGTTAGACATATCGTTGGTGCTCATTGCGCACCTCCGGTCACACTCTCAAGCGCCGCTGGTGCGCGGGTCTTGCCCGGCCAGTCTGGCTTTATATCGGACAGCTTTGGCTCTAGCTCGTGAACCAGATTCATCATCAGGTCGCAAGCGGGTAGGGTAGGGCCACGGCGAGCCACTTCAGCGCGGTGCGCGGGTTGGCCTTTGCCGGAACTGGCGCTGTATACCGATAGGTCGGGTATCACGGTGTTGAGTACGGTAATGGCACCATCGGTTTCCCGATCAAACTGGCTACGCAATACGCGCAGAATTTCTTGGCTGTTTAGTGTGCGATCCCACATATTCACCAGCACCTTGATTGGCGGCAGTGGGCGTCCAGTGATGGTGTTATAGCCGGGGCGAGGCTTGAATTTGTTGACCAGCTCCACGGTCCCGCAGATAAACTCCCTGGTGTCTAAAATTTTGGGCTGAATGGGTGAGATCAGTGTGTCGGCAGCAAAAATCACCGATTCCTGGACCATACCCTTCGCGCCTTGGGTGTCAATCAGTATGTAGTCGTACTGTTCCTCAAGCGCAGTGAGCGCAATCCTCAAGTGTTGAATGTGCGTAAATGACTCCCGCAAAAATGCGGGGATGATGCCGTCGCTGCTGGGATCGTCATTGAGCACAATATCCAGCCCTGAAATGCCGGTTTTGGAAATGCACTGCGCGGGATTGGCGGACTTGTAGAGTTGCGACAAGCCAAAGTTCGCGAGGGCTACGATCTCGAACGGCCGCGATAGTGCTTGTTGTGGATCAGCGTCGTTCGTGTGGGCGGGGATCTCAAACAGTCTCGATAGCGATTGTTGTGGATCTGCGTCTATTAACAAAACGCGCTGTTTCATATCGGCCAATATAGCGCCGAGGTTAGCGGTAGTGGTGGTCTTACCGACCCCACCTTTGGTGCAAATGACTCCGATTATTTTTGACATTTTTGTAGCCCCCAGTTGGTGTTTTGGAGACCGGAATTGGTGCTATGTCGGTGGGTTAATGGAGGTTGGCGGTCAGGTTTAAGCTCTACCTACATGTCTGTAGGCGCTAAACACCGCGCAATCTGCCAATAAGTAAGTCCTTTTTTAAACCCGCCTGCGCTATCACAATTCAGGCCACGCTGGTTATCGAACGTTTATAATTCGAAAACACATCTAAGTTTTACGCTACGCAACGCCGGGTGTCAAGGTTTTAGGGGCGAATATGAGTTATTTTTGACCCAGTGTTACCGTCTTTTTTAGGTGTGGGTTGGGGGTTGGTAGTGTCTCGCCCGCATCAAAGAAGAGGCTGTATGGCACTATCCATCCAGTTAATGGCTTTGTCGTCGTGCCCTTGCTATTCACAGTGAAATATTGGTGTACGTTGATGCCTAGCGGTGGGCATTTAATATGTATATGTAGTCGAGCGAACCGCTTGCTAAAGGTGGCGTGATGAACCTCCCCGTCCATCCCATGTACAGATAAAAATGATTTCATAATCGCTGGTGCCACCAAAAAAACGCCGGCCTCCACAAAATGGATTTGAGCACCAGGGGCGCTCATGGCCATGGTTTTGTTTTTCATGTTGGCGCGTAACCAGGGTATAAAAAAGTGAGCCAGTTGCTTGTTCTCCATGGTGAGTTTTTCCGGTAGCGGCTCGCCGGATACGGTGTAGCGGGAATATTTCTTCGCAGCTTCCTTGGGCTTTTCCACATCCTCGCCAGCTTCATGTGTCTGGTTTTTTGCGGCTAGTGAATTTTTTTCATCCTCCTGCGCCTTCTGCGCAGCTTCCGGTGTTTCTTCAGCGCCTTTCGGCGCAGGTTCCTGAGTTTTTTCGTCAGGTGCCCGATAGGGTGCGGGCTCCTCAATGTCGTCCCGAAATACCGGTGCAGTTTCCTCGATTGTCGTTTCTTCAGCGTCCTCGCTGGATACCTCAGTATCCGCTGTGTTGTTATCCCGCTGCGCGGGTGCTGGGGGGGATTTTTTTGCAGCGTCCTGTTGTTTCGCAGCTTCCTGCGTGTGGGTTTCAGGTGCTTGTATTTTTTCTTCAGCGCCTTTCGGCGCAGGTTCCAGTGTTTTTTCTTCCGCACCTTTCGGTGCAGATTCCTGTGTGTTTTTACCCCGGCGCTTGTTCGCAGCGGCCTTGAGTATGGCGAGCGCCGGGTTGGCTTCTGCTTCCGGTGTTTTTTCTGCTGCACCTAGCGGTGCAGATTTTTGTGTTTTTTCTTCAGCGCCTTTCGGCGCAGCTTCCTGAGTTTTTGCCTGCCCCCCATTTGATTCAGCATCCTGTGTGGATGCGGTTTCCTGTGTTTCTGTTGGGGTGTTTGCAGCGTCCTCGCTGGGTTTTCCAGTGGTTGGTGGGCTTGCTTTCTTTGTCGCGGTACCCGCTTCCACCACTTCGATCTCACCTTTAAATGCGGCCGGGATTCGGGTGGGTACACACAAGCGCCGCATTTCAAATTTCAGGCAGGTGAGGTAATGGGTGTACTCGGGGTCGAGGCTGCTAATTTTCATGTTCCAGATAGCTTTGTTATCCGGGGTGGACTGCGCCAAGTCGTGTTCTTGGAGGATGTCATAAATTCTTACGGGATCGCGTGGCAGGTCGGTAATGGCCATATCGTCGCAGTAGCCAATAAGTTTATTGGCCAGTGTCCGGCAGACGATATACACATAGCCGTCTTTGCCTACCCAGCCCATGCCGCCATTCACGTTGAGCTTAATATCGCCCTCTGCAATCCAGTGGCGGATGATGTGAATAAACCGCTCGATGACGCTGGGTGCGTGGCTAAAGCGTTGCGGGATGGGTTTTTTCAGGTTCATGGCGGTGGAGGTCATATCAGCAGACTCCACAATTTCACCCAGTGCGCCGCTTTCGTAGCGGTCGCCGCGTAAATGGGCGCAGAGCTGCATCATGATCAGGGTGTTGCGGGCCAGCCAAGCCCGGCCATTCTGAGGTAGTAGGTCAAAATTACACAGGGCCACCTGAGCGTGGTAGGAATAGGGTGTTTTCACAAACTCAATGCGGTAAGACACCACATCTTTTTGTTCGGGCAGCGGAACATCTTGGGGTGACCAGGGCCGCTCATCGCCGGTTTTGGTTTTGGCGGTAATGCGGATACTGGACATGAGCTTGCCAATATCGTGGAGCAGGCAACCCGCAAAAACCGCATAGGTCCACAGGTGGCGCTGCTTGCCAATTTGCTCCAGGGTGCCGCCGATGGGCAATTGCAGGCCGCGCCGTTTCTGCAGGGCTAGGGTGATCACATCATAGGTGTGCAGCAATAAGCCGCCCGGTCCCGCATGGTGGTGCGATTCGGACGCGGGGGCCATCTGTACCGCTTCGGCATAGCGGTAGAAAGGGTCTTGGATGAGCGCATTGAAAACGCTATCGTCCAAGCCCGCCAAGGTGCGCCATGCGTCTAGTGTGGCGGCAATGCCGAAGCGTTCAAGTAAGGCGCTAGCGCGGAGAATGGGCAGTGCGTGTAAATCCTGGATCACCGAGGATGGTTCATCGCTGGCTTTCGTCGTGGCGACGCTATTGGCTGTCAGTTTGCCTAGGCGTTCGCGTAAATCGCGCAGGAGGGTGTTTTTACTCATGGCGAGATTACAGCAGATTATCCCGCGCCCAACGCTTAATAATATCTTCCGGCGGATAGGCGTCACCGGACTGGCTCAGGCGGGTGACGGGCGTTTTGAAGCTGGCAAAACTTTGCTCCAGCGGATTCCAAAAACTATGGCCGCCGGGGATGGGATGGCTGGCGCGCACAGTGAAATTGAGGAGTTTGCAAAAACGGATGGCAGCCAGGGTTTCGTGGGGCAAATCTGGGTCGGTTTTATAGGATTCCACCAGCGACCACAGCATGCTGATCATCTCTATATCAATGGGTATGTCACCCAGTGGCGGTACCCCATCAAAATTGCGGGCAATGCGCGTGAGTGGCGCTAGCCATTCGGTTTTGTTCAGGGTAATTAACACCGCCTGAAGGCTGGCGTCGAATTGGTTGGTGTTTAGTGTGTGCGATGGGTAGGTAGCGGTATCGGTCATAGGGTGGCCTCTTGTGTGTTGGGGTGGCGGTTTGGCTCTGGCTTAGCTCTGGCGCCGTTTTGTTGTGATGTTAACCTTTTTGCACTGCCTTTTGGGTTTTCACCCTTTGCGCCCTTTATGCCCTTAATACCCTTTCCCCCTTGGTTATTTTTACCCCTTATCAGTCCTTTAACTTTTAGCCTTTTTAGAATTTTGCCCTCCATCGTCTTTAAAGATGGGGGGCAAAATTTTTGGGGTGGATAAGCCCCATTTACCATTCGGTTTTGCAGTGGTTTGGTTGGTGTGTTTTTAGTGTTGCTGTTTTTGGCCTTTTTTGCAGCGATTAAATTGCACACGGCCAGTGCGGTTTGTTTGCTGAATACCGCCGGTGATGGCTCTAGTATCTGGTTAACCCGTCCACTGCGCGCTATGACCGATGAGCAAATACCCGATACAACAATTGCTGCGACCGCCCGTCGAGATGCCTTGCGCAATCGGCTATGGCTGTGCGGCAGTGTTGGTGGGATTAAGCCCGAGTATCAGCATGGGGGCATTAAGTACACCTTCGCTGACCTATGGTGTGGTGGCGGGATTGTTGGTGCGCGGTGGGGTGCGTTTGTATGACGCCTGCCGTCTATTGAAATACCAATACGAATTGCATGTATTGCCTGAATACAGAATCAGCTCGCATGATATTCCCGTGAGCAAAACCGATCTGTTTTTAGGGCGTGGATTCGAGTGGCGGGTGCGTCACACGCAGCGCCGGGCGGATATTGATCGCCAAGAATTCGATTATCACAAAGACCGCCCCAGGCAATTAGGTTATCGCCTAGCGCGTCAAACCGAAGTCTTGATGACCAAGGCTGGTCTCCACTGGATGACCCGCGTTACTGGCCAAAAAGCCTGGTGGAATCCGGTTGCGCCTATTCCCTATACCGAAGGTGTTGCCGCCATTCATGCGGTGGGTTTATGGGAAGGGGAGAGTAACACCACAATTAAACAAGCCGAGCGCGTGGCGCATACCTTTGTGGTGGGCACTACCCGCGTAGGTAAAACACGCTTGGCGGAAGTGGCCATAACCCAAGACATTCACAATGGGGACATTGTGATTACGTTTGATCCCAAGGGTGACGCCGATTTATTAAAGCGCATGTACGTTGAGGCCAAAAAGGCTGGACGTTTACACCAATTTTATTGTTTTCACCTGGGTTATCCCGCTGTATCAGCCCGCTATAACCCGGTAGGCAGCTTTGGGCGCATTACTGAGCCTGCGTCACGGGTGGCCTCGCAATTGCCGGGTGAGGGTTCGTCAGCGGCCTTCCGCGAATTTACTTGGCGCTATGTGAATGTGATGAGCAAAGCGCTGATGAGTATTGGTAAAACCATTACTTATGAAAACTTGCTGCGCTATGGCGGTGACATTGACCCGCTGTTATCCGAGTATTTAGCGTTTATTTTGGATCAGCCCGCTAGTGAAAAACCCTTAGTGATGGCGGGTATTCACAACTGGCGCCAAACCGCCGACCAATTGCGCGAAATCATTAAGCCCGACAAAACCCAAGCCTCCCGCGATAAATATGCGCTGGCACTGGTGCAAATATACAAACAGGTCAACCTCACCGACCCCACCGCAGGCGCACTGATTAAAACTTTTGAATACGAAAAAAGTTTTTACGACAAATTGGTGGCCAGCTTGTTTCCCTTGCTGGAAAAACTCACCTCCGGCCCTGCGGGTGAATTGCTCTCGCCGGATTACTTCGATCTCACCGACAAGCGCCCAATTTTTGATTGGGACACAGTGATTCGTACCGGTGGCATTGTGTATGTAGGCCTTGATGCTTTATCCGATGCGGAAGTTTCCCAGGCCGTGGGAGCTTCAATGTTTTCGGATTTAACCAGTCGCGCCGGTGAAATTTATAAACATGGTGTGAATTCCGGCTTGCCCGATGAACTGGCCGCGCTAGCTACCAAGCGCAAAATTTGTGTCCATGCCGATGAGTTTAACGAATTGGTAGGCAAAGAATTTGTGCCCATGGCCAACAAAGCCGGTGGTGCCGGTTTTCAGCTTACGGTGTACACCCAAACCCTGAGTGATATTGAAGCGCGGTTTGGTAGTGCCGCTAAAGCCGGGCAGGTAATTGGCAACCTCGGCAATTTGATCATGCTGCGCGTTAAAGAAAAAAAGACCGCCGAGCTGCTTACTGATCTTTTGCCGGATGTTGAAATTAATCACCTGATGTCACGTTCGTCTGCGCAGGACGATGTAAATCCAGACACCAGCACTGATTTTACCTCGGGTACCCAGCAACAAATCACCACGCAGCGGGTGCCCATGATCAGCGCAGGCGATTTAACCCGCCTGCCCAAAGGTCAAGCCTTTGGCTATCTCGGTGGCAAGCTCTTCAAAATCCGTATGCCGTTATTTAGCAATGAATCGGAATTGCCCGCCAATCTCGATTTTCTCTACACAGACATGAAAAAGCGCTACTCCACGGCATCCACCAATGAAAACTGGTTCCGCATTCCCGATGTGCAGCTGAAGGTGACGCTATGAGCACGGCTAAAACCTCTACGCGCCATCCGCGCCACCGCAAGGCTGGGGTGTGGGAGCATTTTGTGGGGCTTACCCTGGGCAATTTTTTCACGTTTATCTGGTGGAGTATTAGCGCGGTATTTATCTCCATTCTGATTGAGTGGGTCGGCATGTATTTCTGGTGGGATCACACCCACTCAAAAATCATGCTGGAAGCAGAGTTGAAATATCTCAGCAGCTTTAATCGCAATCTATTAACGGGGCTTTACCCCGGAGAAATTGCGGACATTTTTATGGGCCACACCCAGCATTGGATGGAAGTTACCCGCTTACAAGCGATTTCCGAAGGGTTTACCCGCTCTAGCTCTTGGGTGTTTTCCCTGATTGGTTATGGTTTGGAATCGGCCATTGATACGGTATTTATTTTTGCCGTGCGGCTGGCGGTGTGTGTCAGCGCGATTACGGGTTTTGTGCTGGTGGCCATAGTGGCATTGGTGGATGGCTTAACGGAGCGGGATATTCGCAAAGCCTGTGGCGGTAATGAGTCAGCTATGCGTTACCACCACGCCAAACGGCTGATTTTTCCCAGTATTGCGCTCAGTTTTGGTTTTTATTTAACGCTGCCCATCACCATTCATCCGGCCCTGGTGTTTCTGCCAATTATGACTGTGATGGGTTTTGCGATTTATGTCACGGCCAGCACCTTTAAAAAGTTTTTATAGACATTGTTACCCCTCAAGCGGGGTTGTTATGGAGCCAACCATGAATAACGAAAATAACGAATTGCCACACGACCTACTGGATGACGCGCCCGATGAAAGACCGCGAGCGCCACGCCGCCAACCGAAAAAACCCTTTGGGTTTATGGTCCCGCTGGCCGCTGCCGGGCTGATTGGTGCGGCACTGTGGAATTATTCGCCCTTGTTTGACAGTTTTAAGGGTAAGACCACAGGTGCTTTAGATGCCGACAAAATTGCCGCCGCTTTGAGTGGTGGTGGTAAGTCGGGAGCTGATTCCACCGAGACAGCACAGACCACCGCTGGTGGTTTGGCCGTGCCGCGCCCTGCGCCCAGTGCTTTGGAGCAATTAGAAAGCCGCGTAGGAGCCATTGAGTCCGACCTGAAAAGCCTACACAGCAAACAGGATCAGCAATTTACACAACTGGAAAACCTGCGCGCTGAGACAGTCACGCTTAAAACTGAACTCAGCAGCTACGACAGCTCCATTAACGGACTATCAGCGCGCATGGAAAAGCTCGATAAACGACTGCGTTTAGCCACTAGACCGGCAACCCCGAAAAAACCCGAAGCCGCGCCGCTGCCCAGTGCTGTGGCCTTGGTGAGTGTGCGCAGCTACAGCGGCAAAGTGGGCATTACCCTGCGTCAAAACAGCGAATATTCGCCCATGGTGCTGGTAGGTCAAAGCTGGCGCGGATGGACCTTGCTCAATGCTGACCCCTCCAGTCGCCAAGCCTTGGTGTCGGCTTCTGGCCGCACCCAAACCCTGAGCCTGTAATCACTATGTACCTGCGCCATAACCCCATTCCCTCGCTGATTGCCGCATTGATATTGCCGGTGTGTTTGCTGGCGTCGGTGGTGCGCGCTGAAAATAAGATCGGGCTGTATAACGAAGAGGGGCCATTAAAAACCGTGAAGGGTGGTAAAGCCCTTAACGCCACGCCCGAGAAAGATTGGGAATACTGGCAACTCAGTGAAACTGAGTGGAAACACTACTTAGAGATTAAGGCCAAATCACCTTGGGCGGTTTGGGAAAATCATTCTACGCCTTTGGCCATGCTGGCGTTTTACGCCAATTCCACCGAGGAAAAACAGCGTTACGCCCGTATTGAAGCGGAGCTAGACCAGTGGCGTGAGGCGGCGGTGATGGAGTGGCAGGCGCTCTATAACCGCGAGCGTGAAATTGTGTTTGCGCGAACCAAAATTGAACTCGATAAAAAACAACCGCTACTGAAAAACATGGGACCCAATGACCGGGTGTTGTTTTTTGTGGGTAAAGGCGAATGCAGTACTCGCTGCATCGCCATGCTAAATCCCTTGATGGCATCCGCCGCACACATTGATGTGTACGTCATTGGCGCCACCACGGAAGCCGAAATATTTACATGGGCAAAATCCTCGCGTATTCCCCCTGAGCGCGTACACCTCAAACAAATCACCCTCAACTACGAAGCCGGCATTTTTAATGAAATCAGCCCCATTCCAGCGGCGCTAGCGGATCTGCCTGCGGCCTACTGGCACAAGGCGGATGGTTATGTGCGGGTGATTTTATGAGTTTGCCGGTGAACGTATTTCGAGTGTTGGGCTTTGCCGTTGTGTTGGCGTCGGGTGTGGCGCAAGCCGAGGTGCCCAAAGCCTACCAAGTGGTAGCCAATGCTTACGGTATTCCGCTGGAGGTGTTTTACAGCGTGATGATGGCGGAAAGCGGCATGAAGCATCCGCAGGGTAATAATTATTTGCCATGGCCTTGGACGTTGAACGTCGAATTAAAACCCTATTTTTTTGACACGCAACAAGAGGCCGTGGTGGCCCTGCGCCAATTTTTGGCAGTCAACCAAAAAGCGCGTATTGCGGTTGGCCCTGGGCAAATTTATTTACCGTCCCATGGCAAATTATTTAAAGACCCTGCTGTGCTTTTGGACCCAGCGATCAATTTGCACTACGCCGCTAAATTACTGGCGCAAAACTTTCAGTGGACGCTGGATCAGGGTAAGCCCAATTGGTGGGTGGCCGTAGGGCGTTATCACACGCCATCACGCCCTGATTTAGCCATTCCTTATCGTGAGGCAGTCTATGCCCGCTGCAAAAAAATGAGCGCGTCTTGTGCGAATTATGGAGCGATCAGCCGTGGCTAAATCCGTGGATACCGCAATGTTGGGCGTAGGTGTATTGGCTTTACTCATGATGGCGGGCACCAACCATGCCGAACCTATCGTTATTAAAGATTACGGCGGTACCCGTGCATCGGGAGTGCCGGGCAAAGCCGATTTAGACGCCTTTGTGCGCGAGCAAAAGACCAAGCGGCCTAATGTGCGTTTTAACCCCTATCCGGTGCGTTCAGCCATTACGGCGGGTGAATTAGACGGGCCTATTGCTCATACATTACCCGTGGTGCAGCCGTTTTTCATTGTGGGCGACGATGATTTTTCAGTGAGCTGGGCGCAAAACAATAAACAGTATTTGTTGCACAGCGGTGCCCAGGGTTATGCCACCAATTTAGCCACTGAAGCCGCGTTTAAACGCTTGCAGGCCGAGTTAGCGCCATTGCCTTTAGCTCCCATGACCGTGGATGAAATCGCACAGATTTTACACATTCCCCATTACCCCGTTTTGATTACTGCAAAAAAGGCCGACCAATGAAGATGCGATTCCTGCCGTTTCCGTCCCTGAAAAAATCCGCCCTGGCCTTGGCTCTGGGTGCGTTGATCTGCCCCGCCTTTGCCGGTGATGGTGTTACCGAAGCTGAGCGCCGCCAATTACTGGCGATTATTAAAGAGATTAACAATCTGCAAGTGCTGGCCACACAAGCCGCAGCCGCGAGCGAAAAAGACGCACGGGTGCAGTTTGATTATCAAGCCTTGCAAAGTGATTTAACGGCGATGCAGCAAGCCATTGCTAATCACCTCGAAAAACCTTCGCGCTCACCGCGACGCATCGAACCCTTAAATTCAGAATATTCGCACTAAGGGATCGCGCCACGATGAATCCGGGAACGCGAGCGGCTTTTACCCAGGCATTGAGTGGGCCTGCGAGCACATCCAAAGAACCATCTTATATGTTTAAGGTATTTGCATGGATGCTGATTATTGTGCTGGCGATGGCCCTTCTGAAAGTGATTTTTTCAGCCTGGCATGATTACCAGCACCGCTCCATAGACCATGATCCTTTGGATCTTATTACTTTACCGCTGCGCGTTATTTTGATTTTATTTTTTATGACCTTAATTTTTTATCACTCTCACTCCTAGGGGATTAGCTATGAACACCAACACCACCAACACTCAACAATTTTTATCTACCTCAAAAAGCGCGCTGGTGCGCACGGCTTCCCGTGCCCGAGGGCTGCTTAGCTGGCGCACCTGCGCCCTGTTAGTGGGTGCCGGATTGTTATGCAATGGCGCCATTGCCGCCGATTTTGATTTGCCTTCGGTGGATGTGCCGGGTGTCGATGGTACTTCTGACCCTGTGGATATTTTTGTGGCCATTTTTAAATTCATTATCAAAATCGTCTTGTGGTTATCGGCAATTATCGGCGGTTTAATTCTGGTTAAAAACACCGCGAAATCCATCAACAAAGTGCGCCGTGAAGAAGATGGCAAATGGGGTGATGTAGTGGGTGAAGTGGTGGGCAACGTGATTGTGGTGATTGCCATTATTGCCTTCGCCACTTGGATTAGCGGCATGATTGCGTAAGTTAGTCGAAACAGCGGGAGACCCAGATGCTTGATGACCGTTTAGCCGATGCCGTGAATAGCGAACCCATGGTGTACATGGACTGCACCGGCAATGAAATTGTGGTTGCTACGATTTTGTCCATGACGGTGGGTTTATTTATCGGTGTGATCATCGGCATTGCCATTGGCAAGTTGATGATCGGGATAATATTGGGTCTGCTGCTGTTTTTGGGTTTGTTGTTTTTGGCGCTGAATTGGATCGCATCCATTCGCCAAAAATATTATGAAACCTGGTTAAGTGAAAAGTTTTTCATGGCCAAAGAAGCCAGCGGATTTTTCGGGTTATCTCTCCTGAAAACCTCCGACCGTTTTGACCGAGGAGCGCGTAATTAATGTCAAACCCACGCCATGCCATCAGTGCCCGCGACAGCCATATTTGGACCCTGCGCGCTGGTTTAGTCGTTCTTACCTTGATAACACTAGGCCTAATAGCATTGCTGTATGCCCGCCAAAATGCCTTTACGGTGCATGTGCCACCGGATTTAAGCCGGGGCGCACAGCTTAAGCCCGGTGAGTTATTGGCGCCCAATGCCTACGCCTTTGCGCACAATATTTGGCGGGAGCTTAACGAGTGGCGCGTATCCGGCAAAAACGATTATCCGGCCGCCATTAAAACCTATAGCTGCTATGTCACACCCAGTTTTGGGCGTTGGTTAACCCACAATTTTGAAGAAAAACAAAAGGCCGGTGAGCTGGACAGAACCCGCAGCCTGGCCACCTTACAACCCTTCAACTTGGAGATGGTGAAACCCATGGGTGATAACGGTTATGCCGTGGCTATTGCGTTTCGGCTGTACGAACAGGTGTCGGGGCAAGAAGTAAAAGATACCGGCATTGTGTACCCCTTACGGGTGGTGCCCGACAACCGTAGCTGCAACCAGATGGGTATGGCACTGGATGGTTTTTATGATCAGCCTGCGCGTATTGAAACCGAAGAGGATAAGAAAAATGCCAAGCCGTAATAAGAGTTTTGCGCTACAGCGCGGTGCGTTACGCGCACCCCTGTGTGTTGCCTTGGGTGTCGGGTTGTTGCTGGGCGCGACTCAAGCGCAGGCGGATCAGCGCCGCGTGTGGGATAACAAGCCCTTAACGCTGATTTTGCCCGTAGGCAAAGAAGTGCGCGTGACCTTCCCGCAAGACGTGCAGGTGCAGGTACCCATAGGGGTGAGTCAAAACCTGACATCCCTGGCCCCGAATGAGCAAATGATTTACTGGACGGCCAAAACCACTTTTGACCCAGCCCGCATTATTGTCACCGCTAAAAATGGCTCTACGGTCTATGTGTTGGACGTGGGCGCCGCTACCCGCGCAGAAGCTGAAGATTTAGTGATTGAAGACCCGTCGCTACTCAAGGCGCAGGCCGCTGCGGCCACGGCCGCGCACTCACAAGGGCAGGCAGCACCCGCCGAAATGACGGCTAATGGGCAGGTTCTTGAAGAAGCCGAGGAGCCGCTACGCGACCCGCCCGAGGTGATGTTGACTCGGTTTGCCTCGCAATCACTTTATGCCCCCAGTCGGCTAATCCCGAAAGATTCACGCATCAATCAAATGAGTTTTACACCCATTGCACGGGATTTTCCGCTGATGCAAAGCTCGCAGGGTGAGCGCTTTACGGTGGAGGTGGTGGGTGCATGGGCGGGTTTTGATCGGTACCTCACGGCAGTGTTGATAACCAATGCCACACCCATTCGCCTGCAATTCGATCCTTCCCGAGTGCGGGGTAACTTCAGTCACGTTACGGCACAACATATCAATATCGGACCAAAGGGCAGCTTAGAAGATCGCACCACGGTGTATTTGGTATCGGAGCAACCCTTTGCTGAGGCGCTGATGGAGGATAGCTATGCGTACTAATAAACTTATCTGGCTGGGTGTTGGTGTGTTAGCGGTTGGCGCCACCGTGGTAGCGATAAACGCGAATAATGACCCCGGCAAAAATGGCGTAAAGCAGGAAGCTGGAGCCAAGCCCAGCTTGGGTGGCACCTCTACCGCACAGGTAAAAGAGGTGGCCGGCGATACGGTGTCGGAATCCCTAAGTCAGTTGCAGGCGCGCTATAAAGCGGAGCAAGACGCAAACGCCGAACTCCAGAAAGAATTGAAAATTCAGTCGGAGCGGTTGAATCGCATTGAAAGTAAAACCGGTGCCGGTAAAGAGGGTGATGAAACCGTTAAGAAAATTCAAAGCGAATTTGAGGGGTTTCAAAACAACGTCGAATTGCTGAAAGATCAGATGACCCAGCAATCGCAAAAGATGGAAAACACCACCACCAATGGGTATCAGTTCAGCTCTGAAGACTTGGGCTTAAAAGGTGGTGACAGCCGCAAGCGATCCGGCTACAACAAAGACCAACCCGCCTTTGAGCCGACCATGTTGCCGGGTTATGTGTCGGTTAAGCCCTTAACGCCGGGTGAATCCGCGTTGAATGGGCTGGATAGTCGCAGTGGCGCCATGGGCGGGACCCCGGGCGAGACTAACAACGGCTTAGCCAAAAAGGATGACGGCAAACGATCCGGCGACAAGAAAAAAGGCATTCTCACACCCTATTACACCATTCCAGCCCGCGCCACCTTGATGGATGCCACCGCCATGACCGCCATGATTGGCCGTGTGCCAGTGGGCGGGCGTGTGGGCGACCGCTTCCCTGTGAAATTCATTCTGGGTGACGACAACCTGGCCACCAATGGCCTGCGTATTCCCGGCTTGAAGGGTATTGTGTTTGAAGGGGTGGCTACGGGTAACTGGAACCTCAGTTGTGTGTCTGTGGCCCTCACGGGAGCCACCTTTACGTTTCACGATGGGCGCATTCAGCACCTACCAAACGCTGTAAAAACCACCGATGAAGGCCTGGCTGCTAAATCCGATGATCAAGACCCCTTGGCCAGCGACGGCGGCGGGCGCGCCGCCGAATCCATTGGCTATATCTCCAGTTCACAGGGTGTGCCCTGTATTGGCGGGCAGCGTATCACTGATGCCGAGAAACAGCTTTTCACCATCGGTGTGCTGGGTGCGGCGCGCAGTTATTTTGATGCGAAAGCCCAAGCCGAAACCACACAGATTCAGGCGCTCAGTAGTGGGTTGAGTGGTTCTGTAGTGACGGGTGATGCCGTCAAATTTGCCAACAATGAAACCGCCGCGAATTCCGTGCAAACCATCATGGATTTTTACAAAGACCGAGTGCGCGACTCCTTTGATGTGGTGTTGGTAAATCCCGGTCAATCCGTAGCACTGCACATCACCCGCGATTTATTGGTGGACTACAACAGCGCGGCTCGCAAACTCGTTTATTCCCACAAAGGAGGCAAAGATGCCAAATCCTTCGACTAATGGTGTTGCAGCTACCGCGTTAATTTGCACAAGGCTGATGCGGTTTTCGGCTTTTGGGGTGTGTTTATTTGCCCTAGGCTGCACCTCACACATTAACAAAGTCATACCGCAAAACTTAAAAACCATGGATCAAATCTATGACGAAAAAGCCACCAGTGGTGGCGCTGCCGCTATGCGCTTGCGCCAAGCAGAAATTCAGGCGCGGCCTATAGCGGCAGAAAATTACAGCACACCATTGCCACCGAATATTCAACAAATACAACACCTGTATCCGGCGCTGCCGAATCCTGAGTTGTTTATGTATGTTCGGCCCCATGTGGTGGGGGACTCAGGTGCGGCCATACCCGCGTATTTCACGCGATTTACCATGTATGAGCGCACCCAATACTCCATGCCGGGTGAAAGCCTTGGTAGCGTCCGGCCCATGATGCACGCCATTGAGGTGCAGCAAGAGCAGGTGCGAGTGAAAGAAGAGAAAAGGAAAAAAGCCCGCAAACCATCGGGTTCCAAGTATTAACACGCAACCTCAGCAGATTAACCCTAGGGGTAAGTAATGAATCTCGGTGCTTTGTTTAATGATTTTTTTGTCAAGGGTTCGCCGCTCAGCGGCGAAACCGTGATCACCGATGATGATTTAAAAGGTGCTTACAAACGCCGCAAATCCATTACCGGCTTGTTGCCTTGGTTGGATATTCTGGATGATAACAAGTTGTTATTGGCGGACGCTAAATCCGTTGCGGCAGTTTACGACCTTACCCCCGTGGCTACCGAAGCTCGCTCCGATGCCCACTTGGATCAAATCCGCGATGGCATTAACTCGTTTATCACCGGGACGTTTGAAGAGTTGGCGCAGTCACCCTGGGTAATCAGCGTTTATAGCTGGAGTGATAAATCCGAATTCTGCGCCATTACCGATTCGCTAATGGCTCATGCCAAACGCGTACACGGTCAGCGCGACGCTGAATTAACCCCCTATACCCATTATTTTATCGACACCGTGTGGCGCGAGCATGTGCGCGACATGGCCACCTCGGGCGGCTTGTTTGTTGACCCGCTTAATGGTTTGCCCTGGGGCGGCACCAAACGCAAAGTCTATATGGTGTTTTACCGTCGCCAAGCCATAGGGGCTGAGCGCCGCAAGGGCATGACGCCCAGCATGGAGCTGGATACTCAGTGCAAGCGCGTAGAACAAATGCTCAAAGCCACGGGAGTGACGTTTAAACGCCTTACCGGCGAGCCGATCCGCAACTGGTTATTCCGCTGGTTTAATCCTAAGCCTAAGCTCGCCAAAGGCGATGCAGACGCTTGGCTCAAACAAAATCCCTATGTTCACGACGACGATAAAACAGCGGAATTCGATTTATCCTCCGATGTAATGACCCGGGATGTGCGCAGCGATGCCAAAACCAAAAACTGGTATTTTGATGGGCTGCCACACACTCTGTTAAGCATCGAGCGCATGATGCGCGCCCCTGTGGTGGGGCAAACCTCAGCCGAGCGGTACGAATCCAAAGAAGAACGCTCCGGCCCCAATGCCCGTACCCGCTGCTTTATGGATGAACTGCCGGAAGGTGCGGTGTTGATCATTAACTATGTGGCACAGCCGCAAAACATTATCCGTAAGCATTTAGAGCGCCTTGAAAAAAACTCCCGAGGCAACACCCCGGAAGCCGCCGCCACACGCGAAGAGGTGGGTAATGCGCGTATGCAGATTGCGCGAGGCAATAAGCTGTATCCCTATTCCATGGGCATCGCCCTGCGCGCCGAAGATGACGACACCATGGACGACCGTATGCGCGAAATGGATGCGCTCTTAAATAAAAACCAATTGCGTTTAATTGATCCCGAGTTTGATGTGTTTCGCATGGATCGCTACATGCGGTTTTTGCCCTGCGCTTACGATGTGTCGCTGGATCAAGTGGATATTCGCCAGCGGATTATTTACACCCATCACCTCGCCAATATCCTGCCGATTTATGGGCGCGGTGTGGGTACCGGCAATCCGGGCATAGTGTCGTTTAATCGCGGCGGCGAGAGTTTTAGTTTTGATCCGTTTTTGCAGGGTGATCGCGCCAAAAATGCCCACTTGTTTTTATTTGGCCCAACCGGTGCCGGTAAATCCGCCACCTTGGTGTATTTGCAAATGCTCATTACCGCCGTCTACAACCCACGCTGGGTGGTGGTAGAGGCCGGTAACTCCTTTGGTTTGCTTAGCCAGTTTTTGAAAAAACACGGCAAATCCACGGTGGATATTGTGTTTCGTCCTGGCGAATCCCCCTCCATTGCGCCATTTAAACCCGCGCTGGACTTGGTGGATGCCGAGGGTCGGGTGGTGCAGGAATCCAGCATTATCGAGCATGTGTTAACTGGCGATGCCGAGCTGGAAGAGGCCGAGACGGGCGATAACGACGATGAAAAAGTTTCCCGCGATATTCTCGGTGAAATGCTGATTATTGCGCGGCTGATGGTGACGGGTGGGGAGCATAAAGAAGAGGGGCGTATGACCCGCTCCGACTTAGGCCTATTGAAAAAAGCCATTATCGAAGCCGCCAAAGAATCCCGCCTCTGTGGCTCGGTGGATGTATTGCCGGAGCAAGTGATTAAAGCCTTGCGTTCACAAACCGCTGATCGCCCGCAAAGCGCCAAACGCATTAGTGAAATGGCCGACGCCATGGAGTTGTTTACCGATGGTTTTGCCGGCGAGTTATTTAATCGCCCCGGTGAAGAACTGCCTGACGCCGACTACATCCGCATTGAAATGGGCGCCTTGGCCAGTGGTGGCGACTCCAGCGACAAGTTATCTGTGGCCTATATCTCCATTGTGAATCAGGTAATTGCCCGCGCTCAGCGCACTCAGCGTGACGGGCGGCCCACCATTAATTTAACCGACGAAGCCCACGTTATTACCACCAATAAATTGCTCGCCTCCTACTTGGTAGTGGTATCCAAATTGTTGGGTCGTCGTATGGGTTTATGGCTCTGGCAGGCCACCCAAAACATGAAAGATTACCCCGCCGACTCCGAAAAAATGCTGGCCATGTTTGAGTGGTGGATGTGTTTGTTCATCGACCAGGGCGAATTAACCAATATCGAAAAATTCAAAGCCCTGAGTGACGACCAGCGGCAAATGCTCTTATCCACCCGCAAGGCCTCGGGCAAATACACCGAGGGCGTAATTATGAGTGACAACGTGCAAGGGCTATTTCGCATGGTGCCACCGGGATTGTGTTTGGCTTTGGGTATGACCGAAAAAGACGAAAAACGGGCGCGCAAAAAACTCATGAATGAACACGGCATCGACGAAATGGAAGCCGCTGTAATGATCGGTGAGCAGCTCGCCAAAGGCCGTATTAACCGAGCGCGAGACTGATTGAGGAGGCACCTATGGCCACTATTGCCATGATTTTACGCGATGACCGCTGGCAACCATTTTTAGTGTCGGACATTCGCCAAGGCGATGTGTACCGATTGATTGTGAATGGCGTCCCGCAAGACTTGCGGCGCTCACTGGGTACGCCGTTGCAGGTGGTTGATGCGGCAGGTATAGCGCACTGGGAATTTGCCTGCGAGCCGGTACCGGATGAAATGAAGTAACGGCGTTTTTAAAGATGGTGGCGGTGCGGTGCAGTTACCGCACCGCCGGTAAAGAGTTTGGGTGGCCCCATGACACTAGCCCACCGATGATTGCATCGGCGACAAAGGCTCCACTTCCCACTAGCCACGTAAGCCGCTAGTAGTTACGGTCGGGTGGGGCCACCCAATCATGTGTGGTTTTGGCCGCAATGCGTTTTGTAGAGCGGGTTAATAGAGGCGTTAAATGAATACTGAAGCATTAAATCCAAATGCCTTGCGCTTTCGCAATTTTGGCGGCGCGCTATTGGTGGTTTGGCTGGGCACCAGTGTTCAGCTGGCCTGTGCCGATACTCGAATCGACGTATTTACCGATGGCGCCATAACCGCGCCCGAAATTCCACGCACCCAAATACGCTTATGGAATCTCGCTAAACCCGATGAGTTAAATGCGACAACGCCGCGTTATCCACCGAATCCTGAAATGGCGCAAGTGCAGGCTAAGGCCTGGCTGGCCAGTGCCGAGGGCAAGGCGTTTCTCCTCAAGATGCGCGAGGCGCAGAAGGGTTTAGAGGTGATGTACCAGTGCGGTGTGTCCCGCATTCCCGCTATCGCCTTCGATAACTGCCGTTTTGTGGTGTACGGCACCACGGATATAGCTGCCGCCGTGCAGGATTATGACCAATACCGAGAAACTCACAGAGCGGCGGAGTAGCTATGAACTTTACGAAATTGAGCATCTCGCGCAGTGTAAAAATCGCCGCACTCTTGGCGGTGCTGGGTGGTGTCAGTGCAGTGAGCCGTGCCGGCATTTCCTCTTGGGATATTGCACTCAAAAGTCTGTCTTGCACGGACTGTATGCACTGGAAGCTCATTGGTGAGTGCAATTGGGTTAAGTGTGGGTTTTTGGAGTGCCACCCCGAGGTGTCGCCTATGGTTGGGCATTACATTCCCGACTTAGCTATCGCTTCCTATTCGGGAAAGATGCCCATTGATGACCTATCGAGTTTTGGTATTGGGGATGACAATCCGGCCACGATGTCGCAACAAAATCGCCCCGGCGATACGCAAGTGGATTACAAGCATGTGCGAATTTTTGGCAATCCCGCTGTTGCTACCTATGCCGCCTTAGGCCAAGTCGGCCTCATGTGTCAGTCCACAGTAAAGGTGCCTTGGCTGCTGTATTTCGATTCGGCAGCCGACCCTTTGTGGTACAGCCCATTGAGTATCGAAGGCTTATTTCCGCAGGCATTAATTGGATACCCCTATATCAAGGCGCAGCTGCCTTTGGCCAAGTGGGCCAATGTGTATCCGCGTTGCGGCTGGGGCACCCACCCTTATGACGCAATTAACGCGGCGGTAGCCGCCCACCGCGCCGCCGAGATCGTTACCCGCACCGGCCAGTTTCACCTCTACGTCCCGCCCAGTAGTGATTGCGGCAACCGCTGCTGGGCACCGCCGGAAGTGGAGGCGGGCAATACCGATACCCATAAATTCCAAATGCTCTATCCCGTGGAGGATCACTCCGGTTATGCCTTTGGAGGTAGTGCCACCTGGGCAGATGGCAGGAATGTGGACAGCAAAGAGGGCTACGTCTTTGCGCTTTGGCGGCCATACAAGTGCTGCAGGAAGGCTGGCGATTTTTACATTGGCAGATTTCAATGGGATACCTACCCCTAATTCGGGGCTGTTCCGGCATACCGATAGTGCGCAAGAGCTGCGTAAATTAGGCAATACAACAGGGTCACAATTATGCGTCACACATTAAGCACTATGGCGAAGTCAGCCGTTACAAGCCTGGGGTTGGTTGCTGCGCTGTTTGCATTCGCACCATCCTATGCGGATATCCCATTGGTGCGCCCCACGGGGGACGGCACTTGGTATTTCTCAGTAGGTGGTGCTGACCCTTATGTGAATTACCGCCAATCTAACCGCACCACGGTGGATTTAGAGGTGGGGGTTGAATGGAATATGTTTCGTAATTGCCAGTTCGATCCACGCATTAATATCGTAAACACCTTTAAAGATGCACAACATTCCTTGTACGGCCTAGCCAATGATGTGGTGGCAGCAGCTCCCGGGATGTTGCAAGCCTGGGGGTTGTCGAAGGTGCAAGAGAATTACCCCGGTGTTTATGACTTCATGACCAAAGGCTTAGTGGACGCCAAATTTTCCTTTCAGGGTGCCGTAAAGAGTTGTCGAGACCTCCAAAATGACCTGGGTAATGGACGAAACCCTATGGACGGTTGGTTGCGTGTCAGCAAAAACTCCACTTGGGCTGACGCCGCCCGCGTGGGGGATAACCCGGTATTTACCGATGACGATATGGAAACGAAAGCGGCTGATCGCGGGGTTATGATGCCGGGTGGCGTTATGAAAGGTGGCCGCAATGCCAATGGCACCCTCCAGCCGCCGATTTTAACCGTGGCCGACACTGTTGAGGCAGGCTACAGCCATGTGACCCTTGGCGCTAGTACTGCAGAGGGTGGCAACGGTGTTACCGGTGACGAACGTATCACTCGTGTGTTTAAAGATTCGGACGCCGCTACCAAATGGACAACAAGTGTGGTGGGGGAGCGCATGATTAGCACCTGCACCAACTGTACAAAACTGAAAACCAAAGTGGGCCAAGGCTTACGCCTGACCCATTCCGATGAGAAAAAAATTGCCGAAGCAGACCTACTAACCGCGCTGACAGCATCCAAAATCACCAATGCCATGCTGACAAAATTATCCTCACCCGGCATGGGTATTATGGCTACCGACCAAGTTATCCGCAGCTTGCGTGAAGCGCCGCCAGCCGAGCAGGCCATTCTGGCCAACCGATTTACCTCAGAGCTGGCCATGTCCCGCACCATGGAAAAGGCGCTGATTGCCCGCGATCTGCTTAATGCGGGTGAGCAAGACCCTAACCTTGCCGCCAACCAGCAAGCTCAGGAAGAAATCACCTACGCCAAACAGCGCCTACAGCGGGAAATTGACAATGTGCTGTTTGAGCAGGATGTGAAATCCCGAGTGCTCACCAATTCCTCGCGCCTTCTATCGGAGCGCATGGAAGGGCGGGATTTATCGTCTCAAGGCAAGTCACTCGAAACACCCCGCACCCGCGAAGATAAATTCAAAGACGGTGGGGTAGCCCCTCCATGAAATTAAAACTCGCTAAACGCGGTGCGTGGATTGCTGGCGGGGCCATTCTGGCCATGGTGGTTACGCTTTCACTGGGTAATGCGCTGCTGAGTAATTCCCGTGGCATTCTGGTTTTTTCCGAATTGTCCCGGCATTTTTCCCTGAATTTTTTAGTTTTACGGTTGGCGTTTTACGCGCTGCTGTATTGGCAATGGCCAAATTGGCTGCGTCGGTTTGGTGTGGCGGTGCAGCCGGACTTGGTGCCGCGTTTTCGCATATTTGTGATTAAGCTGTGCGTGGCTTACGAGCTGGTGTTTGGTTTAAATGTTTTTCAGTGGCTTAAATAAGGGGTAACACCATGCTCACGGGTTCCGCTGTCGATCTCTATACCACCCTGCTTGGGTGGCACCTGTACAACGGTATTTGGTCGCTGCTGTCGGCTACGGGCATCGCCTTAATTCCCTTCATTGTGATGGTGTTAAAAACCCTGCTAGAGGTTCAGGAAAAAGAGGGAATTACCGCCAAGCAAGTTGTGCGCACGCTAGAGGTGCGCTTCTATCTCATGCTGGCGGTGCTGTTTTTTGGTGTTCAGCCAGTGCTGAATATCTACACACAAAAAACCACCTATAAAACCTTGGAATGTAGTCCCTCTGACCTTAGCTATGTGAACGGTAACGCCGGTTTTGGCGCTACCGGTACAACCTTTGACCAGCAAGCCACTGTCTTTAAAGGCATGATTGATAGCAGCGTTGCGCGTGCCCCGTTTTGGTGGTTTTTTATGGCACCACTCAATCAGGCCGTCACCTACGCCTTAAAGCATGAGCTGCCCTGCAAACCGGATGTACGGGCGATGCTTAGTGATTTAAGCACCTTGAATGTCACTGATCCGCAGTTGCAGGCCGAAACCGCACAGTTTTACAACGAATGTTATTTGCCCGCGTCCAATAAGTTTATGCGGGAGAATCCGACGATTCCCAGCGCCATACCGAACCCCAGCCAAGATGTAGCATGGATGGGGTCGGAGTTTTTTATCACCCAACCCGGCTATTACGACCAGTTAAGGCCTATGGTCAAGCCGGTTTCCGCTATTGGCTATTGCGAACTTTGTGGCGACAACGTGAAAGGCCCAGACCTGACAGGCAATGGCTTTGGTGGCCCCGGCCCCGGCTGGCCCACCTGCGACCAATGGTGGAAAGGGCGCGGTGGCGATGACGGTTTGCGGAAACGGGTTTTGTGGGATATGACCAATAGCGCATCTCTGCCGCACGACGAAGGCTTAACAGTTGCTCAGCGGACCAATTTTGAGCAGGTGACGAAAAACTGGTATTCCCCAGGTGTCGAGCAGCAAGACGCGCTATTAAAAACCGTATTGGGGAGCGCGCAGAAGCGGGCGGCTTTGCCTGTCTCCAGTGATTTAACGCCCGCCGTATCTGCTGTGAGCCTGAGTCAAACTGGCGAATCACTAAAATCTACAGCGGCGAATCTGGGAATAATGTGGGGCAGTATTGGCGGCTCGGTAAAATCCAATGCCATAAGGTCGGCAGCACCGATTGTGCAGGCTTTGGTATTAATGATGCTCACCCTGTTGCTACCGCTGTTAATGATGTTTAGCTTGTACAACGTCGGCAAATTATTGCAGCTCACGCTGGTGCATTTTTCTATTGTGTTCTGGTCATTTTTATTTGCGCTCGCCTCCTGGTTGGATAATTTCTTGTTGGCGGGCATTTTCAACGTGACTGACCACTCCACGCTATCCATGGACAATATGCAGGACAGTACTACTAAGCTTGTCATCGGTTATATCACGATGTTTTTATACATCGCGCTGCCGGTGCTGTTTACGTCGATGATGGGGATTGTGGGTGGTGGGTTGGCGATAGGGATAACCGAATCTTTCAATATGGCCACGCATGGATTGGGTGACGCGGCTGCTGCGCCAGCTAAAGCCGCTCAGGGTGCAGCTACATCACTGGTGAAAAAGATAAAATAGGGTGTTCTATTGTACGTCCCGATACGGGTCGTATGGGTCACGGAAAGGATTATTAACGTCGTTAGGCGGCACCTCCTTCTCGTCATTTTCCGCCATCGCGCTAAGCAAGGCGATAGTGCATACCGCCAAGACAGAGAATAGGATTTTTGCAAGAGTCCAGGTTACGCGCCCCAAGGCTAGCGCTATGCGCACAGCTTTGTCTTGGTTGCTTCCACCAACAAAGGTTACGCCTTCCATCCAAGGGTTGGCGGTGGTGCCAGTGGTATCGGTTTTGGTGTTCATGTTTGTTCTCCCATTGACATGTGTTTAATTTAGCACTTTAGTTGTAGATTTGAGTAGTCACACCACACTTATTCGCCCAGGCTCAATCACCGGCGAGCGGTCGAGAGCAAGCTCACCCTCCTGCCTAGGCATTTTTTGCAGTGGCGCATTCAAAATGTGCCTATCTAATTGAACAGCTAGGGTTCGTCGGCATTGAGTATGAGTTCAATCATGCCAATAACGCTGGCAAGGCAGCCATCCGAAACCTTATCAACCGTTTTCATGCGTCGCGCCGCCCAATCCAACGACTTAACCTGATCCGCCAGTATCACCCCTGTAGTGCCTTTGGCACCCGCTATGCTCACTTCAAAGGGATAGCCTTTGCTTCTTAGCCTAATATTTGTTTTGTACAATACAGAATCCATTGCCATGGTTGCTCAGTTTTCAGTTTCCGGCGCTCCTGCGCAGGTTTTTTCCGTTTCCAGTGCTTCTGCACTGCCTACCCGCGAAGCCTATACGGCGATTGAGTTCCTATATGATTTTTTTAATCGGGAGCTTTTTTCTGGGCAGCTTCCAGCCTGCCTGTTTACTTTTCAGCGTCAACCACGGGTTATGGGGTATTTCTCCCGCAAGCGTTGGATTAACCAGGATCAGACCTATGTGGATGAGCTGGCTATTAACCCAGAATATTTTTACGGCAGCCCGCTTGAGGAGCTGTGCCAGACCATTGTTCATGAGCAGTGTCATGTGTGGCAGTACCATTTCGGTACACCCAGTCGGACTGGGTACCACAATAAAGAGTGGGCAGACAAAATGGAGGCCTTGGGACTGATGCCCTCCACCACTGGCCTGCCGGGCGGTGGCAGGGTTGGACAGAAAATGGATGATTACATCCTCGCCTCCGGCCCGCTTCACGAGGCCATTAAAACCCTATCTAACCAGGGATTTAAATTGAGCTGGGTTGATACCATCCCCGCATTCCGCTCACCCCGCGCAGTAAAGGTTTTTGATGGCGCTGGCTGTAGGACTGCCGCATCCGCAATCTATGTTATTGGCTCAACACCTCAGCCAGCTTCAGCGCTAGTGCCGTTAGCTGCCGCTGAGGCAGAGCCTGCCACTGGGGTTGTGGGCGATCCTACGCTAAGCGTTAGCGGCGAGATTAAGGGTGGCTCGCCTTGGGAGCCGGATGCTGTAATGGCATTGCCGGTGGAGTGCGTTCAGTTAACGCCACTACCGGCAATGCTCAAAAAACCGCAAACAAGGGTGAAGTACCGCTGCGGTTGCGATAATCAGGTATGGGGTAGGCCTCGATTGGATATTGGTTGCAATACCTGTGGTGGTCGGTTTCAGGAATCTGTATAAATACACAGTTGTAGAAAATAGTTTTGACGTTTGAGAGGATTCGTTATGGCAACGACTAGCAAAATTGAATGGACGGAGCAGACCTGGAATCCGGTTACCGGCTGCACCAAGGTATCGCCGGGTTGTAAACACTGCTATGCAGAGACGATGGCTGTTCGCCTTCAGGCCATGGGTGCCCCAGGCTATGAAAACGGCTTTAAAGTTTCGCTGATGCCGGATCGTTTAGAGCAACCTATGGGCCGCAAAAAGCCGACTGTTTACTTTGTGAATTCTATGAGCGACCTCTTTCACGAAGAGGTGCCATTTGATTACATTGATCGTGTTTTTGACACAATCCGAGCGACACCTCACCACACCTATCAGGTGTTAACAAAGCGTGCATTGAGAATGGGAGAGTATTTCGAAACCCGGGTGGTTCCAGAAAATGCTTGGATTGGCGTCTCAGTAGAAGATCGCAAATACGGAAAGCCCAGAATTGGCATTCTTCAAACCATTAAGGCAAAAACTCGATTTTTATCGGTGGAGCCATTCCTTGAAGATTTAGGACAGATCCGCCTGAAAGGTATCCACTGGGTTATTGCAGGTGGAGAGTCCGGCCAAGGCGCCAGACCCATGCAAGCGGAGTGGGTAGTTAACGTGCGAAACCAATGTCTTGAAAAGGGTGTGAACTTCTTTTTTAAGCAGTGGGGAGCTTTTGGTGAAGATGGTGCCAAGCGCAATAAGAAGGCCAACGGCAGGGTATTGGATGGAGCGACTTGGGATATGATTCCCGCTCGGCTGCTGCCGAATTCTAATTCGGCAATGGAGCTGCGCCAACGGTTATTCTATAACCAATAAAACTTCCCGCTGCCCAAGGCAGTAAAAAAAGAGCGCACTTTCCAAGCGTGGCGGTGCTATTTAACACCTTAATTCCATACTCGGCGGACGGGTTTGAAGCTATAATTAGCGCCCCAGCGACGCCGATGAGCGCGGTTAGCACAACCGTAGTTTTAACATCTTTAGCAATCCACCATATGAAGAAAAATGCAGCCACGCTCAGCGCTAAAGTTGTTATGCCAATCTCGAACATTTTCAATTCTCCTAAAGTTGACAGCTGGCTCAATTTTTATCAATAGCGAAGCAATTTGCTGCGCTCTTTCGCAAACAAATATTGATACAGTGATTTGTGGCTTATGTCAAGCCACGGCGCCACTCGCAGGCGCCCGCTTGCGGGCGCGCTAGGAGTATTAATTCGTGGCCTCCGACGCTTTAAACACGACTGATTTAGAAGTTATCTTGCCATGCTCAATGGCTAGTTTTGTGCGCGGGGTGCCGCCCGCTGGGCAGCAATGTTTCCGCAAAGCCGCGCTCGGCAAACAAAATAGTGGCGGCATTTAAAATTCTATCGACAGTTTCACACTGAGCCATAACCATACATCCTGTCAGGTTTTAGAAGGCGCGCAAAATAAGTGCGTCGCCTAAGAGTGTCAAGAAACTGTAACGACTCTTCGGTTTGAACTTCAGTGCGCCGACCGACACCCGAATTTTGTGGGCCGGTACCAGTTCGGTGAATCCGCCAAGCCATGGCTGATCGGGCTCCAACACGGCTCTCGGTTTTTAAAGCGGTTTTTCATTACGAATGCGCGCATCCCTTCGCTCTCAACACTAATAAATTCCACGCTCGGAATGCGATAGGTCTCGGAAATGCTGTCGATAAACTCGACCAGCGCCGCGCAATGCCCCTTGCGTCGATCTTTGAATTGTATGGCTGTTATAGATACGTCATCGCCAGCACCGAACCGAATCGAGACTGTAAATTTAGAGCACTTCGCATCAACTTTGTTAACATAGGGAACGAGCTTGCTGCGCTTGTAGTTGTGCCTCGATTTCATGAAATCATCCAGCGCAACAAAGAAACCGATCATCCGCGATTGTCGATCGGGATCGTCATCAGAAATGGTCGTCGAGTTGATTAATTTGTAACTTTTCACTGTAGTGCCTCCGCCTTTTTTAACTGAGTCTATAGTGCGCAGCGCTAATGTGTCTAGCTGGGGGACCGCAAGGATTCCTAGTTACCCATATGCGGGTATTCGCAGCACCAAAATTTCATGATTTTTTGGTTTCGCGTCGAAAATATTGGTACAGCGTTTCTCGGCTTATGCACATTTCCTGTGCCAACTTTGTTTTTGACTCCCCAGCGGCGAGACGGGATTTGAGGTCTGCAACCTGTACCTCGGTGAGCACCCGCTTGCGGCCACGATAAGCGCCCTTGGCTTTAGCTAAGGTAATGCCTTCCCGCTGGCGTTCTCGAATAATGGCTCGCTCAAATTCCGCAAAGGCCCCCATTACTGATAACAGTAGATTTGCCATGGGCGAGTCTTCGCCGGTGAATACCAGGTTTTCTTTTATGAACTCAACCCGGACACCGCGTGAGGTGAGACTATTGACGATGCGGCGCAGGTCATCCAGGTTGCGCGCCAGCCTGTCTAGACTGTGAACAATCATGGCGTCACCTTCGCGAATGTAGGCCAGTAGTTTTTCCAGCTCGGGTCGATTGGTGTCCTTGCCGGACGCCTTATCTATAAATGTGCGATCCAGCTTGACCGACTCAAGTTGGCGGTCTGGATTTTGGTCGAAGCTGCTAACTCGGATGTACCCGATCCGTTGACCGCTCAAAATGCTCACCCGGTGGCTGTTTTGTCAGGTATGAGTCTAAGAGGCTGGCTGACAGGTGTCAATAAATTAGAAAATCGGCTCTATTCTGACGCTTTATTGTTGGGGTTTGTGTGTCAGGTTAGGGTATAGCTCAACCTGACGAGTGAGAGGCAGCGGCGCGGACCGGTCTTAGCGTGCTTTATTTTCCGTTTTCTGAGACGACCCCTATTTATTCGCCACACAATAATCTTGCTCAGGTTGACTATGTTG